>JBCKWI010000012.1:0-42408 GCA_038922795.1 Gammaproteobacteria bacterium
ATACGTTAAGTATCTTTTCCTTTTTCAGGCTCGCCCTACCGGGCCCACCAATTAAAATACTTTTTTTCAATATGAGTTTAAACCATCCATGGCGCATCTCCTGACCTTTTATCCATGAATAAACGGGCAAGAAAAGTTTTTAAACTATTATTAACATCCTTTCTCATCATTAATCTGATGGGGCCATTATTGATGCTGTTCAGCGGAAAAATCACGTTGGACAATAACTGGCAAACAGCTAATCGTGACAGTACTGGTATTGCCCCCAAACCGGATGAAACCGCTAAAGCCGTTGTACAGGTTTATGCTGCCCGTGCGTTCAACTGGCGGGGAATTTTTGCAGTACATACCTGGATTGCTACAAAAGAAAAGAATGCAAAAGAATATACCGTTCACCATGTTCTGGGCTGGAATGCAATGCGCGGGTTACCGGTGGTTGTTTCCAAAACAGACAGTCCGGACCGGGCATGGTATGGTTACACACCCGAAATTATCCTGGATATTCGGGGTGACATTGCGGAAAGTGCGATCCCCAGGATTGCTGAGGCAGCAACCAGCTACCCATATCAAAATAAATATGTGCTCTGGCCCGGGCCTAACAGTAATACATTCATCGCCCACATCGGCCGCCATGTGCCGGAACTCAAACTGGATCTTCCTCCCAGTGCAATCGGCAAGGACTACTTACTGAATGGCAATATCATCAGCAAGCCACCGAGTGGCACAGGTTTTCAAGTTTCCATCTTTGGTCTGTTTGGTATACTGGCCAGCCGGGTTGAAGGCATGGAAATTAATTTTCTCGGTCTGGTTTCTGGTATCAATCCCTTTGAGCCAGCGGTCAAACTGCCCGGAATAGGAAAGATTAAATTTAACTGATTTAATACTGAGATATACTCATTACAACTGGACTTCTGACTTTTACTCTTTATGAAAAATAAAAAATTACATGACGACCTCGAAAGACTACGCAATGAAATCAGTCACGTTGCAAAAGATGATATTGAAACCAGAAAAAAGCTGAACCAGATAATCAGCGACCTGGAGACAAAGCTTGAAAAACCGGATGATAACGATGACGGGTTAGTAAAAGATATAAAAGAAGCAATTCAACATTTCGAAACAGAGCACCCGCGTGCCACTGCTATACTGAACGACATTATGGTTACACTCAGCAATATGGGGATTTGAATTTTTACTGTCTGATCAGCCTCCGACTCCGGCGATTATTCCTATACCGAGTATGACCCCGATCACTACGCCGAATGGCAGTTCATCGAGTTTTTTCTGGATCGGTCCTTTTTCTTCGGGTGCTTCCGTGGTTTCTTCCGGGGCAGTTTCCGCCGTGGTTACTTCTTCAGCGGGCCGGGTTTCAGTCACGGGTTCAACCGGGCTGTCTTCACCCTCGGCCGCCCTGGCAATCAGGTAAGCTGCATAATCAACACCATGGATCTTGATTGATTGCACACCATCGTATCCCATCCTGAAATCCATTGCTGCAGGTCTGGAATCAAGGGCGCTGATCTGAACGACTTCGCGGGGATCATGGTTGGTATTATCAAAACGCAATCCAAATTGATGCTTGCTGTGCTGTTTATCTGCACCCAGCGGGATATGATAATAGAGCATCACCTGTTGGTCATTGACTGGCTCTATTGCGGATACATTCATTGAAAAGGACACAAAGAACAAGACTGTCAGCAGTGTACGCATGATGTGATCCCCCACCCCTCGATATTTATATATGATTTAAAGACTAGACGGGCGTAAAGTCAATGTAAATATAGAATTTTATTATATCTCTTTGGTGCGCGGGGTTGGCTGAGTTTTGGATTTGTTACCCAGGGCCTCTTCCAGTTGCCGCATGAATTCCTCCATGCGCTGTTGCAGCTCCGGCAGTTTCTGTTTCATGCTTTCTTCAATCTTCCCCAGTTCTCTCTGCACTTCTGGTAGCGTCTTCTGTATTTCCCCCAATGACTGGTTTAATTTATCGGCAAATTGTATTCCCAGTTCATTCAGGTTGCCCAGGAAACGTGCAACATCACTGCTGCTTGAGATGGGCGCAACCGTCGCTGCATAATCCACTTTCCATTGTTGATTTTCCTGCAACAGCACTGTTTTTATTGGCAACCTGAAAGGGTCATCGCCAGCAATCTCCACAGTAGTATCTACCCAGGCCTGCCCCTGGTCTATCACCGTACGTCCCAGAGTGTAACTGTTAATCCGTAGTAATTTCCCGGTTAAATCATCCTCATTTAGGGATTCAGACACTATATATTTCCTGACGGATTGATTGTCCCGGCTCTTAACAGCCGTCCAGAACCCGTCAGAGACCTCAATGGGAGTCAGGCTGGAGGCACATCCTGTTAATAAAAATACAGTGTATGCTGGAATAATAATCCATAATCTGATTAAGGGTTTCATGTGTATGTACCGTTTTATATCAGTAATGTTATGACTCGATATCTTCTGATAAATTCCGGTTCAATTGAACGACAATCACGACAAACAACAATTTTATTTGCATCAGTCAGTTATCTGATTTCATCCAGGTAAAATGCTCATAGACACCAGCCCAGTACATACCGAAAGTGAATGCGAACAGCAATTCTTCCAACGGGATGCCAAACACCATCGCACCTGACAATGCACCAAGGTTCCACGCCCGCTCTATATATCCCGGTGACAGCAATTCGAGTCCTTCGATAAACAACCAATAGTAAAGAGTAAATATTATCCCGCCCACCCAGGTTTTGTTTTTCAGGTCCGGCCGGCACAGGATCGTTGCAATTGTTCCTGTAATCATTGAGGCAAAGGCAGGATAAATCGGATTCCATGGAAAAAATAAGGCGATGGAAAGGCGATAAATGGTGCGGCAATAGCAAGTTTATGATGCTTATGTAACGGGGAACGACGATAGGTTTCCGGCACCGGCTCAAAACGGCTGCCCGTTATTACGTTGTATAACACAACACCCGCTCCCCCAATACCAAAACAAAAAATAAAACTTTCAATATCGAATCCCGTTGTTAATGCAAGATTAAACAAGCTCGGAGGCGACCAGTACTCTGGTACAAACAGTGGTTCAGTTACTCCGAACAGCATGGTAATTAGACTGGTCCGCAACATGACCTTTCTGTGTACTGGATATATGACGTATAACAGCATCCACGGAATCAGGAACATCAAAGACCAGACAAACCAGACATATTGTTCAGTGATCATAATTTTGACCATTACAAAATTTTATAACTAATAAAACCTGTCAATTTTTTAAACAACTCCTCTATGGCCACAGCAATAGATGGCATTACATCAATGGCATTGCCCGAATAGGAGATTGGATTATTCAAGGTTTTCCGTATCCCCATGTCCCGGTACCAGTATATTCCAGCCAAGCTGATCTTTAAGGTAACGCCTGAAGGCGTCCTGGCTCTGAGGTTCGCCATGAACAATGAAAGTACGTTTGGGTGGTTTTTTTAAACACGAAAGCCATGCCGTCATTTCCTTATAATCAGCATGGGCAGAAAGTCCATCTATAAAAACGGACTTGGCCCGGACGGGTATATATTCGCCATGGATTTTTATACTTTCTGTACCGGCCAGTATCGCGGCACCGCGCGTACCTGCAGCCTGGTAACCAGAAAATATAACGGTATTACGACGGTCACCAAGATATTTTTTTAAGTGATGTAGTATTCTTCCGCCGGTCAGCATGCCACTGGCGGAAATAATAATTTTCGGATTGTGCTGGCCTGCGATTGCCTTGGATTCATCCACCGAGCGTGTATAGGTAACCAGATCACAAATCGCCTGACAGGCCTGTGCAGACAATCGATGTTGATCCGCATAACGGCAAAATAATTCAGTCGAATCTATGGCCATGGGACTGTCAAGAAATACCGGGAATTTTGGAATTTTTCCCTCTTTAACAAGTTCCGTAATGAGGTGCAGGATGGTCTGTGCACGGCCAACGGCGAAACTCGGGATCAATATTACACCGCCTTTTTTTGCTGTATTGACTATGGTCCTTGCCAGCATTTTTTTTGGGTCAAGACTCGTATGCAACCTGTCACCGTAGGTTGACTCAATCACCAGATAATCTGTTTCATCAAGCCGGGCTGGCGAATACATCACAGGATCAACGGGCCTGCCAACATCGCCGGAAAATATAATTTTCCTACTGCCATCGGTAATATGAATGCAGGCAGAACCAAGAATATGACCAGCCGGGGTAAAGCGAACATTAATTCCCTTGACCGGATTGAATTCCTTGTCATAAGGAATAGTCACAAATGAGGGTAGACAACGTTTCGCATCTTCCAGTGTATACAGTGGCAAGGCGGGTTTGTGCTTGCTGAAACCGTATTTATTGGCAAATCTGGCCTCTTCTTCGTGCAGATGACCTGAGTCCGGCAACAGAATACTGCATAAATCGAGTGTTGCAGGTGTGCAGTACACTTTCCCTCTAAAACCGTTTTTAAACAAAACCGGTAAATAACCACTATGATCGATATGCGCATGGGTCAGTATGACCGCATCAATACTGACAGGCTTGACCGGAAATGGCTCCCAATTACGTTGCCGTAATTTTTTCAGTCCCTGGAACAGACCGCAGTCGATTAAAATTCTTTTCCCTGCGGCCTCAAGCAGGAACCGCGAGCCAGTGACAGTTTCAGCAGCGCCTAGAAATGTGATTTGCATTATTATTTTTCTTTATGTTTCAAGGCCGGTGAATTTCAAATCAGGTATAAATCCGGGTGTCGCTTTCATATAGTTTTTATATTCTTCCCCGAATACTGACAGTGCCTCTTGTTCTTCACGTTTGGCCAGTCGAACATAGAAATAGACCAGCACAGGAAACATGACCAGCGTCGGCAAGGTCGGCCACTGCAACAGAAAACCAAACATAATGATGATAAAAGCCAGGTATTGAGGATGACGCACATAACTATAAGCGCCGGTTATTGCCAATGTGCCGGTTTGTTGTGCCTTGTAAAGAACATTCCAGGCTGAGGCCAATAACCAGAATCCACCAAAAATCAATAAACTGCTTAATATATGAAGAAAATCAAAATGTGCATTTCCGCCAAGACCTAATAATACATGCCATAAATGGCCAGATTCATGGCTGGAAAAATCAACCCCGGGATAATTCTGCGCGAGCCAGCCTAAAAATAAATATATCGTCAAAGGAAAACCGTACATCTCGGTAAACAATGCCACAATAAACGCTGAAAATACTCCCAATGAACGCCAATCCCGGGTGGTCCTTGGTTTGGTGAAACTGAATGCAAAGATAATAAACACTGCTGAATTGATAATGACCAGAGACCAGAGCCCGTAGGCAGAACCGTGTTCCATTGCTATTCCTCCTTATGATGTGAGTGGCCATCGTGCAATCCCTGATCGGAACCATGGTTATGGCCACCATGCATGAAAATATGCATCAACGGACATGCCAGCAAAATAAGCCATGGCAGATACGGCACAATATGCGCCCAATGCTCGGTAAGCAGAAGATAGGCGATAAAAACCAAAAATACCCACATCACCAGGTTGGTTTTTTTATGTTGTGTATCCCGTGTCTTTTGATCATTCATATTTGTTACCACGCTAAATTAAATTAACAGAATAATTCGAGGTGTGATGAAACCGCTTTTTAACAAGGAACGTTTGTATTTGAAAATAATATCCGGATCGGGCGCACAAAGATGTTCGTCTTTCCCTGGACACTCGACCCTGCTCAAGATGTCCCTGATAACATTAAGGTGCACTACTTTCTTATGATCGGCCTTAACGACTATCCAGGGAGATGTTTTTGTGCTTATCCGTTCGAACATTTCATTGCGTGCACTGCTGTAATCGTCCCGGCGCTTTATCGCTTTCTCATCTACTGGGCTGATCTTCCATTGTTTTAACGGATCTTTCCTGCGGGCGGTCAATCTGCGCTTCTGTTCCTCACGACTGATATCCAGATAATATTTCAACAGGTTCAGCCCGGATCGGATCAACAGGTCCTCGAAATCATTCACCGTTTCCATGAAAGCCTCGTATTCCTCCTCTGTACAATTGCCCATCACTTCTTCAACACCTGCCCGGTTGTACCAGCTACGGTTGAACAACACCATTTCACTTTCCAGCGGAAGATGTGAAACATAACGCTGGAAGTACCATGCCCGGGTTTCGCGTTCAGTGGGTTTACCCAAGGCCACTACCCGTGTTTCCCTTTTATATGTTGATTTTCCCAACTTCATTACTTTGATGTCCGATGATTAAGAAATCATCATACATAGTTCAAATCAGGGAGGATCGGTTGCACGATACTCATACTATAAATGAAAGATTGTATTTCATGTTCTTTAATCCAGGCAGAGATAAATAGCCTTTTCCTGCCTCAAATCAAATAGAATAATTTATCTCAAATACAAGAAGTTGCTGCTCATCATTGAGCACAGCAACTTCTTGATGAGAGTTGTTCTGTAAATATTATTTAGTCTTTCTATGATCATGACGCCAGATCTTTTTGTTCTTCATCATAATCAATGTGCCGTCTTCTAATTCCATTTCAACGCCTTCTTGCATCTCGAATGGCTTGCCATTATTGTCAATCATGCGCATGGTGCCGTCATCATTAATGAAAAGATGTGAACCATCCTTTAATTGTAACGGGTTATTTTCAGACTGTTCAGCTGCATAACCAGCCATACTAATGAACATGGTTGAGAGCAAAAATATAATGTAAGTTAACTTACGCATTTCTATGTCTCCTATATATGTTTAAAACCATAAATACTAGCCGAATTGTCTACAACAACTGGTTTACTTAATACTATTTATAGCCTCACCTCCGATTGCTTAAGTGAATTACCTATTTACTAATAAAAATAGCCTTTATGATTCATTGTTCATCCTCCTTCATTAGAAGTTATAAGGACGCTCGCCGCAGACGCAGTGCATTCGCGACTACCGACAATGAACTGAAACTCATTGCGGCGGCGGCGATCATCGGTGAGAGCAACAGACCGGAGACCGGATAGAGAATACCGGCAGCCACAGGCACACCTAATGCGTTATAAATAAAGGCAAAGAAAAGATTCTGGCGGATATTTCGCATCGTTGCCCGGCTGAGAAGACGTGCACGTGCTATGCCACGCAAATCTCCTTTCACCAGGGTTATCCCTGCGCTTTCCATGGCGACATCCGTCCCGGTACCCATTGCGATGCCCACTTCAGCCTGGGCCAGCGCCGGCGCGTCATTGATACCATCACCGGCCATGGCGACTTTACGGCCCTCTGCCTGCAAGCGTTTTATTACTTCAACTTTTTGTTCCGGTAAAACCTCAGCAATGACCTGATCAATATTGAGCTTCCCGGCGACAGCCTGGGCGGTGGTTTTGCTATCACCCGTCAACATGACAATCGCAACATTATCCTTATGCAACGCTGTTATGGCTTCCAGCGTTGATGACTTAATGGGATCGGCGACGCCCAATATGCCTGCTGGTTTGTTATCGATAGTCACAAACATGGCAGTCTGGCCATCACGGCGTAATTCTTCCGCCTTCTCTGTTAAAGATTGTGCTTCTACCTTGAGGTCTTCAAGCAATTTGCGATTACCAATGGCCACCTGTCTGTTTTCCACTTCACCGGAAACACCCTTCCCCGTGATCGAATTAAATCCGCTGACTGTGGCAAGAGAAATATTTCTATCTTTTGCTCCGGTGACGATGGCAGTTGCCAGGGGATGTTCACTGCTTCGCTCCAGACTGGCGCCCAGCTTGAGGATAGTATCCTCGTCATAGCCTTCTGCCGCGATGACAGTGACAAGTTTCGGCTTGCCTTCGGTGAGTGTGCCGGTCTTGTCAACCACCAGGGTGTCGATCTTCTCCAGAACTTCGAGCGCTTCGGCATTTTTAATCAGGACACCAAGCAAAGCGCCACGGCCAGTCCCAACCATGATAGACATGGGCGTGGCCAGACCCAGTGCACAGGGACAGGCGATAATCAAAACAGCCACTGCATTGATGACGGCATGGGCCAAACGCGGTTCAGGCCCCCAGAATCCCCACACGATAAAGGTGATTATGGCGATAATAACTACCGCGGGGACAAAATACCCTGAAACAACATCCACCATCTTCTGGATAGGCGCCCGGCTACGTTGCGCCTCGGCCACCATATGCACGATTTGTGATAAAAGCGTCTCACTGCCGACGCGCTGCGCCTCCATCACCAGACCGCCGGTGCCATTGACAGTTGCTCCGATCAGTTTGTCATTAACCCGTTTGGTTACCGGTATAGGCTCACCGGTCACCATGGATTCATCCACCGAACTGCTTCCTTCAAGGACAATACCGTCAACCGGGATCTTTTCACCGGGACGGACACGCAATCTGTCGCCGATTTTCACATGTTCGAGCGGGACATCCTCTTCATTGCCATCTTCACGGACAATGCGTGCCGTCTTCGGCGCCAGTCCCAACAGCATTTTTATTGCAGCATTGGTCTGACTGCGGGCACGCAGTTCAAGCACCTGACCCAGCAGCACCAGTGCTGTAATGACTGCTGCCGCTTCAAAATAAACCGGGATCACGCCCATTTCATTTCTGACGGAGTCGGGAAAGATACCCGGCAGCAGCACTGCAACAATGCTGTAACCCCAGGCCACACCGATACCGAGCCCAATCAGGGTAAACATATTCAGGTTGCGTGTTACAACAGACATCCAGCCTCTCGTAAAAAATGACCAGCCACCCCATAACACGACAGGTGTTGCCAATATCATTTCAATCCATTGCCTGATATGAGGTTGGACGATACCGGCAACAACTTCTGGCCGGAACTCAGCGCCCATGGCACTGAAAAAAACAGGGATGGCCAATGCGGCACTGACCCAGAAGCGCCGTGTCATATCTTTGAGTTCGGCATTATCCTCATCTGTTTCAGAGGCACGAGGTTCCAGCGCCATTCCACAAATGGGACAATCCCCGGGTTGGTCACGAATAATTTCCGGATGCATCGGACATGTGTATTCCCGCTTATTACTCATCTGTAATGCAGGATTATCATTTCTCTGTTGACTGCTATTGTGTGAATTCTTTTGCATGTGATGCTCGCAGTTCATGATTAATTCCTCACAGACATAGTCATCTCTTTGTCAAGGCTTCCAGAATAGGACAATGATCAACCGGCCCATGTCCCGGACATTTTTCCACCAGTTTTTTCAGTGTGCGCTGCATACGCCTTAACATCTTTACCTTGGCTTCGATATCAACAAGTTTCGCTTCAGCGATCTTTTTAATTTCCCGGCTGGTCGTCTCCGGGCTGATTTTCAGCGAGAGTAGTTCCTGAATTTCCGCCAGGGTAAAACCCAGCATCTTTGCCTGTTGTATGAAAACAAGGCGATCCACCACGCCCGCATCATACTGACGATAACCACTTTCCTTTCTCGGAGGTTCGTCTATCAGACCCTTACGCTCATAGAAACGGATGGTTTCAATACCTATGCCTGCTTTTTTCGCCACCTGCCCTATTGTCATGCTATTCATATCGCACCCCGTATGTCTGTTTGCAAAAGTATAGACTCTTTACTTTACTACAGAGTCAAGGTATATAAATCCATTATTTAATTGCCGGAAGAACCTGGCAGCATGGTCAGTCTTTTTGTTTGCTGCTTTGTATAAACACATCAAAAAATCCGATGGTATTTATCAAGTACGTCTGCGCAGCAACCGGCAGGCGATGGAGTCATAATCCGGTCCTTTTAATCCGGTCCTTTTAATTTATTGCCGATGTGGAGTAGCATATACATCATGATCATCTTCCATTTATTCAACGGATAAACCAATGGGCCTGATGCAGTCATTGCGCCATGCCAGTCTTAACAAGGGCATACTCTTCTTAGTGTGCCTGTTCATGTTAGTGGTGCAGTTTGGTCATTTGCACATGCATAACCATGAACTGGCCGATGCGGGCGCAATCAAGGTTCACGTTCTGGGCGGCCAGGAACATCGGTTGCCGCATGATGAATCCGGTGAGATCGACCTGCAATTTGATGGTCTGATCGCTAAGGCCAAAACCATGTCTGATTTTCCGGCAATTCTTGCAGTCATTGTTTTGCTTTTATCTATCCAGACGTTCTATATCTTCCGGCAATCATTTGTTATCGGATTGCCACGCTCGACTGTTTTTTCTCTCCGTCCACCTTCTCGCGCCTCCCCTTAAACCCTGACCTAACCCGTTGCTGAATATCACGATCTGATGCCGCTGCATCAGGCGGTGATGCGCAGCCATACTTGAGTCTTTAACATCAATATTTCAGCGCGCCTGCATGGTATTCATGCAGCCGTGCAGAGGTTTCATTATGAAGCTGTTACCTATTTCGCTGCGATGGCGCCAACTGCCATTGGCGGCACTATTCTTTGGGTATTCAATAGCGCTTTCTGCGGATGTCATGGAGATGCCTTCCATTACTCTGGCGGAGGCGGTTGCCAGAACCCTGACTCGCAGTCCTGAACTTGAATCCTACACCTATGCCATACGTGCCGCCGAGGCGGAACGTATCCAGGCCGGGTTGCGTCCCAATCCGGAGCTGGGCGTGCAGTTTGAAGATTTTGCCGGCACCGGCAATTTACGCGGTGCGCGCGGTCTGGAAACAACATTGTCACTCAGCCAGGTGTTGGAGCTGGGTGATAAACGCCAGCGGCGTTCTGATGCGGCCGCGATGCAGCTTGGCCTGATTGAGGCCGATTACGATATCAAAAAACTTGATGTCCTGGCCGAGGTTGCACGCCGGTTTATCCATGCCGTCACCGGCCAGGCCCTGCTGGAGGTCGCACAGGCCGCCCTCGAACAAGCTGAACGCACACAGGATGCCGTGCAGGTGAGAGTGAGCGCCGCCCGCGCCATGAGCGCCGAATTAAGCAAAGCGGAGATCGCCGTGGCGCGTGCTCATATTGCCCTCGAACACCGTGAACACGAACTGAAGAGTTCCAAACGCAGATTGGCGGCGATCTGGGGCGAGGATCGGGTGCAGTTCCAAACTGTAGTTGCCGATCTTTTTACGTTACCACCGGTTGCGGACATTGAACAATTGCTGGAACGGATCAGAACCAGCCCGGATCTGCAACGCTTCCTCAGTGTACAGCGCCTGCGTGCAGCGGAACTGGAACTGGCGCGTGCCCGTTCCACACCGGATGCGCGTATTGGCGCCGGTTTACGCCGCCTGGAAGACCTTGATGATCAAGCCTTCATGCTCACCTTCTCCATCGGTCTGCCGGTCAATGATCGCAATCAGGGTAATATCCAGGCGGCGCGTGAACGGCTGGCACAGGTGGAAAGTGATGAACACGCCCGTTATATCGATGCGCAATCAGTTTTATTCAGCGCTTATCAGGAACTGCTGCACGCCGCGACCGAAGCCGAGACCTTGCACACTACCCTGATCCCGGCCGCGGAGCGGGCCCTGGCAGATTATGAAAAGGCTTATCAGACCGGGCGTCTGTCCTATCTGGAACTCGTTGATGCGCAGCGGGAGCTTATCGAACTGCGCAGTGAGGCCATTCTGGCCGCAGCAGACTATCACCGTTACTTGATCGAGATCGAGCGCCTCACTGGCGAACGCTTCACTACGGAGGGAGGAGAATAATCATGCGTGTTTTACTCCAATCAATCATCACAGTCCTGATCATTGCACTAGGTTATTTTGCCGCTCAATACATCCAGCAACTGGAACCCGCCGCCGGGATGCAGATGCAAGACGCACATGGTGCGGGCGGGATGGCAGGTGTTGATGCGGATAAAGGGCCGCATGGCGGCAAGTTGCTGACACAGGGTGGTCTGCAACTGGAGATCACCCTCTACGAGCAGGGTGTACCGCCGGAGTTTCATGCGTATCCCTATCTCAATGGCAAAGCAATCAATCCCGGCGAGGTTGATCTGACCATCACGCTCCTTCGTTTAGGCGGCAAGACGGATAATTTCAGCTTTGTACCCCGCGGCGATTATCTGTTGGGCGATCAGCCGGTCACGGAGCCGCATTCCTTCGATGTGCGTGTGCGTGCGAATTACCTGGGCAGCGATTATGAATGGCAATACCAACAGTACGAAGGCCGCACGCGCATCCTTGAGGAAACCGCGGCTGCGGTCGGTATTGAAGTCGGGACCGCAGGTCCGGCGCAGATCAAGGATACCCTGACCCTGCAAGGCCGGGTGGAATATGACGCGCAACGCCTGCGCAAGGTGATGGCCCGCTTCCCCGGCGTGGTACGCATGGCGAGCAAAAACATTGGTGACCGGGTACAGGCGGGGGAGGTGCTGGCACAGGTGGAAAGCAATGACAGCCTGCAAACCTACGGCGTGCATGCGCCGATCAGTGGCATTGTGATCGAACAACAGGTGGCCGCTGGTGAGACGGTGACGGATACGCCGTTGTATGTCATTGCCAATACTGATCGCGTGCGGGTGGATCTCGCGGCATTCCGGCGCGATCTGCCCCGGCTGCAGCGCGGCCAGTCCGTTGAAGTGTTCTCGCTGGATGGTGAGGCGCGTGCGACGGGCAAGATTGATTATCTGGCTCCGGTCAGTACTGCCGCCAGCCAGAGCACAGCCGTGCGGATCCATCTCGATAACCCTGAGGGTATCTGGCGCCCGGGCATGGCCATCAAAGGCGTCGTTACGATCAGGATTCTGGAGACGCCGCTCGCGGTACACAACGATGCCCTGCAAAAATTCCGCGACTTCGATGTGGTGTATGCGCGGCATGGGGATATTTATGAAGTGCGCATGCTGCAGCTCGGCATGAGTGACGGTAATTATACCGAGGTGCTGGGCGGTCTTGATCCCGGCACAGAGTATGTCGTCAAAAACAGCTATCTCATCAAGGCCGATATTGAAAAATCCGGCGCGTCACATGATCACTGAGGACAACATGTGTCTGAATATTCGCTGCCTGTGCCTTGATGGCACTGGTCCTGAGCCATATCAATATCTCATTCCGGGGAAATCATCATGTTAGATGCATTAATAAGATTTTCCATCGCACAACGCTGGTTGATCCTGCTGGTGGTGAGCCTTGGTGCCGCGCTGGGTGTATACAACTATCAGCGCCTGCCTATAGACGCCGTGCCTGATATCACCAATGTGCAGGTACAGATCAACGCCGAGGTCGCCGGCTATTCGCCCATAGAGGCGGAACAACGTATCACTTACCCGATAGAACTCGCCATGTCAGGCCTGCCCAGACTGGATTACACACGTTCTCTCTCACGCTACGGCTTGTCGCAGGTGACGGTGGTATTTAAAGACGGCACCGATATTTATTTCGCCCGGCAACAGGTCGCCGAACGCCTGCAATCCCTGCAAGGACAATTGCCACCGGCCGTGCAACCCATGATGGGACCGATTGCCACGGGTCTCGGTGAGATTTTCATGTATGTGGTCGAAGCCGCGCCTCACGCCCTTAACGATGATGACAAACCTTATACTCCCATGGATCTCCGCAGCGTGCAGGACTGGATCATCCTGCCGCAATTACGCCAGGTGCCGGGCGTGATCGAAGTGAACAGTATTGGCGGTTATCAACGCCAGTTTCATGTTACACCGGATCCGGCGCGGCTGCTGGCTTACAACCTGGACCTGGAGGATGTCATTACCGCGCTGATACGCAACAATGCCAATGTTGGCGCCGGTTATATTGAACGCGCCGGTGCGCAATACCTGATCCGGGTGCCGGGACTGGTGCAGACCATCGGTGATATCCAGCGCATCAGTGTTGCCAAACGTGATGGTGTGATCATCCGCATCGCCGATATTGCTGAAGTCAGTTCCGGTTCTGAACTGCGCACCGGCGCCGCTACCCAGGATGGGGCTGAAGTGGTGTTGGGCACGGCGATGATGCTCGTGGGCGAAAACAGCCGTGTGGTGGCACGGCGCGTAGCGGCCAAACTCCAGGAGATCAATAATTCGCTGCCGCCCGGTGTGATCGCGAAGCCAGTCTATGACCGCACTACTCTGGTCGACAAAACCATCGACACGGTAAAGAAAAATCTGTTTGAAGGCGCGCTGCTGGTCATTGTTGTGCTGTTCCTGCTGCTCGGCAACCTGCGCGCCGCCCTGATCACGGCGTGTGTCATTCCGCTGTCCATGCTGTTCACGATTACCGGCATGGTCAGCAATAAAGTCAGCGGTAATCTGATGAGTCTGGGAGCACTCGATTTCGGATTGATCGTCGATGGCGCGGTGATCATTGTCGAGAACTGTGTCCGTCGCCTCGGTGAGGCCCGGAATAATTCCGCCACGGCCATGACACAGAAGGAGCGTTTCGAGGTGGTGTTCGAGGCCACCCGCGAGGTGATACGCCCCGCATTGTTCGGCGTATTCATTATCATGGTGGTCTATCTGCCCATCTTCAGCCTGACGGGTATCGAAGGCAAGATGTTTCATCCTATGGCGCTGACGGTCGTCATGGCATTGAGTGCTGCTCTGTTGTTGTCCGTTACTTTTGTGCCTGCGGCTGTAGCGTTATTCATGCGTGATCGCGTGCATCATAGGGAAAATATTCTGCTACGCGCAGCCAAGGCCATTTACCGGCCGGTATTACAACTGGCAATGGCCTGGCGTTTGCCGGTAATCGCAGCAGCCGGCGTGCTGGTGGTGCTGAGCGTGCTGCTGGCCGGACGTATGGGTGCGCAATTCATCCCGCAACTGGATGAGGGTGACATTGCCCTGCATGCCCTGCGCATACCCGGTACCGGACTTACCCAGTCAGTCATAATGCAGGAACAACTGGAACGCACGATCAGCGCCTTCCCGGAGGTTGAGCGGGTGTTCAGCAAGATCGGTACAGCGGAGGTTGCCACTGATCCCATGCCGCCCAGCGTGGCCGACACCTTTGTGATCATGAAACCACGCAACGTCTGGCCGGACCCATTCAAGACCAAGGCTGAACTCGTCGCTGAATTGCAGGCGGCGGTGGAAAAACTGCCCGGCAATAAATATGAATTTACACAACCTATCCAGATGCGTTTCAACGAACTCATCTCCGGCGTACGCGCCGATGTGGCTGTACGGATCAATGGCGATGATTTTGATCAGATGCTGGAGATTGCACAGGCCGTTGAGGCATTGGCAGGGCAAGTCCCCGGGGCCGCCGATGTACGTATGGAACAGGTCACGGGTCTGGAAATGTTGAGTATCGAACCCGACCGGGAGTTGTTACAACGCTATGGCCTGGATGTGACGGCTTTGCAGGATGCGGTGCAGATTGCGCTCAGTGGCCGCGAAGCGGGGATGATCTTTGAAGGAGACCGGCGTTATCCGTTGGTCGTCAGATTGCCGGAAGATCAACGCACTGATCTGCGTGCTCTGGAACGCCTGCCCCTACGCCTGCCGGGAACCATACATGAGTCTGCAATAGCAGGTCACAGTACCGAAATGGTGGATTATATTCCACTGGGCGAGGTGGCAGAGCTGCGCACAGTCACCGGCCCGAACCAGATCAGCCGCGAGAACGGCAAACGCCGGATATTTGTTACCGCTAATGTGCGCGGCAGGGATCTGGCCTCCTTTGTCGAGGATTTACAAGCACGTATACAAACGCAGGTGGATTTGCCCGCCGGTTACTGGATCGATTACGGCGGCAGCTTTGAACAACTTGTCTCAGCCAGCAAGCGCCTGCAGATTGTGGTCCCCATAACCTTATTGATCATCTTTGCCTTACTGTTAGTTGCCTTTGGCAATCTGCGTGATGCCTTGCTGGTCTTTACCGGCGTGCCGCTGGCTTTGACCGGCGGTGTGGCGGCATTGTGGTTACGCGATATTCCACTCTCGATCTCCGCCGGTGTCGGGTTTATCGCCCTGTCCGGCGTGGCCGTGCTGAATGGTCTGGTGATGTTATCGTTTATCAATGAACGCCGCAGGGATGGCCTGCCACTGGAGGCAGCGATCATTGATGGCGCCCTGACCCGCCTGCGGCCGGTCCTGATGACCGCGCTGGTGGCGAGTCTGGGGTTTGTGCCGATGGCCTTCAATACCGGTGTCGGTGCGGAAGTGCAACGTCCGCTGGCCACCGTTGTGATTGGCGGCATCATTTCATCAACGCTATTAACCCTGCTGGTGCTGCCAGCGCTGTACCGTCTGGTGCACCGGGACAAGAAATAAAATGCAGACGCCAAGATATTCCGTAAGGTCTCATTCAGAGTTGGTTTGCCTGGCACGCCTCTGGAGTAACCGGTAGGCGGCGGGGATGACGAACAGTGATAGCAGTGGCGCTGTGATCATTCCGCCGACCATCGGTGCGGCGATGCGGGTCATGACCTCGCTGCCGGTGCCACTGCCCCAGAAGATGGGCAATAGGCCACCAACGATCACCGCCACTGTCATTGCCTTGGGACGTACCCGCAATACGGCGCCTTCGCGTATGGCCTCCAGCAGATCCACATCATTTGTCTTGCCGCTATCACAGCGTTGCTGCCAGGCAAGTTTGAGATAGATCAGCATCACTACACCGAACTCGGCTGCGACGCCAGCGAGGGCGATGAACCCCACCCCGGTGGCAATTGAAAGATTAAATCCCAGTATATAAAGGAACCAGATACCACCGGTCAATGCGAAGGGCAGCGTAGCCATGATCATAAGTGCCTCGTCAAAGCGTTTGAAGGTAAGATAGAGCAGTACAAAAATGATCAGCAGTGTGGCAGGCACTACCAGTTTGAGTCTGGCGTTGGCGCGTTCGAGAAATTCATATTGACCGGAGTAGGCGATACTCATGCCGGGTTTCAGGTTTACCTGTTGTGCAATGACTTCACGCAGATCCTTGACGATCGACGAAAGATCACGGCCGCGCACATCGATATATACCCAGCCGGAGAGTCGTGCATTCTCGCTCCTCAGCATCGGCGGTCCATCACTCACCTTGATCTCTGCTACGGTACCGAGAGTAATTTGCTGGCCCAATGATGTGAATATTGGCAACACGCGTAACTGTTCAAGTGAGGAGCGCAACTCGCGTGGATAGCGCACGTTAATCGGGAAACGCGCCAGCCCTTCCACAGTCTCACCTATGTTTTCGCCACCAATAGCACTGGAGACGACGCTCTGGATGTCTTCAATATTGAGACCATAGCGGCCAGCTGCTATACGATCAATCTCTACATCAATGTAGCGTCCGCCGGTCAATCGTTCCGCAAGTGCTGAACTGATTCCAGGCACCGTTTTAGCGATATGCTCAACTTCCATTGCAATACGATCAATGTCAGCCAGATTGGTACCTGATATCTTGACGCCGATCGGACTCTTGATCCCGGTGGCGAGCATATCAATGCGGTTGCGGATCGGCGGTACCCAGATATTGGCAAGTCCGGGTACCCGGACTGTGCGATCGAGTTCCTCAATCAACTTTTCCGGGGTCATGCCCGGCCGCCATTCGTTTTTAGGTTTGAACTGGATGGTGGTCTCGAACATTTCCAGTGGAGCCGGATCGGTGGCGGTTTCGGCGCGGCCTGCTTTGCCAAAAACACTCTTCACCTCGGGCACGGTCCGTATCATGCGATTGGTGAGTTGCAACATTTCGCTGGCCTTGGCAGCAGAAAGACCGGGCAATGCTGATGGCATGTACAGCAGATCGCCCTCATCCAGCGGCGGCATGAATTCACCACCGAGCCGTGACAAGGGCCACCAGGCCGTCATGAAAACAAGTACCGCCATCAGCAATATCATTTTTGGAAAGCGTAAGGCAATGTTCAACAAGGGCCGGTAGATCCAGATCAAAAACCGGTTGATGGGGTTTTGCGACTCACCCGGGATGCGGCCACGGATGGCCATGCCCATCAGCACCGGGATGAGCGTGACTGAAAGCCCGGCCGCCGCTGCCATTGCATAGGTCTTGGTATAGGCGAGCGGGCCGAACAGGCGCCCCTCCTGTGCCTCGAGCATAAATACGGGTATGAAAGATACCGTAATAATAAGCAGTGAGAAGAACAGCGCGGGCCCAACTTCCAGTGCCGCCTGTGTAATCACCTCCCAGCGTTCCTCACCAGCCAGATCATTACCCGGATGTTCCTGCTGCCAGTGTTCGATTTTCTTGTGCGCGTTTTCGATCATGACAATTGCGGCATCCACCATCGCGCCAACGGCAATAGCAATACCCCCCAACGACATGATGTTTGCATTGATGCCCTGGTAGCGCATGACGATAAAGGCGATCAACACGCCCAGAGGCAGTGAGACGATGGCCACCAGCGACGAGCGCAGGTGCCAGAGAAACACTATACACACCAGCGCCACGACGATAAACTCCTCGACAAGTTTCCGGGTGAGATTATCCACGGCGCGATCGATGAGCTGCGAGCGATCATAGGTGGGCACGATCTCTACCCCTTCCGGCAGGCTCGGTTTTAATTCCTCGAGCCGCGTGCGTACGGCGGCGATGGTCTTCCGCGCATTCTTGCCGCTGCGCAGGATCACGACACCGCCCACAGTCTCACCCTCACCATCGAGTTCCGCGATGCCGCGCCGCATCTCCGGGCCGATCTGCACATGCGCCACATCGGCAAGCCGCACCGGCACACCAGCCGCTGTGACCTTGAGCGGGATGTTGTGGAAATCTTCCAGCGTTCTGAGATAACCGGAAGTGCGTACCATGAATTCGGCTTCGGCGAGTTCCACCACTGCGCCGCCGGCCTCGTTATTGGCAGCGCGGATGGCATCAATTACTTCGCTGTGCGTGATACCCTGCGCCGTGAGGCGAACGGGATCGAGTACGACCTGATATTGTTTCACCATGCCGCCAATAGTCGCAACCTCGGCGACATCTGGCAGGCTCTTCAATTCAAAACGCAGGAACCAGTCCTGTAATGCACGCAACTGGGCAAGGTCATGTTGCCCGCTGCGATCCACCAGCGCGTATTGATAGATCCAGCCGACACCGGTTGCATCTGGGCCCAACACAGAGCGGGCGGCGGCTGGCAACTGGCTCTGCACCTGATTCAGATATTCCAGCACCCGTGAGCGCGCCCAATAAAGATCCGTCCCGTCTTCGAACAGCACATAAACAAATGAATCTCCGAAGAAAGAATAGCCACGTACAGTTTTTGCGCCCGACACAGACAGCATGGTGGTGGCAAGCGGATAGGTGACCTGATTTTCAATGATCTGCGGCGCCTGGCCGGGCCAGGTAGTACGGATGATCACCTGCACATCGGAGAGATCAGGCAGCGCATCAATCGGGGTGGTCTTGACTGCCCATATACCCCATGCGGTAACAAAAACAGTGACGAGCAATACAAGAAAACGGTTGGTGACCGACCAGCGGATCAGTTGTTCGATCATGGTTGTTCTCCCGTCATTTCCATGGGTTTCACGGGACGTGAGAGTATCCCCCTGAGGTTGGCCTCGGAGTCGATCAGGAACTGGCCGGAGGCGACGACCTGTTGCCCTTCCTCCAGTCCCTTCAGTACCACCGTCTGCCCATCCATCTCGCGTCCGATCTCCACCTCCACCGGGCGGTAGCGGCCATTGTCCTCGGACAGCATCACCAGCGAGCGCCGGCCGGTGCGGATCACTGCCTCACTGGGTACCTGTAATACAGATTGTTGTTCCGCTTCATGCAGTTTTACCTCAGCATACATCCCCGGCCGGAAGCGGCCATCAGGATTGGCAAGTTCTATACGCACTCGCAGAGTGCGGCTATCGGGGTTGATTTCTGGCAACAATGCGATCACCTCCCCCTTGAATATCTCGCCGGGATAAGCGGTGAATCTTGCCTCAACCTGATCACCCACACGCACCTGACCCCCTTGAGCCAGGGGCACAGCGACATCCAGCCAGACCGTCGTCAGGCCATTGATGCGCGCCAGTGTCTGGCCTGCCATTACTGTCATCCCCGCGCGTACATCCAGCGTCTGGATTACCCCGGCAATCGGGGTGGAGACTGTGATGATCGGCTGTGTTTCACCGCGGGTTTCCACGCGCCCGATCAGCGCGGTGGACATACCCAACAGTTTCAGACGTTCACGCGCGGCATTGATTAGCGCGATTTCCCCGGTTTTGATCAGCGCCAGAAACTCGGTCTGCGCCGCCGCCCATTCCGGCGCCAGAATATCCACGAGCGGGGCGCCTGTCTCTACTACATCACTTGGTGCGCGTGCATACACCTTTTCCACAAAACCACTGGTGCGTGTTTGCACAATCGCGACATCGCGATCATTGTAGGACAACGTGCCGACGGCATTGATCTCCGCCGTGAAAATGCCGCGGGTGACGGTGGCGAGGCGCATGCCGATATTCTGGATCTGACCAGGATCGATCATGACCGTAGTGGCAGCGTCTTCTTCATCGGCATATTTCGGCACCAGTTGCATATCCATGAAGGGTGATTTGCCAGGTTGCTCAAATTGTTGTAGCGGAAACATCGGGTCATACCAGTAAAGCACCTTGCGCTCGTCTGCTGCAGCAGATGCGGGGCCGGGTTCATGCCCGGCCGTGTGTACAGCATCAGCAACCGGAGGGAGATAATCCCTGGCGAAGTAACCCGCGATTGGACCAATCAATGTGACACTTACAATCAATATGCCCCACTTGAAATTAGCGGATTTCATTGCAAGTCCTCCCCGTAAGCAAAATGGAGCCGGGCGGCGGCCTGTGACCGCTGCCCTTCGAGATCAACGGCCCTGAGCCGCGCATCGATCAATTCACGCCGCACGATGATCACGCTTATCAGATCGATTTTACCGGCCCCCCGGTAGGCCGCTAATGCAAGATCAACTTTCTCCTGCGCCAGCGGCAGCAGTGTTTTCTGTTGGCGCTGCAACGCATAGACGAGCTGTTCATATTCAGCGAGGTCCGCCTCCAGTATCTCGGTATGCTCGCGCAGGGTGGCCTCACGTTCTGCATCGACTTTGAGACGCTCGGAGCGCCTGGCGGCGATCTGCGGGTCCTGTCGCCGCCCGGGGAACAGTGGTAGATCGAGGGTAAATTGCAAAGAGACCATATCCCCAAAATTATCGTCGCGGCGCTGGTATGCGAACTCCATCGCCCAGTCCGGTTTCTTCATCGCCTCTGCCTCCCTGACCTCGGCATCGATCATCCAGCCCATCGGTCCGAAAACCACCAGCTCCGGGTGTTGATGCAGCCGCTGCTCCAGTACTTCGCGTGAGATCGGCCATACAGGCGGCTCGCCTGCAAGCGGTTGTTCTGCGCTGGCGCCGATCCAACGCCGTAATTTGGCAGTTGCGGCCGACTGATCACGCACCAGTTCGTCATGCCGTTCAGCGAGTATGGCGGCATCTTCGCGCGGCAATATGGTATCGGTAATGGTGCCCGTGCCAGCCACCTGTTGTGCATTGACCGACTCGGCCAGCAACCTGTTCTCATGATAAAGTTCATCAAACAACGCGAGCTTGCGTTCGACTGTGTAACGTGCAATCCAGGCGAGTGCTGTCTCCCGCCTTACCCGGAGCCTCTCCACGGCCTTCAGGACCTGGGCACGATCCACGGCGGCTGCGGCTGCGGCCACACGAGCACGGCGTTTGGCAGTATTCGGGATATCCTGCATCACGCCGATCTTCAGCATAGTCATGGGTTCCTGGCCGGGTTCAAAGCCGGGAGGGCCAGAGATCGGGAAGTTATCAATTCCAGCGAACAATTTCGGATCCGGCAGTTCACCGGCAGGGATGGCCGCATACCGTGCGGACTCAATCTCTGCTTGTTGCATGGAGAGTGTGGGGGCATTCTGCTCGGCAAGTTGTAATGCCTGGCTGAAGCTTAATGATCCGGCTCTGACGTTCGTATAAGCGATACATAACATAACGGCCAGAAAATACTTCCACAGCATAATGTGTGAAGAACAGACAACTGAATAATTAGTGTTCACGACTGACTCCTGACAGATTTAAAATAGAAACGGTACTGCAAGATGTCCGCACGAATGCGGAAAATGCAGGCGTTTAAATCCGCAGGCGTAGTGTGGAGAGGTAAGTTCGTGTTCCTGACCGCGATGACTTGCGATCCGGGATGTAGAGCAATGTAGTTAAATAAGAAGAGGGTATTACATCCTGCGGGCTGACTAATATTATTACCGGGTGAAAATCCGGATTCAGTTTGCCCAACAGGTGATTATTGATGGCGGCTTCATGTCCATCATAACAATGGCCCGCTTTAACAGCGAGTGCCTTAGAGAAATCACAGCAGGGGGGCGTAGTTTTATCAGCCGGCTTTTTTCCTGTGTCATGCTTATAGCAATGATCACCAACAGGCGCTGAGGTATCAATCATCATATCGCAAGCGAGGGCCTGCTGAATTTGCACCAGCAAGGCAAAGACGACGACGACCATCAACCAGGACTGGCGTCCGATGACTTTTCTTAAAGTAAGCATTTTATAATATATAAATTCTGTGGCGTCAATATCACTACATGAGAAGTATAGACCTTTACACTACTACAGAGTAAAGGACAAGAAATCTTTTACTAATTAATGTCTTACGCAGGCCTATGTCGATAGCAGCGGTATTTTGTGATAAAAATTCATGTCTTCAGGTATGGTATATAGATTAATGAATACACACAAATTGAACCTGGTCTGCTGGAATTGCCTCCGCGTCCGGAAGAGCCCTTGCCGGGGGAATGTTGCGGACGTGGTTGCGAGCGTTGTGTATATGTTTATTACGAAGAGGCATTGCAACGTTGGGAGGAAAAGGTTGCCCTGCTGAAGGTAAAACATGGTGTAGAGGAACAGCCGGGTCACGGAAATCAGATGGATGATGTATAATCTCCATTCACGTTTTTTTACCTGCAACAACATCAACTGTATAAAAAACATGGCGGATACACTTTTCAGCAAGATCATCGCAAGACAAATCCCGGCGGATATTGTCTATGATGATGACCTGTGCCTGGCCTTTCGTGATATCAATCCGCAGGCGCCAGTACATATCCTTGTGATACCCAAAACCCCAATCCCGATGGTGACTGATGCAACCGAAGCTGACAAAGGCCTGCTGGGTCATTTGTTAATTGTTGCCAGCAAGATTGCAAAAAATGAAGGCTATGGAGAGGCCTTCAGGCTGGTGATCAATAACGGAGAAAATGCCGGCCAGACTGTTTTTCATCTGCATGTGCATATCCTGGCCGGCAGGCATTTCAACTGGCCACCGGGTTAACCATTTAAAACAAAAATATTAAACTTTTTGAATATTATTCAGCATAACTACCATGCAATACAAGACCGACGACCTTAGAATTGAATCGATAAAAACAGTCACCTCACCTGCCGAAGTTTGTGAAGAAATTCCGATCACGGAAGCTGCGGCGCAGACCACATACGAAACTCGACTGGCCATTCACAACATCCTGCATGGGGAAGATGATCGCCTGCTGGTTATTGTTGGACCCTGCTCTATCCATGATATCAGGGCCGCCGGGGAATACGCCTCCAGATTGAAACCTCTCATTGATAAATACCGCGATGATCTTCTTATCGTGATGCGGGTTTATTTTGAAAAACCCAGGACCACGGTCGGATGGAAGGGCCTGATTAACGATCCTGATCTCGATAACAGTTTTCAGATTAATAAAGGATTGCGTATGGCCCGTTCCCTGTTGCTGAAACTGAACGAGATGGGTGTGCCTGCGGGCACGGAGTATCTTGATCTGATTACACCGCAATATGTCACTGATCTGATCAGCTGGGGGGCCATCGGGGCACGGACGACCGAAAGCCAGGTACATCGTGAACTCGCATCAGGTTTATCCTCACCGGTTGGTTTTAAAAATGGAACGGATGGCACTATTAAAATAGCAGTAGATGCCATCGGTGCTGCCATGCGTCCACACCATTTTCTGTCTTTACGTAAGGAGGGTAACTCGGCGATTTTTTCAACCAGGGGAAATCCAGACAGTCATATCATCCTGCGTGGTGGTAAATCACCCAACTATGATCCAGCCAGTATCGATCAGGCGGCAAAGGAACTGGAGGCGGCCAACCTGCCACCACGTATCATGATTGATTTCAGTCATGCCAACAGCCGCAAGCAACACCAGGTACAAATGGATGTCGGCAAGGAAGTGGCCGCGCAGATTGCCGGTAATGACAAACGCATCTTCGGGGTGATGATCGAAAGTCACCTGATGGCCGGACGCCAGGACGTTGTTCCTGGCAAACCACTGGTCTACGGCCAGAGTATTACCGATGCCTGTCTCGGCTGGGAAGATACCGCACAACTCCTGGCAACACTTGCGGAAGCCTCCGCAAAACGTCGCAAGGCAAAATAAAGATCAGGTATTTCTGAATTTTTTAATCAGGCCCTGCGCGATTATCGACAGGATATAAAACATACCTGCCAGAATAATGATCGTGGAACCTGATGGCAGATCCGGCTCATACGAGATGATCAGCCCGGTGGCGGTGATCAATGCACTGAATATGACTGACAGCAGCATCATGCGTTTGATGGAACTGACGAACTGCGCCGCACTTGCTGCCGGCAATATCAACAACGCCAGAACCAGGATCAGCCCGACCACCTGTATCAGCAACACCACGGTGAGTGCCACCATGCACAATAACAGGATGTAATAAAACTCAACATTTATCCCACGCAGTCGCGAAAACTCTTCATCAAATGCGGCAGCAAGGAATTGCCGGTAAAACAATACCACCAGAACCAGAATGACGATATCCAGGATTAACATCAGATACAAGTCCCGGGTAGTTACCAGCAGGATATTGCCGAACAGATAACTCATCAGGTCGATGTTATAACCCTCGGTCCTGGATATGAATATGACACCTATCGCCATGCCGACTGACCAGAATGCGGCTATCAATATATCTTCATGTTGCCGCCAGCGCAGATTGATCCAGGCTATGAGCACAGCGGCAATTAATGCAGAGATCATTGCCCCTGCCAGAGGTGATGCGCCCATAAAATAGGCTATACCCATCCCGGCAAGTACTGAATGGGCTATACCACCTGCCATAAAGCCGATTCTTTTTACAACGACATAAGTGCCAATAATCCCGCAACCCACACTGGCCAGCAGACATCCCAGCAAGGCATGTTGCATGAAACTGTAGCTGAAAATCTCTGTAATAAAATTAATCATGGAAATCTGGATTAGTGAGCGTGGTGGATCATCCTGACCGGGGTACCATACAGCTCTTCAATGATCTTGCCACTGATCTCGTCTGTTGTATGACACACCAGCATTTGATTCAGGCATGCGACGCGGTCCACATAACCGGAGATAAAACCGATATCATGGGAAACTACAATGATAGTCATGTGATCGTTGTACTGCTTGAGCAAACCAAAAATGTCCTCTTCCACGCGCATATCAATATTGGCTGTGGGCTCATCAAGGATCAGTATCTCGGGTTTGCAGGCCAGTGCCCGTGCAATCAATACACGTTGCAGTTGCCCACCGGAGAGTGAACCAATCGGCCGGTTTGCGATATCCAGTATCTCCACAGCCTGCATGGCCCCGGTTGCGATATTCCTGTCGGTCTTTGAATAACCACCAAGACGGCTTGTAAAACCAAGCCTGCCCATCAACACTGTATCCAGAACATTGATTGGAAAATCCCTTCTTGAAAACGTCGGGTATTGGGGGACATAACCGGTCCGTGTTCGTGCCATGACCGGGGCTTTCCCCAATACCCGTATTGTTCCACTATCAGGTTGCAATAACCCGAGTATCAGTTTAATCAGGGTGCTTTTGCCCCCGGCATTCGGGCCGACTATTCCCAGAAATTCTTCCGCGGGTACTGATAATGACACATTGCGCAGCACAGGCTCCCTGGTATATGAGAAATTGACATTCTCGATTTCAATCACAGCTTTCATTGCGGCTTTGCCCCGGCAATGATGGCCTGGGTGACATCACGCAGGTTATTAATGTAATCTTCAGCAAGTGGATCGAGTTCAACAATTCCGGCATTGATCTCGCGTGCGAGTATTCTGGCGGAAGCAGCATTAAACTGCTTCTGTATGTAAACCGTCTGTATCTTTTCTCTCCGGGCAAACTCAACCAGCCTGGATAATTGTTTTGCCTTGATCTCGGCCCCATGTTGTTCTATGGGTATCTGTTTCAGGCCATAGGCCTCGGCAAAATGGCCCCATGACGGATGCGCCACTATCAGATAACGATTATTGATGCTGGCCAGTTCTGTCCTGATGTACTGATCCAGGTCATTTAATTCCGATACCAAGATCCTGTAATTATTTTCAAAATGATCCGCGAATTCCGGATCGAATTCAGACAAAGCAGATTTGATGATCTCCGCCAGCACAATGGCATTTTTCGGGCTGGTCCAGACATGCGCATCATTAACAAGTCCTGCATGAAATTCATGATCATGTGTTACCGGATCATTGATCATCAGATCACCACAACATTCGATGATCCTGATACCCGGGTTAAGGGAACTGATTCTTTTGATCCATACTGATTCAAACGGGACAGCTATACGAAAATAAAGATCCGCATCACTCAACCCTGCCATTTGTTTGGGTGTAGGTTCATAGGTCTCGGGATTCAACCCGGGCCTTACCATCACTTTCACTGTGACACGCCCACCCCCCACCCGCTCAACCAGATATTTTTGCGGCAGGATACTGACAAAGACATTGATTGGATCTTGCGTTTTGGCATGAGCAACTGTGATCACTGCAACATTAGAGAGACAAAACAAGCTTACAAAAAATAACCGGTACATCCATGTCTCCTTATTGATCGTCTATTGCGCACGCTGAACATGTCCCCTTGATCTCGATCGTTTCATAATCGATCCGGAAACCGAGTTGTTTTGCGTTCTCCGCAAGCATCCGCCTGACATTAACATTGTCCAGCTCGGCTACTGCACCACAGTCATGACAAATCAGGAACTGACTGTGATGCCTGTGATCAGGTTCGGCGCACCCTACATAAGCATTAAGAGATTCAATCTTGTGTACCAGACCTTCTGCCTGGAGAAAATCCAGCGCACGATATACGGTGGGAGGTGCGGAACCGGCATGTTCGTCACGCAATTTATCCAGAATGTCATAGGCCTTCACGGGCTCATGACTGCGCCATACCAGTTCCAGCACGCGGCGGCGAAGATTGGTCAAGCGTACACCTCTTTCAAGGCAAGTTTTTTCAGCGGCCAGCAGGGCTGCATTCAGGCAGTGCTGATGCTGGTGGCCATTTTCCTTGAATGGCATTAATACCCGGTTATTGTCCATTCTCGTCCTCACTTTAATTAATGGGTATATTAAATGTAATGTTATAATATAACATTTAAAGCCCATATAGACACGAATAATGCAGCGCCGTAACGGAAAATTTGTCATTGCCTTGTCTCTGCTGCTGATCCTGTCGCAGTGGCTGAGTCTGGCCCATGCCACCAAACACCTGGCGGATGGTGGTGATGCCTATTGCCAAGTCTGTACCCTGCAACATCAATTTCAGGCCGCCACGGTAAATGCATTGCCCCGCACAACGGCTGTTGCACAAAATACTTTCACGTATTCATTTGAAACACATCTCTATACAACAACACCTGATTCCACCAGGACCATCCGCGCCCCGCCGCAATATCCCCACAGTTAGCAATATCATTTTTTAATGCCCGCTATAGGGTCTTTGCCCTGGGCGTTTTTCATGGGGATATATCAATGAAAAATCTGGTTATCAGTAGATTTATTTTATTATTGTTAAGCCCTGCTGTTCTGGCGGAGGAAACAACACAATTTGACACACTGACAGTCACCGCGAGACCACCGGGCATGGGCAGCCTGGAACACATTGCCCAACCTATCGATATATTGAGTGGTGAAGAACTAGACAAGGTCAAGGCCGCGAGTATCGGTGAAACACTGGCCAATGAACCGGGTGTGACCGATACTGCATTTGGTCCCTATGCCAGCCGCCCTATCATCCGGGGACTCGGGGGGCCGCGAGTTCTAATGCTGCAAAATGGGATCAGCTCAATGGATGTTTCCACCATCAGTGTCGATCATGCGGTGACGATTGAACCCTTTCAGGCCCAACAGATTGAGATCTTCAGGGGCCCTGCCACACTGCTCTATGGCAGTGGCGCATCAGGTGGACTGGTCAACGTCGTGACCGGCAGGATCCCGGAATATATACCGGAAAGTTTCAGCGCCTCCGCGGAAACCCGTATCAATTCGGTTAATCAGGAAAAACTGTTTACCTTCCGTGCCGATGGGGGTATTGATGATGTTATCGCTATGCATATCGATGGCACCATCCGGGACGCCAATAATTATGATTCAGCGAACGGGAAGATACTGAACAGCGCTTATGATAATAATGATATCAATCTGGGTGCTTCCTGGTTTCTTGGCCGTGGATTTGTGGGATTCTCTTTCGGGCGCTTTAACTCTACCCATGAGATCCCCCTGGATCCGGATGACCCGGATGAATTACCGTTTATTAAAATCACCCAGGACCGGGTAGAGTTTACGGGTGCACTGGATGATCCTCTGCCGGGATTTTCCAGCTTGCGCCTGCGTGCTGCACACAATGATTATGAACACATTGAGTTCGAAGGACCGGATGAACCGCCAGGTACGATTTTTATCAATGACGAATGGGAAGGCCGGCTGGAATTACAGCACCATCCTATCGGTAACTGGACAGGATCTCTGGGTGCCCAGTTTAATCTGAGAAGTCTGGCCGCTGCCGGTGACGAAGCCTTTATCGTTCCGGTCAAATCACATGGATTTGCCGTCTTCCTGCTCGAAGAAACAGATATTGCTAACTGGCATTTCGAACTGGGCGGCCGTTTAGAACACAAAAAATACGAACCCACTGCATTGTCAGGCTTCACTTCTGTTGATCATGATGTTTACAGCGTGGCCGGCGGCGCCCATTGGCATTTCACTGATGTTCATTCGCTGGGATTGTCCATCTCACGCGGACAACGTATACCTTCCGAGGAAGAACTTTTTGCCGACGGCCCGCATCTGGCGACAGGCACATTTGAGATCGGCAATCCGAGTCTGAGCGAAGAAATCTCCAACAACATAGACCTCTCCCTGAAAAAAGAAACAGGCAGGTTGACCTGGGGCGTGAATCTCTTCGTCAACTACATCGAAGATTTCATTTTCCTCAGTGAGTTTGACCGGGATGGGGATGGCGCACCGGATTTTGTCGATGATGACGGGAATCCGCCTGGAGATTTATTGTTGACCCGCATAGAGCAGGATAACGCTCTTTTTTATGGTATTGAAGCGGAAGCCATCTTCGGCCTGATACAAGGCGCAACCGGCAATCTGGATCTGCGGGTGTCCGGTGATTATGTACGTGGCAAGCGGGATGGTGGGGATGATCTCCCGCGCATATCTCCACCGAGACTCGGTGCCGGCCTCCTCTACAACCAGGCAGCCTGGACGGTTAGTCTTGATGTGATCAATGTCTTTGAACAGGAAGATGTGGCCCGGCTGGAGGCCAGTACCGGTGGGCACGTCCTGGTCAATGCCGGTATTGGTTATGGTTTCGGGACAGTGGCGGGGGCAACCGGCAGCAGTGTGTTTCTCCGTGCCAATAATCTGCTGAATGAAGATGTCCGGAGACATGCCTCTTTCCTTAAGGATCGTGCGCCGTTACCGGGCCGATCCGTGATGCTGGGGGTCCAGCTCAATTACTAATTATTACAAACAGTTTCCTCTCAACTGCCAATTGGTACATACCAGTTGGCAGTTGTCTCCTTGCTGATTGTATAATGAGTCATTCAGTCCACCAATTGGAGAAAGTTTTTGCCACAAGCATATTCCGATACGCAGATTAACATTGACGAGAGACTGGATGCCAAAGGTCTGAATTGTCCCCTGCCTATTCTGAAGACCAAGGTCGTATTGAATAAAATGTGCCCGGGGCAGGTACTGCATGTTGAAGCAACGGATCCGCATGCAGTCATCGATTTTGAGGCCTATTGTGCAAGGACAAAACATGAACTCATCAAGATCGTTGAGTCAAAAGATTTGTTCGAATTTTATATCCGCCGTGCAGAGCACCCCCAAAAGATCTGACTTAAAACAAGCAACAATATCCTCCGCTCGTATCTCTGCCCCGGAAACCCATGCGTGCTCGAATCACTTTAGATTAGGGAAGCTCTGATTAAGTATCTTCACCGTCATGCTGGTGAAAACGACCTACACGAAGTAGGAAATGCCGCAAGAGGACAGGAGTCCGTAGCGGCCAGCATCCAATAAACAATTGTTTTGACTGGATTCTGGCCTACGCCAGAATGACGATTCAAAGAATTTTTAGACTTATTCAGATCTTCCTTAGGTATAACTCCTATACGCCTTTTGATGTATATCGTTATATACAATAAATTATAGTAGTATTGCAGATCCTTAAATATTCTAAATGGTAGAGGGGCCGGAGATGGAAGGGAAAAAAATCCTCATTGTCGATGATGATCAAACCACAGCATCGGTCATGCAGCTCTATGTCTCCAATTTAGGGCACCAAGTCGTAGGTGTCGCTACTGACGGCAAAAATGCAATTAACCTGTCCAGAGAATTGCGGCCGGACCTCTTGCTCATGGATATCTATCTGGGCAAGGGATTGGATGGGATTGATTCTGCAGAAATAATACACAAGCATTTCGGCATACCCATTGTGTTTGTCAGCGCTTTTGCAGACGAAAATACCCTGAAAAGGGCCAAAGCAGTTAATCCGGCGGGATATATCAACAAACCCCTGCGCGAGACCGATCTTAAAACGAGCATTGAATTTGCGTTGGAAAAATCACAGCCAAGAAATAAAAACCAGCTTAGACCCGGTACTTCAATTGAAGATATCCTTGTCAGTCTCTACTCACTTACCCGTTCTGAAGCAAGATTTGTGGCCAAGCTTATTGAATACCCGGAATTAAATGTCGTGTCTGCAGCATTGAATATCAGCCTGTCCACTGCGAAGACACATTTAAAACGGATTTACCGCAAAACCGGTACTAACCGGCAATCAGTATTGGTACACAAGATAGTGACCGGCCCGGCGGGCTTCCTCTTACAGAGAAATTACAATCAATCCGCCTGATGGATTTCAAAATCATGGGTGATTTTGGCCATCGCTCCCAACATAATTGAAGCCGAACAGTACTTTTCCGCCGAAAGATCGATGGCTCTTTTGACATTCTTTTCCTTGACGTCCTTGCCAGACACAAAGAAATGCAGATGTATATCGGTAAATATCTTCGGATGTTCTGAGGCACGGTTGGCGGTGATTTTCACATCGCAATCCGTGATCTCTTCTCTGGATTTCCGCAGAATGGAAACTACGTCATAGGTACTGCAAGCCGCCATACTTAACAGTAGCATTTCCATGGGCCGCGGTCCGAGATTGCGGCCACCACCCTCCGGTGATCCATCCATTACCACTGTATGCCCACCTGATGATAAACCTATAAATGCAGCGCCTCCGGCCCAGCGTAAACGTGTTTCCATCAATATCTCCAACTGGTTGAAAATAAGGAAAGAGAGTAACATAAGTCCATTCATTGCAGGAGTATGTGATGGGGGTGCATATTAACTGGCAACAAGCGGGAGAGTAACACGATGGTTAATTCGATACTACGTGATCAAAATACAATAATTTCACGGTTTCTGGAACATTGTCACCAGAAGCAATACCCTGCCAAGAGCGTCATCATCAAGGAAGGCGACCCCAGTTATGAATTGTACTACATCATCACCGGCTCGGTGTCCGTTCAGATTGAAGACCTCAAGGGCCGGGAAATAGTCCTCGCCTATCTCAATCCAGGCGATTTCTTCGGTGAAATCGGCCTGTTTGACGACACACATAAACGTACGGCCTTTGTCCGGGCAAAAACCAAATGTGAGATTGCCAAGATCTCCTATGAACGCCTGATGTCTCTGCAATCACTGTTCCCGGATTTACTCTTTTCCATCGCTTCCCAGCTTGCCATCCGCTTACGCAAGACCAGCGCCAAGGTCCGGGATCTGGCCTTTACAGATGTACAGGGCCGGGTTGCGCGGACTTTGCTTGACCTCTGCAAGGAACCGGACGCCATGACCCATCCGGACGGTATGCAGATCAAAATCACCCGCCTGGAACTTAGCCGTATTGTGAGTTGTTCCCGTGAAATGGTCGGGCGTGTGCTGAAAAGCCTGGAAGAAAATCACCTGATATCAGTCGCTGGCAAAACCATTGTCGTATTCGGGACACGTTAACCCACATAATCCTTGTTTTAAACCACCCCAAAACCTTGACAAATAACTGTCCAGTTCGGACAATCCCGCTTCCTTAAATTCTGCACCTGGCTATGTCGCTCAGGCGAGCGGGAAGAAGAAAAAGACATTTAACATGTCCTTTGGATGCAATACCTCCGTGTATTGCACCCTTCGGGCAGCAAAGCTGCCAAAATCTGTTCCAGACAGATTTTTCCCTGCGACAAATTCGACAGGATTGAGAAGGGATACAGGGATGTATCGTTTACTAAGCCGCCCGCAGGGCGCACTCCAGGGATGGCATAAGTCAACGGTTTGGACACGACTGCATGGAAACGTATACGGATATACTAATACTGCGAGTGCAGGACGCACAGGAGCAGTGCGCAGGAGGTAGAGCAACGCCGGGACGCTTACAGGGATGTAAGTGGTAGAGTAATGCAGGAGCAATTACCGAGCGATTGCCGAGGATGTTCAAACCCGTGTCACTTAGCGAGGTCGGGAAGGTCGAGCTTAGGGCTGTGGTTAGCAAGGCCATAGTAATGAATGTCAGATAAATGTACATCAACGGCTAGGTAGCTCAGTTGGGCGAACCGGACAAAGAAATTTGTCTGGTAGACAAATTTCCCGCTGAGCGCCGAGTCAGCGGATGACGAGGCCGGGCCATTAGCGAGACCAGGATGACATACATGGATGTATTAATGCCGCGAGACGCCTATATTGATGTAGGCGGTAGAGCGACGCAGGATGCCAAAGCCGAGGACAGAAGTCCATAGCGGCCGGTCGAGCTTAGGGCTGTGGTTAGCAAGGCCATAGTAATGAATGTCAGATAAATGTACATCAACGGCTATGTAGCTCAGCTGGTTAGAGCGCGGCACTCATAATGCTGAGGTCAGTGGTTCAAGTCCACTCATAGCCACCAACATTATCAACCAGTTACACTTCACTTAATCAAGACCAACGAACACTGTGCCCTTTTTGTGTCCCCTACTTTGGGCACAATATTTTCTGCATATGGCGCGAGATGTTGGGTCGATAAATGCGCGTAACGGCGAACCATCTCGGCACATTCCCAACCGCCCATTTCCTGCAATATGTTCAACGGTGTCCCCGCCTGTGCATGCCAAGACGCCCACGTGTGTCTTAAATCATGCCAGCGAAAATTGACGAGTCCCGCTAAGCGTACTGCTTTACGCCATGCCTTGGTGTTCACTTGCCAGATCGGTTTGCCGTTATACGCAAATACAAATTGTTCATGCTGTCCAATTTGTTTGCGCAAAACTCCAATGGCTTCACTGTTCAGTGCCACACCAATGGCCTTCTTGCACTTCGCCTGGTCGGGATGGATCCACGCCATTCTGCTTTGCAAATTGACCTGGCTCCATTCCAGCCGGCATACGTTGCGTTGACGTAAACCCGTGGTCAATGCAAAACGTGCCATCGCTGCCTGATGCGTGGGTAAGAAAGACAAAAGCCGTTCAGCTTCATCCCGCGTGATCCAACGTATGCGCCGGACATTTCCCGGATACATTGGCACTTTGGGGGCTTTATCGATCCATTCCCATTCATGTGCTGCCCGTCTCAGTACCGCCCGGATCAATGCCATGTAACGGTTCGCTGTAGGCCGGGTACTCACTTTCATTTTGGCCTCTGCAATCTCATCGAGCAGTGCCCGGTTGATGGCAGACAGTTTCACGTTATTCAGGTAGCGATCCACCCAACGAAAGATCTCCTTGTCTTTCAGAAATGAGGCCTTGTGACTTTTTTCCTTCAGCCATTTAACGACTGCATCATTCCAGAGGTACTCGGGACGTTCACCAAGCTTATTGACTCGCCAGAGTTCCGCTTTCAATCGATCGTGGAATTCCTGAGCCTGTTCCTTGTTGGTAGTTCCAGTAGCTTTTCGTATTCGCTTGCCGTTTGGGGCTTTGAAACGAACCCACCAGAGTTCACCGCGTTTGTAGAGTGACATAAGATCACCTCCTTATGTGCACAGCCACTAGACGGTGCTTGCCCGTGATTAGAATAAAGTGAGCGCAGGTATTCGGCAAGATCAGATTCGATAAAGACCCAACGTTTGCCCGGTTTTGCACCCTTGATAATGCCCCGTTTTGCCTTATCACGCAGGTTTTCTGGTGACATGCAGAGGTAGCAAGCGGCCTCCTGTAAAGTGAGTGTGTGTGCATGATTATTCCCCATCCTTGAGCTTCCTGTATTCCTTGGCATAAGCCTGCCTTAAGTGGGTGTCCCGTTTTTCATCGATACCAGGATAACTCAGGTTATAGGCACGGGCTTTCAATGCGGCCTTTTCAGACAGATAACCATCGTAACCTTGCCCTGTGAAATGGCCTTTGTGATTGTGGTACTGCTTGGCTCTTTCTTCAAATAACTGAAAAGCTTCATGTGGATCAGTAATGCCTTCAAGTGCCATGAACGAGGTAATGCCGGACAAGCCATTCTCAAACAGGTATTGTTCACCCGGGATCCCCTTTGAACGAATCGGTGTAGAGGTGCCGGGCAAAGTATCTGGCCAGTCCACCATGGCGAGTGCTTCCCAGATAGGATGCAGTGGCCACCGTGATTGGTTCTCATCTGTTGTGGAAGGGATAGTGAACTTCAACCAGCTCAATGAGGCGTAACGCCAGAGCTGGCCGAGCTTGGGCATTAATTCAGGAATCGTCCTACAATCATGTTCAGTCAAGATTTTTCGACTAATCTGGAATTCGATCCGATAGACCGTGCTCGTCCTGTCCCATCCGTGTGCTACCCAAATATCTTCCATGTAAACCTTACCGGACTCTTTGATTTCCTGGGTTTTGTCATAAAGCCGCGCTGAAATGTCACCACCGAGGCCAATCGAATAACCGGTAAAATTCCTGTCCATAGTGTGCGTACTGATCCGGCGTGCCCGTGTGACCCATTGACCAATCGATGGACTATTGAAATCAAAATCCACCACAAAATCGACATAGAGATCAACGCGTGAGACTTGCGGTTCACCTTCCAGCACGCCTATCTTACTGATAAGTTGTGTCAGTTCCTTGACCGCTTGTTCAACCCCTTTCCACAGCAGATAGGCGCTACCGATTTGCACATAAGCTAATGGGAGTGTTGCGGCACCTAGACTGGTCAGTTTAATATAAAAACAGTCATCCCTTAGTATGAAGGGGAATCGGCCTGAACCCTTTGACCAGACCTCGAAACGGCGCTCCAGTAGTGGGAAAATCGCCAAGGCCTGGTCTTCTGGTTTACCTTGAGCTAAGGCCTTCAAGGTCTTGAGTTTGATTTCCGTCTCAAGGTGTATGTAACCTGGATAAGACAAGTACAGACTGTCTATCCCGACCTTGAGTATTAAGGGTTTTGGGTAATTATTGTAATTAGCAGGTGCTGTGTTACTAGGCGGCGCACCTTCGCCGCAGCCACGCCGCTGCGCGACTGTGGCTGTGGCGGCCTGATCTTTGGTTAAATCTTGCATTTGTATTCTCCTCAGAAATTAGGAGAACGGTCATAAAAAAACCGTTCTGGATTAATGAACGGTTTCTCATATTATGCAGGTTTTTATTTAGATCGAGGACGTCAAAATATTTTGCGCGTCCTATGATATTCCCGGTATTCTTTTCGTCGCTTACTCAGAGAATTTTCATCCCCTACACCATTTTCTTTCCCATATAGACCCACTTCCTCACATATACTCAATAATTCTTTTAGTGGCATGTCCAACTGACCTTCGCTATCTAATAAAGCGAATAGAAGCCAGAGGGTACGACGCCTTATCTTGCCTTTTATTATTGGATTCTTGAACCTATAACCCAAAATATCCAAAAATTTTGCATCATATGATAACTGTGCCTGAATCAAACGTTGTTGAAAATAGGGAAGAAATAAAACTGTTCTGTCAATTTGAACGGCAAGGACATAAGCTTCATCGTCTCCTTGGCATGCAGACGTAACTAATTGCCGCAGGGATTTTCCATGTACCATGAGAGACAGTAGATTAAAGAAAGTGACAATAAAGCCAAGCCAAAAGAATGCTACTTGTTGCCAGAATTGCTTTCGTTCTTCATCAGTACAACTGACAAGCATTTCATTAAGCTCTTCGACCATTATTTTCTTTTCTTCTTCAGTGTATGGTCTAGTTTCCTTGAATTCTTCTGAAGTGATTAACTCATAAGCTTCATTTGTTAATGCTTCATTAAGAATTTTGACGTCTTCTTCAGATTGAATACTTTTTAGTGTATCTATATCAATAAACATTAATGCCTGATAAATATGGAAACGCTTTTCATCAGCGTAAGCCTCCCACCAACGAATTTTGAATTTTATGAGATTATCTACAAGAGGAGTTGGCAAATTCAACCATCCGCCAGATTTCTCCATTTCGGATAATATCCAGTCAAACTGAGGCAGGAGTGCCTTTATGAAATGAGTTAAGAATTCCCTTTCCATGTGGGTAACAATTCAGATAAATAAATTTAAAGAAAAAATCAGACCTTTTCACCACTATACGTCTGTAATATTTGCTCTGTCATCAATTTCGACTTCAAAGCTTCCTTATTATCAACAGCTGCGCCGGACTTATCAATAATTTGAACTGCTTTAGAAAATATTTGCTTGCACTTCTTGTCATCATTGAGCTTGTTAATTATAGGATCACAAAAAGCATCAACTTTATTGTGGCTATTAAGTGGAGGAAAGTCGCCTTCAGACGCAATCATAGGAACTAGCATTGTTATATAAAATTTAACTTTCTTATATTTTTTGTCTATGTATCCAGAATTAAATAAATAATCTAGCCTGTAATAGGTCAAACCAGCTAGATAATATGCGGAATATTGATGATCAGATTTAAATATAGATGAATCTGGTTCATGAATTTTATTAACAAGGCTACCAAAATACGTAGTTACCAAATGAGGATTCTTATTGAACATAGATGAAAAAGATTTTATCTGATTAGCTACAGTTATAATCCTCCTCTTAACGACATCACTATCCGAGTTATACTGTTTAGCACGCCTTTCATAATACAATTTACCGTCACCTGTAAGCGTCGAATAATAATGCTCAAGATTCTTTTGAAAATCAGACATAACAGTTAATTGTTCCTTTTTAATTGCGGTCTGATTATTAGTAGATATCGTTATTTTCGACTTAATTTCCTCATTGTTAGTAACAATTAATCTTAAAGGAACATCTACATTATCAATTTCGGGAATATCTCTACTCTCATACAAGACATTACTAGTCTGACAACCATTTACAATTTGATAATCTGAGATTGTAAAAGTGTTGCCAGATGTTTTTAATGAATCGGCAACGACGGTTATACCGTTATTCAATACACTGAACAAATTAATATTGGCAGACACCAGAGTCTCTTTGATGCTCTGATTAACAGGATTATTCAAACCTTGGAAGTCTCTTACATTATCCTCAAATACACTCAGTACATTGCCATTTTCATCAACCAGTAACTTTTTAAATTCAGAAAATGGCAATATTCCGTAAAAAGATTGCTCTACACCTTCAATTTCTGCATGTGTGACTTTATTAAGAAAAGTAAAAGTGGAAGAAATAGGATTTTTTGTCTTCCTATACAATTTACCTATCTCAGTTGCGCCCAATATCTGACAGTTAATTGACTCAAATATATTATATGCTTGCAAATCTTCTTCTGCTGATTGCATGACAGCAGAAATATTTTTGTCTTCCTTAAGCTGACCAGTAGTTATATAAAATATTTTACACTTTGGATTCTCTTTAAAACTTGGCGCATTCTTTAAAATAGTTTCAGAGATTTCGGAGAATTTTTCTATCTCTTCATTTCTAGCTAACTTGGGTTTTTCAGAAAAGAAATCAACGACACCATGATAAAAAGTACGCATATCTTTAGTTTCAAAGCCAGATGATGTCTTAGCTTGTGTAAATATATAAGTTACATCTAAATATCCATTTGTTTCTAATAAATCTTCAACTTCATAAGCATCCTCAACTAAATGGCCATTTACAATAATTGCTATGCCATCTATACCTGTATCACCACCAGCACCCGCAGAAACTGATTCCAAAGAAAAGGTTTTATTATAGTTAGCAGAGACAATTGTATAGTTGCAGAATTTCTCGAAATCATCTGATTCATCTGATGTCTCCAAGCCCTGAGATTTCAAGAAATCCTCCAACAGACTTTTCGTAATTCTATCCATGTCAAAAGCCCCATTTATAAATGATTTAATATGATTATAAAGATAAGTGAAAACTGGTCCAGAATGAAGCTGAATAAAACCTAATTTAACTACAACTGAGAAAGGATATGGATAGACACAAGCACCGTAAGTGACTGTTTTTATTGTTTACAGTTACAGCTCATAATGCTGAGGCCAGTGGTTCAAGTCCACGCATAGCTGTCCCAATTGATATCTTATTTTGGATCATTTTGCCGGTTTCTTGCCGACCCATTCAATATTTTTTGTCATATTTGTTTTAACTTCAGGTGGAGTATTGTCTGACTCAAGCATTATATTCCGTAGATATTTTGCAACGTTCCCATGTCCTGCTTCCATGGAAATATCCAGAGCTGTCTTATTATCTTTCCCTTTGTAGTTAACATTTGCGCCATGCTCAACAAGCAATTTTATAATTTCTAAATGGCCTTTATCGGCTGCTGCAGACAAAGGGGGATGCTCTGTAAATTCTCTAGACGAATTAGGGATGGCCCCTCTTTCAAGTAGTGCTAGTGCTATTTCATAAAAGCCATAATATGATGCATACATAATCGCAGATCGACCCAGATAGTTTATGATATTTGGATCTGCCCCATAATCTAAAAGCAACTCAACAATTTCTTGATGACCTTCAGCCGTTGCCCACATAAGTGGACACCAACCACGACCATCTTGGGTATTTGGATCAATGCCGGTTGACAAAAGCTTTTGCATTTCATCCAACAATCCTTCTTTTGCAAATACACAAATAGGAGGTAATTCAATGCATATAGGCTTTTCTATCCCAATATATTGGTAATGCATTTCATGTATATCCATGGCCCTTCGAAAGAAACGTAAGCTCTCTAAAGCTTTTTTTCTGACTTTAGACGGGCCAAGACATAGAAATAGGTTTATGAAACTATCAAAATTCAAAAGTAGCGTGGGGATTAGAAAAATAGCAATCCAATAATTGCTTAACGGGATTGGCAATAAATAGTTATATTTTGCCAGCAAAAAGATGATAATCACACTTAGGGGAATTAAGAGATATAAGCACCGTATAAATGCTTTAGATGCTGAAGGAATTCTCCCAAGACCCATTTTTTTCATTTCTTCAGGCGATCTAAGGCTAAATATACTAGAAATAATAAAATCTACAGCAACAGCCAACAAGCTACCAAAAAGCATGATTAGAACTGTTGAAAAGATTACTTTCCAGTCAATTCCATATTTTATTAGATAGCTATAGATAACAGGGGATATAGCTATAAGTGCAATGGGAATTGCAGTTATGAACTCAAAGAAACTTCTTTCCTCTTTCTTTAAATTCAACCAATAAAAGGTAAATTGTACACCAAAGAAAATTACTAATATTGTTAAAATGATTGGGACATTTGCCTGAGAGGAGATTTTGATCTGAGTATAAGGAATATTGTCATCCATGGCGAAGCCCAAGTACTGAAAACCAAGAAGTAGCCCAGAGAAAATTAATAAGTATTTTCTGTTATTGTCAGTTTTCATTGGTAACTTGAACTGTAGTAGTCAGGCAATATAAGTAGGTTTTAACGAACAGGTGGCCTGATAAGAGCATATAGAGGTCGGCAGTGCCATGAACGAAACCTCCTCTGTATTACCCCATGTAATAAAGATATATACCCTATATTGAAGATGTCCGCTACTGGCCTATTCTGTTGAAAAACTCGGATTCTTATAAGAATAATAAAATTACAGCCGTTTAAGCGATTTAAATTCTATCAGATATGGGGGGGATACATAAATTACTTGAAATCTCGATCTGGATCTTCTAGTGCGCCTACGCATGATAATTGGATAGCACTTCCGAAGTGAATGGCTCTTGGCTGAAATTTAGCATCTCCAAATTTTCGAGTTTTTCAACAGAATAGGCCGATAGAAGACATTGAATTGTGCCAAATTTAAACGGTATTGAAACAGATTTAAACCCTATTGAAACAGGTTTTGCTTGGGCACACGCACCGTAAGTGACTGTATTTACTTGTTAGGGTTACAGCTCATAATGCTGAGGTCAGTGGTTCAAGTCCACTCATAGCCACCAATCTCCTCTATATTCATTTGGCTATTGAGACAATTCACTTTAACCTGAGTGTTGTTTCTTCCACATCAGATACAGCTTTACTTCTTCACTTAAAGGATGGCTCTTTAAATCACAAACATCATCCCATTTACAATTCTTAATTAATACGTTAGGACAACTATCTAAATGCGGGTATGGTTCACCTGATAAGGTAAGATATAAAACAATTTTGTTCTTGGTATTGGGTGATATCTTTTGTATATATTTTTCCAGAAATTCTGCCCTCATTTGAATTTGGTCTTTGTCCTTATTTATGCCCTGTTTTGTATCTAGTCCTGATTTCCATTTTGCCTCACCAAACAATATCGTATCTTCTGTGATAATTCCAAAATCAACTTCAGAACCACCAGGAACTAATGTTTCAGCATGCGGAAATCTTCTCCAAAGAAAAATACTTGGATGTTTCGGGGAGCAATTACTTAAGCCTAAAAGGTTGAAAAAATCATTTACCCATACAGTTTTTGTTTGAGCATCATGATATGAAACCGTGCCAAATACAGACCATGTGAGGGCGTCTTCACTGTTTATCGATTGGAGATAACAACTATAACCAAGTTTTTTAGTAGCCAGAACTCTATTCTCATCATCAAAATCAGAAAGTCTGCTATTCTGGTCGTGTTTTTTAATAACCTCGTGTGTCGGCCATGGATGAATATTGGTTGAAATCAAATTATCCAGCGGATCTACAAATACAATTACACCGCCTTTGCTGGTAGCTGAAGGTATATCGCGTCCATTCCAGTCTCTTATCATTAGTTAATGATAATTTATCTTGAGTGAGATAGGTAGATTAATTGGTTATTAATGACAAATAATGTGCCAAATTTAAACTGTATTGAAACCGGATTTAAACCCAATGAAATGAGTTTTGGTTGGGCACACGCACCGTAAGTGACTGTTTTTACTTGTTAGAGTTACAGCTTATTTGATCAAGTCCTCGACAGCTTGTTCGAAAACTTGTTCCAGACGTTTTCTACCGCTTACATCCTTGTAAGCGCCCGATGTTGGCCGCTTACGCCCTCCATGCTTACGCGGCATTTGTGCTTCCTGCACATCATCTACCACCTCGACTTTATCTCCTGAGTCGTTCTACCTCATGCATCCTTGCATTCGTACATCCCTGTAGGCGAATCATAGCCACCAAATTATCCAATCAATCGATACCGAACCTATTGATTTTACGTAAGAGTTATATCTGTTGATAAAGGTTGATGTTTAGCGGATGATTCCTCACGGAAGTAGAAGCAACATTTCTTTGTCTTTGATATAAATGGGGGAATATCATATGTCTAGTTTAGTCGCACTATGTGTAAGTATTGGAGTTCTTGGCGGTGTCGCTACATATCTCGCATTGGGTCCATTGGCAGGTTTCATTCTGATTTGGGGGATATTCATCGGTTGGGCCACCTTTTTTGCTATAGGCGGTAATACCGCAGCACTCAAAAAAACCATCACATGTAATGTCTTTGGTGTTGTGTGTGCATGGCTAATGGCTGTGATATTGCTAAATACTCCTTTGGGTGGTTTGGGGGCAATCGGTGCAGGCATCGCTGTTGGTGTGACGGTTCTAGGAATGTGCTTGGCTGCACATCTCCCGGCGCTTGATGCTATTCCGGCAAGTGTTTACGGCTATGCTGCTACAGCTGCTTATCTACTACAGACCGAAGGTGCATTGGATATGGGACCTTTAACAGCAGTTAATTTTAGCAATGCCTTGATTCTCATTTCAGTCTCATTAGTTGTCGGCGCACTCTTTGGTTTGGCATCTGGAAAACTTAGCGGTGTATTAGCCAGCGGTGACTAAAAATTAGCTACTTAGAAAAATCTTATTTCTTACCCCGCTTCGGCGGGGTTTTTATTTTTTAACTATAGAATTATGAATATCTGCTTTCA
>JBCKWI010000013.1:0-40636 GCA_038922795.1 Gammaproteobacteria bacterium
TTTCTTCGTAGAAGCTGTAATTGCCTGAAACCGGCCATTCAGCACCTGCCCCTTTAGATCATCGTCTTGTTTCTTGCGGGCGCCTTCCGGCGGCCGGGACGTCCAGCCCGGTCAGGAGCCGGCGCCGCCATCGGTACCCGGCTTTCCATCACGGACCTGCTTGAAGTCCTCGCCGGTGACGGCACCCTTTTCATAGTACCTGGCCTCCACCCCTGCTCCCGGAGGTCTTTGCCGCAATTCATCCAGCCACGCGGAAAATTTCCTCATCACGGCCTCGTCAAAAAACCCGGCATCACAATAAATCCCTTGTCTGATATTGCAAATAAACCGGTTTTATCAGGACGTCAGTATTATTTCAAATGCATCGATATTGAAGGTATTGAAGTTCAGGGAGCCTGGAAGACAAAGTGTATTTGATACACATCAAACAAGTTGACTGTACGTTTACATCAAGCCTGATTTTTTTACTACGCCTCCGATCTGCAAGATGTTTGATCTGAATCAATTCAATTGATACCGGTTGTTGTTGTAGTATGTGCGCGAAATTCCGGTTTACCATGTGCTGCAGGCCAATGTCGAACCGGGTTAATCAGGCCAACAACCCAACAGAGGATAATACAAATGAATAAACTGACTGGATGTGCCTTGCTAGTGATCCTGTCCTGCCTGGTGACCAGCGTATTCGCAGAAGGTGATCCGGCCGCAGGGAAGGTAAAATCCGCGGTCTGTGCCGCCTGTCATGGCGCGGAGGGTATTAGTCCCAACGATTTATGGCCGAACCTCGCAGGCCAGAAATTCAGCTATTTAGTAAAACAAATAAAGGCCTTTCGTGATGGAACGCGCTCTGATCCGATGATATCACCCATGGCAACGCCGCTAAGCAATGAGGATATCAACAACCTGGCGACCTATTTCAGCAGCCTGTGATGGTGCGGAAATAATGGCAGACCGGCCGCGGCATACTTCATCATTGCTTACTCATGCTTAAGCCATAACTGTGCTTTTATTTGGAGTGTTAACAAAAGTGGAAGCGTGAATTACCTGTTCAGATCACTTTTGAATAAGTACCCTTTCCCGTTCCGGAGCGAAGATACTTGTCAAAAACCATGCAAATATTCCGGATCAGCAACCGCCCCCTCGGCAATATGGAAATACCATCATTGTCCAGACTCAGCAGTCCATCTTTTTCCATTTCATGCAGCGAGATCAGTTCATTATAAAAATAATCCAGAAAATCGATGTGGTGGTCTTCCTCTATTTCCGTATACTTGATATGGAAATGACAGATTAACCGGGTAATGACATCCCTGCGCAACCGGTCATCATCATCCAGTTTGATACCACGCATAACGGGGATTCTGCCGAGCCTGATTGACTTTTCATACTCATCAAGCGACCGTACATTCTGCGCATAACACTGGCCGACCTTGCTGATGGCCGTGATCCCCATACCGATCAGATCGCAATTGGCATGGGTTGTATAACCCTGGAAGTTCCTGTGTAACGTGTCGTTTCTTTGTGCGACTGCCAGTTCGTCATCCGGTTTGGCAAAATGGTCCATACCGATATAGACATAGCCATTCTCATGCAGGTAAGAGATAGTATCTTGCATAATTTCAAGTTTTTCATCGGGACTTGGCAATTCATTTGCATTGATCTGTTTCTGGGTTTTGAATATGTGCGGCAAATGTGCATAGTTATATACTGCTATACGTTCCGGCTGTAATTCCGCGATCTGTTTTAATGTAGAGTGAAAACTCTCAACAGTCTGTCTGGGCAGACCGTATATCAGATCCAGATTAATGGATTTGAATCCGAATTTTCGCGCTGACTCTATTACTTTGCAGGTCTGTTCAGGTGTCTGTATCCTGTTTACCGCATTTTGTACCTCAGGTTCAAAATCCTGTACCCCGATACTCATGCGATTGAATCCGATGTCCCGCAATATGGATATGGTTTCATCTTCGACTTCGCGCGGATCGATTTCGATTGAGTAGTCACCGCTATCATCATCACGGAGCGTAAAGTGTTGGCGTGTAACATCCATCAACTGGCGCATCTGTGCATGACTTATAAATGTGGGAGTTCCGCCACCCCAATGCAACTGGTCTACCTGTCTGTCCCGGTTAAAGAGTTCTCCTTGCATCCTGATCTCCTGACATAAATCAGCAAGATAAGGTCCTGCATGCCCGCGATTGTTGGTGATAATTTTATTACAGGCACAGTAGAAACAAACACGGCTGCAAAAAGGCAGGTGAAAATACAATGATAATGATGCGGGGATTAAATCTTCATTGGTCTCCCTGGCAATACGAACATAATGCTCCCAATTAAACCCGTCATGATACTGAACTGCGGTCGGGTAGGATGTATAACGCGGCCCTGACTGTTCGTACCGGTTGATGAGTTCCTTATCAAATAACACAGGACTGGACATTAATAGAATTTCTCCCAAATAATGCCTTTTTTAGCAAAAATCGGGTTATCAAATTATGATCCAGATCAAGATTTCCGGATTTTTATCCATATATAAGAGTGATGGGTGTGTTAACAGATACGGCAGTATGATCTACTGACACCTACGGCGCCGGTCTTTGTGCGATCTTTTCCCTAAAATAGCACCTTAAGATTAATGGATTAACAGATAATAATGACAGGCATTTAATCAAAATACGGTTAAATATCAATATCGCAGGGACACAGAGGCACGTGATGGCGAAGGCGGTTCTTTTCAGATTTATCAAAATCCCGCTCGTTGGGGTCAGGTGCTGAGCCGTCCCCACGAATTCAGTTTATCTTCTCCATTAATGTTCACCTGACCAGCGGATCATTTCTCCTGCAACAACAATTATAGAAAATAAACGGGGCCAAATACTGATCTGGATCAATAAAATTTCATTATATTTCAGACATCATTAACAATGTTTTGGTTAACAGTTCAGTAATCAACGCGTTTTTCAGGGAAGTTCAATAGTAATTTGTTCAACTTGCTTGCGGGAGGCCAATGGTATTTCTTCCGCATAACCATACCAGAGTAATCCGACAACCGATTCTGCATCAGGATCGATCCATAACAGATCATAAAATTTTTGATCACGAACCACTCTTCCGGTAGACCATTTCATACCGATATTTTCATTCCAGAGATACAACATCATGTTCTGTATCGCGCAACAGCAGGCGGCATAATCCTCCTGCATTTGCCGCGGGTCGGCAGATTTATCGCAGGTCACCACCATCCAGCCCGGAATTTTCGACCAGCGTTGCTGTTTTATGGCCGCGTTCTCATCGCCGCTTTTCTCCCTGACCAGTCCGGTATTCAGTTCGATCACCGCTGCAACCGTTTCCGGCCCCAGCAGATAAAAATGCCACGGCTCCGTGAGATGATGATTGGGCGCCCATCTTGCAACATCGATGGCCTGCTTAATTTTTTCCACAGGAACTGGGTCTGATTTGAATTCATAAATGGTGCGTCGGCCCTTGATCAGCTCTTCCACAGATTTTTTCTGATGGTTTGTGCTCATAACTTTTTTCCAGAGATTACGTTCGTTTTCATTTCTTCACAGCCTGTCTTTCCTTTTCCTCGATTTTCTTCAACAATTCATCCAGTCGTTTTCTGGTCCTGATGTTATCACCTAAAACCGATTTCAATTCGTTGATATACTCCCTGGCAAGATCATAATTTCCGGCATCCACTGCCTGCCGGATATTTGTTTCAAACTGTTCTGCAAGATTCTTCACTTCCCGGCGTGCCTGCATATCCTGTGGATTGGATTTGATTCTCTCCTTGAGATTTGTCAAACGCCTGCGTTCAGATTCAGGCACCAGACCCTCTGGTTGTTTAACTTCCGGATCAATTACCGGTTCAATTGCCGGTTCTGGAGCGGATACCGGTTTTTGTATAGCCTCCCTTGACCGCGCCAGCCTTGCTGCTGCCGCAGGCAAGTCAGGATGATCGGCATTGACCCCTGCCGCTTTTTCCATATATTTTTCGGCCAGTGGGACATTGTTATTGGCCAGTGCCTGGTCCATCAGCCTGATGTACTCACTGACAATGTCATCCAACCCCTTTAACGCATGCTCATGACCCGGTTCCATCGCCAGTATTCTATTGTATTTTCCCTGCGCGTTATTACCCGCAGGTGATGTCAGACGCAGAGCGTTAATATCCGCTTTTGCCGCATTCAGTAATTCCTGAATCATTGCCACATTGTCTTCCGGCCGAATATCCTCCTGTTGTGTATCTTCATTGACAGGTTCCTGCTGAAGAAATGCCTCTGCCGTTTGGGTATCCTTGACAGCCGGCCCGGCCAGCTCCTGGGCACTGCCAGTATCTTCAATTACTTCATTGCTCCTTTTTTTATGTTGAGAGATCACTGAGAGCACTATCAGGATGACGAGTAATATGGTGCCCCATTTCAAAAACCGTTTGATCCCTTTTAAAGCCCTGTCTATCCACCCGGCCTGAGGTTCATGCGCCACTTCCGGCGTCACAGCTACGGTTGTCGCTTCGCTGATGGAGTTTGTTTCCGGGGTTTTTTTATCGGGAAAATAGGAATTGCCATCCATCCCAGCTTGCCATGCACTGATGGACTGTGGGCGATCCTCAGGCTTGAAGACCAGGGCATGGTCGATGGCGGCCAGGAACCTAGAGGTGTAATTCCCGGCAGCAATCTCGGTGGCGGTAACATAAATGTCCTTGCCGGTATGTAATATGGCTTCGCTCCTGTCCATGGAATCCGGCGGGCTGATGCCGGTAACGGCACGGTACAAGGTAGCACCCAAACCATAGATGTCCGTCCACGGTCCCTGTTTCATACTCTTGCCTGCATATTGCTCAAACGGGGCATAACCCGGAGAAACCATTGTCGTTAATGTCTGTGTGCGTTCACCGAGTGACTGGCGGGCGGATCCAAAATCCAGTAATACCGGCGTATTATCTTCGCGGATATAGATATTGGGAGGCTTGATATCCCGGTGTATAAAGCTGGCCGCGTGTACAGCTTCGAGTCCACTGAGGATCGGGGACATGATCTGTTTCAGTTCGTCTTCGGCCAGGGTTTTCTTTTCCTTGAGTATGCGGTCAAGGCCGCGGCCATGTTCATATTCCATCACCATATAGGCCGTATTGTTTTCCCTGAAGACCGCATGCACGCGCACGATATTCGGATGTTTAAAGCGGGCCAGCGTCCGCGCCTCGCTGATGAAACGTTCCAGACCCCATTTGAACTGTTCTCCATGTTCGCCTGAAACCGGATAAACAGAGGTATTGTCCTGCCGGACCGCCATTTCAACCGGCAGATATTCCTTGATGGCAACTTGCCGGTTCAGGTTGGTATCTGTCGCGAGATAGGTAATTCCAAACCCTCCCTGGCCCAGAATCCTCTCGATGTGATACCAGTGCAGTTTGTAACCGGGCGGTAATGCATTGCGATGTTCACCTGCTGGCATGATAATTAAAGTACCAGAACAGCAGCGCCTTTGATATCTCCATGCCTTAATTTGTCCAAGGCCAGGTTGGCATCAGCCAACGAAAACTCCTCAGTCTCGGTTCGTACCGGTATCTTCGACGCAAGTGCCAGAAATTCATCACCGTCCTTGCGGGTAAGATTGGCGACGGATTTTATACTGCGCTCACCCCAGAGCAGATGATAGGGAAATGCCGGGATGTCTGTCATATGGATCCCGGCACACACAATGATTCCACCTTTCCTGACCACGCTTAACGCGCGGGGGACAAGCTCACCCACCGGTGCAAAGATGATGGCGGCATCGAGTAGTTCCGGCGGAGTTTCTTCTGAATTCCCCGCCCACACGGCCCCAAGTTCCCTGGCAAACGTCTGCGAAACAACATCGCCTTTACGCGTAAAAGCAAACACCTCACGGTCCTGAAAAACCGCCACCTGTGTGATGATATGCGCGGCTGCGCCGAATCCATAGATACCCAATCTTCTGGCATTGCCCGCCATATTCAATGATCGATATCCGATCAATCCGGCGCAGAGTAAAGGCGCAACAGCAACCGCGGAAGCTTTTTCAGATAGTGGAAAAACGAACCGCTGATGTGCGCATGTATACTCTGCATAACCCCCATCAATGTGATATCCAGTGAAACGCGCTTTATCACACAGATTTTCATGTCCATTTTTGCAATAAAAGCAGATACCACAAGTATGTCCTAGCCAGGGTACACCTACACGCTCACCGGTTTTTAGATCTGTCACTGCTGTACCGCATTCAATGATCTCGCCAACAATCTCATGGCCGGGCACCAGTGGTAACTTCGGTTCCGTAAGATCACCATCACAGACATGCAGATCAGTTCTGCACACCCCGCAGGCCAGGACGCGGATCAACACATCATCCGGACCACATGCAGGCAAGCTGATTTCATCGGGGACAAGCGGCGTTCCTTGCTGTTTCAGCACCATCGCACGCATATCATCTCCAACGTGGATTAATGCACATGTCTTGAGGCTTCATCCTGTAGATTGATGATCTGTTGATGCCACTCAGCTTTGATCAAACCTTGTGACAGAAGATTATGCATCATGTACAGGAGTGATTTATTGAGGACGATGGTAACGCCCGCGCCTTTTTCCGGGAGTATTTCAAGTAACAAATCACCTTGCGGTGTACTTGATGATTTTATGCCATACGCCAGAAATCCCTGTTCCCCCAGCGGGAAACTTGTTGTCATTCCTTTTTCAAATGATTTTTCAAAAGCACCCGACTTGAACATTTGCCTGGTTTGTTGACTGGTTCTTATCGAGGAGATACCGCCGTGTTTATCCATTTCAGCGTTAAGCACATTGAACAGGAGACCGGTAAACCTTCGGGTCAGCCAGATTCGGTACTCATCACCTTTCTGTGTTGTGACCCTCAGTAACAGGCGATCTTCCTTGCCATAATAAGTCACATTGATTTGGTGTAATTTATCATTCATATCAATTTTAAGTAATGATCCTGAGTTGATAATTATCCATGATTAACACGCTTCAATCTTCACCGCCATCACTCTCGGCAGGATCATCTTCGTCCTCGGTGGTGATATCGACCACATAGGTTTCCTCCACCAACTCCTCTTCAGTCTTGCGAATGCCGATGTGGTATGCGGCATAACCCGGCATCATCGTCTGGTTCAGGGCCATTCCCAGTATACGGCCGTTGTGAGGGGAACGGATTTCACTGCGTACATTGGTAATCGGATCAGTGATCGTCCCCAACAGTTCGCCCTCACTGACAATCTGGCCAATTTTGACGCTGCTTTTGAGTATGCCTTCATTGTCGGCCCGCACCCAGTTGGATCGGTAGTAGGTTGGTTGTGGTTCGCGCCAAAACCTGAATGTCGAGACCATCCCGAGATGGTTAATCAGACTGCGTAACGCCTTGACGCCATGGGCGACTTCATCCGGCTGGTAACGCATCGGTTCACCAACCTCCACTGTCACTGCCGGGATACCCGCTTTAGTGGCCGCACCGCGCAAGGTACCGGTTCTCCCTTTACCATGAAGTACGACAGTTGCCCCGAAACCCCTGGTGAGATGCAGCACACCTTCATTATTCAGATCGGCCCGGATTTGCGGCAGGTTGGTACGATGAAAGGAACCGGTATGGAAATCCACCAGATAATCACAATGGATAACAACAGAATTGAAAAAGGAATAGGCAATACGTGAAGCTGAACTGCCTCTCGGGTTACCTGGAAAATAACGGTTCAGATCACGGCGATCCGGCAGATAACGTGAACCTTGGCGGAATCCATAAAGATTGACGATCGGCACACCGATCACGGTGCCGCTGAGCTTGGCCGGGTTGAGTCCATATAAAAGGCTGTGGACGATCTCGATACCATTCAGCTCATCCCCATGCACTGCTGCAATGATACACAATCTGGGGCCAGGCCCCAGACCATGGGCCACCAATACCGGAGTTGCCTCGGTCAGTCCGGTGAGGGTCTCGCTGGTATACCACGAAAGACGACGCATGGTCCCCGGCGGAACTTCGCTATCCAGCAGCCGGAAGGGCTGCATTTCGACTGGCGCTACTGGTTCTTCAACATAATCACTACCCGTTGCTTCATCAGGCTCAGGAGATACTAACGTATCAGGTTGCACTGTTTCCTGCGGCTGCTCCCTGTACTCAATCTCCTCGGATTCAGTTTCATCAGCAACGGCCGGTAACACAGCGAGCGTGAATATCAGCAAAAGACATGGTACTGACAGAACAACTGCTGAAAAACGTAATGAGAGATTGCAATTCATGAATTGGGACGATCCTGGTTGTCATGCTGGTGAAAACGACCTACACGAAGTAGGAAATGCCGCGAGACGCCTATATGGATATAGGCGGTAGAGCGACGCAGGATGCCAAAGCCGAGGACAGGGCCGCTCATTCACTTCCATGTGATCGCGGCATTAGCATATCCCTATGCGTCAGTCCGTAGCGGCCGGCATCCAGTAAATAATTGTTTTGACTGGATTCTGGCCTGCGCCAGAATGACGGATTATTGCTAATCATGGCTCATTCCAGAGATTCATTAATTTTGAGACAGGCTTTAGTATCAAACACTATAACAATATCTCCGCAAATATCTTTACCTGTAAATAATCGGGGGAAGGTTGCGTACCGTCACCTTCGCGTACCAGTTGCGTGGTTTGCATTCCAGCAGTCCTGGCAGCATCCAGTTCTTCGGCGATATCGGACAGGAACAGGATTTCATTTGCTGGCAACCCGATCTCTTTAACAATAGCACGATATGAGTTTGCTTCACGTTTGTTACCAGTACGCGCATCAAAGTAACCGGAAAATAACGGGTTCATATCACCAAAATCACTATGCCCGAATAATAATTTCTGTGCAGGAATTGAACCGGATGAATATATGTAGAGTTTTATTCCCTGGGTATGCCAGTCTTTTAATTTCTCTGCGGCGTCCTGATAAACATGGCCAGTGTAATCACCCTCACGATAGCCCTGCTCCCAGATCATGCCCTGCAAAATCTTCAATGATGTAATCTTTTTGTCTTCGTCGATCCACTGAATCAGTTGCGCGATGATTTCATCGCCGTTCAGGGTCTGTCCGGTCTCCGTGCAGACTTCATCCAGCAAGGTGCGGACTTCCGGATCAAGAGCGTAAGAGCGGATGAAATCCGCCATGTGTTCGCGTGCATAGGGAAACAATACATCCTTGACGAAGGCTATTGAAGAAGTTGTGCCCTCAATGTCAGTAAGAACAGCGCGGATCAAGACAATGAAGCGACGTATTGATCAAAATCAGGGAACTGTTTTGCGATCTCACTGCCGGTAAAGTTACCAACCCAGCCATCAGGCGTAGTAAAAAAGCGAATGGCCTTGAAATAGGGATTGGTTCCCATATCAAACCAGTGCGTGGTATTGGCCGGGATGCTGATCAGATCACCTTTTCCGCACAGAACAGTATAAACCTTGTCACCGGCATGCAGGTAAAACAAACCACTGCCCTCGACAAAAAAGCGCACCTCAAAATCAGCATGGGTATGTTCAGCGAAGAATTTCTGCCGCATGGCGGCCTTGTCAGGGTGATCCGGGTTCAACGCGACGACATCGACAGATTTGAACCCGTATTTTTTATTCAGCTTGTCTATGGATGATTTATAGCTCGTCAACACTTCACCCTGTGTGGCATCTTTACTTAATGGCTGACTGGCTTCCCAGCGTTCAAATTCCACTCCTATTTTGTTTAACTCCCGGGCGATGGCAGGGAAGTCTGTCAGTGCTTCACTGGTCGGTGTGCCATTGTCAGAAAATATTGTCAGAGTTGTCATTAGTAATCTTGCTCCTCTTTTCATCAATTCACATTTGAAAAGAAATTCAAATGCCTCGACATGTTTCATTGCTGCTTCGATTGATTCGCCCCATGTGTAGAGACCATGTCCCTTAATCAGATATCCGTGTACCGGTGAATTTCCCTCCATGTACGCCTCCACTGCCTCGGCCAGTTCCGGGATATTCTGGTTATTCTCGAATACCGGTACACGCAATCGGGTTTGATGTGTATCAATCTCCGGAAATGCCTTCAGCAACTCGTAATCAGCCAGGACAACCTCATCTGAAACGAGCTGTGATAACAGGGTGGCATACGGTGAATGATGATGCAAGATTGCAGAGGCATCAGGTAATCGCCGGTAGATCTGCATATGCAATGCGGTCTCGGCGGAAGGCCGCTGCCCGTCCAGGGATTGGCCCCCGGCATCCACCGGCATGATATCAGCTATGGTTAAATGGCCTTTATGTTTGCCGGAGACGGTAATGGCAAAACGGTCCGGCGCGACACGCGCGGAAAAATTGCCGCTGGTGGCGGGCACCAGCCCTTGTTCATAGAGTATGCGCCCTGCTGTTACCAGATCACGCGCCCATTCTTCGTACGTCCGGTCCATACTGATTTATTACCTCCGGTCTGACTTGATACCTCATATAATATACGATTAAAGCAGAGAATCGTGACGATACTATGGCCTGATTCAGCCTGCTGGGAAAAGGGATTAAATCATTCAGGGGAATGTCTGACTTGCATTTAATAACCGCTATCACTGCTGTCCGGACATTTAATTGAATAGATTCATCTGGTTACTGTCAGTGATGATATCGTCGCTGTATTCTGAAAATTTAAGCAGTTGATCCATTGGTGTTTTCTCAAAAAGGGTGAGGCTGAAAATCTGTAAAAGTGTGTAGAGTGACGCATCGCTGTTCATTCGCTTCTTGACGATGGCAACGAGCACATAAACGGCAATGGCGATCCATACTTGTGTCTTGACGGCATTCTCTGATGTACCGAAGAACCGCTTGATCCGCAGATGCTGTTTAATCCATTTGAAGAAGAGCTCCACTTGCCAGCGACAACGGTACAGGTCGGCGATGGTGAGCGCAGGCAAGTCGAAATTATTGGTGAGAAAGACGAGCAACTTGTCATGTTTGGCATCATAGAATTTTACGCGTCGCACGTGGATCGGGTAATCCTGATTGGGTTGTTTCCCGGTCAGGATGATCGTCTGGTCGCACCGCAGGCCAGCCGTCTTGTCGACCGGATGCGAATAGACTCGCCGATACTGGAGGTTGGACTTGGCGCGCGTGACGAAGAAGGCTTGCGCCTGATGCAGGACATAGAGTCTGGCGAAGTCGATATAGCCCCGATCCATGACATAGAAGCTGCCTGCCTCGAAGGCCATCTGGTCGAGGATGTTCACATCGTGCAGCTTGCCATCCGAAATATGGATGAAGGTCGGAATATTGCCCCGCAGATCGAGGAGCGTATGGAGTTTGACTGCACCTTTGTGTGTGCGAAAGCGCGCCCAGGGAAAGAGCGCCAGACACAGGTCGATAGTCGTCGAATCGAGGGCATAGACCGTATGCTTCAACTCGATGCCGAAGCTGTCCTCGGCGTAGAGCTTGCGGGCCGTCTGGATCAAGCTGAGGGCGAAGTCCTGGTAAATGCGCCAGTCGCGCGTCTCGTTGGCGTCGGCCAAGGTGCTGCGGGCGATGCCACCACGAATGCCCAAGTGATAGAGCTTGGCGGAATGCGTGCGCAAGCAGGTCTCGATGTCGCGCAGGCTTTCCCGGTAGGTCAGTTGCGCGAAGGCCATGCACAGGAACTGATCGAGGTGCGAGAAGCTGAGTGTCGGGTAGCGACCGGCATACTTCTCCACGCAGCGTCGAAAAGTGTGCAGCGGCAGATGATCCATCAGTTGGGCGAACACCAGCTTTCCAGTATGCATGGGGACTCCTCCGGAAAAATCCGGAAGTTTCCACTACATTGAAATCGGTGACACCCTTTTCTAGCATTTATTTATATTGTATCAATGGGTTGGAGCATGAAAATTTTCAATCTCCGGACAGCAGTGAACCGCTATAATTGCGGCAAATTGTTCACTAACGCGGTAATCACATGAAAAACCTGTTCTGGTTCATCATCAGCGGGGCCTTGTTTTACTATCTCTATAGTGGCGGCGACAGGAATTTTGTTGTACCGCAGCATACCCAGGTGCAGCGTTCCGGCAATGACAGCAATCGGGTTGAATTCATGGCGCTGTTTGATCAGAAGCAGTCATTCTCCAGCCTCGCCGGTGATAATTACTATACCGTCGTGGAAGTCTATCTTGACAGTTGTGCCATCTGTAAACGTCTTGAGAAAGGCTTCGATCCTTTCCTCAAGAATCGCCAGGATGTACTGATCAAAAGAGTACACTTCCCTGAATCAGGTATGAATTTCTCCATCAGTTCACAACAAGAAGCCGATGAGTTGCGGTCACGCATAGAGTCCTACCGGGTTTGTGGTACACCGCATGTTGAAATCTACGGCCCGGATCAACAGCTTGTCTCCGCGGATGATTGCGGCACCAAACAGGGGACAAATTTTCCGCAGCAATGGATCAGTGCCGAGACCGGCATTTCCAGACACTCACTTTGAATAAATACCGGTGGAAGCAAAGGGTGTTAACCGTTCGAGGCTCGCATGATGACCTTAAATTTTCTCGTATTTTTCCGGATACTCGGCTAATATGACCGCGTTTGCATGTTAGTGTAAGGTATTTCAGTAGTTCCAAGACGGTATCTCACTGTAATTTGCTTCATCTGATTTGCAACACAATACACAAATATTATTTATTTATAGTGAGGTAAGTTACATGAATACAGGTACCGTAAAATGGTTCAACGAATCCAAAGGTTATGGTTTTATTACCCCGTCTGATGGTAGCCCTGATGTGTTCGTACATTTTTCCGTTATCGAAGGGGAAGGTTTCAAGACCCTGAATGAAGGCCAGACTGTCCAGTTCGAAATGCAGCGTAGCGAAAAGGGGCCACAAGCTACCCGCGTCTCTACCAAAGGCTGATAATCCGGTTACAGTCTCGAGAACCCCGTAGTCTTTTACGAGGTTCATATTTTGCTTTTTAGATCTATTTTTTCATTCGCATTCCGGCGAGGACAATTCTTTGAAAAAAATGTTTGTCAGTAACCTGCCCTTCGAGGCCTCAGAAGAAAATGTACGTGAACTCTTTTCTGCATACGGCACTGTACGTTCCATACAGATAGCCACCGATATCTTTACCCGCAAATGCCGGGGATTTGGATTTGTAGAAATGGAAGGGCATGAGGCCCGGGCCGCCATAAGCGGTCTTGATGGCAAACCCTTTAATGGAAAATTCCTGCGGGTCCGGTTTGAGGACCCGCGCAGCAAACTACGCGGCGGCCGCAAGCGTAATTGACAACAACCTTGTCAGCTACAGCAGATCAATATTCTTCAATGTCTATTTCTGCTGTATCAGACAGGCCATCTGTAGCGGGTATGCCGGTGTATTTTGCAACCAATTCCTCACCCAGCCGGCTGGCCTCTGCAAGATTCAATGGATCGATTTTAATCGCAATATTCTCCAACGCCTTCAGCACATAAGACTGGTTGGTCCGGGCAGCCGCATAACACCAGCTGTAAGCCTGGGCATAGTCCTGTGCCACACCCTGGCCATTGGCATAGAGCAATGACAAGCGGTATTGCGCCGGGACAAAGCCCTGCTCGGCCGCATTCCTGAAACAATCCAGCGCCCGTTTGTAGTCCTGCTTTACGGCAGCACCGTCTGCATATAATTCACCCAAGCGGAACTGTGCCCTGTCATACCCCTGTGCGGCTGCATGCTGAAACCACATCAGCGCTTCAGTGTGATCAACTGTTATACCCAAACCTTCAAGATAGATCTTGCCCAGTTGATATTGCGCCTTGTGATAACCCTGTTCTGCTGATTTGAGCAACCAGTCCAATGCCTCGGCATAATCCTGCGCTACACCAATGCCGCGCAGGTAATAAATTCCCAGTATGTATTGGGCGCGGAAGTAACCCTGTTTGGCTGACTTGCGATACCAGATGGCTGCCTGGGCATGATCCTTGGGAACACCGAGACCACGGCTATACATGGAGGCAAGGTTATATTCTGCCTTGCTGTATTCCTGTTCCGCCGCCCGGCGATACCATTCAACCGCCTCAATATTATCCGTTGCAACACCGATACCTTTCTCATAAATGGTACCAACATTGAGTTGAGCCTTGCGATGTCCCTGTTTGGCCGCTTTCATGTACCAGCGCAATGCCTTTTTAACATTTTTTTTTGTACCCAATCCCTCGGCATACATATATGCCAGGTTATAGCAGGCATTGAGATGACCCAGATTTGCAGCCTTCTTGTACCACTTGCAGGCAACGGCATAATCCTGCTTGAAAAACAACCCATTCTGGTGACACCAACCGAGACTGGCGATAGCGTCCGCATCATCCTGTTTTGCTGCCTTGTCAAACCAGTAGACGGCCTTTTCAAAATCCTTATCAACACCGTAGCCATGCAGGTATTTTTCAGCCAGCGTTGATTGTGCTTTGGCCGAACCCTGCCTGGCTGCGGCCAGAAACCAGCGGATCGCCAGGCCATAGTCCTGTTCAGTGACGAGACTGGATTCATAGATTCCGGCCAGCGTCAGCTGTGCCTCAATATTACCCTGCTCGGCACGCTGCTTGAGCACAGTGATATCTTCTGAATTATCAATATTCTTTTTTTTAACCATAACCCCGGTAGCCAACGCCTCCTCCTTTCCTCCTTTTAAACTACCGTATCAGCCCAGGCATAACAATAGTGACAGGCCGTCTGTAAACGCTGATCATCCCTATGCAATGCTGATCAGCATTTGGTGAATTAATAGTAGTAGTAATAAAGGCCCGCAGCCATGATGGATTTCATACTGGTCATTTTACTTGCCTGCGTTGTGTGGGCAATTATTATCTATAATCTGCTGGTACGTGAGAAAAACCGGGTGCTGGCGGCCTGGAGCGATATCGATGTCCAACTCAAACGCCGTCATGATCTGATCCCAAAACTGGTTGATGCAGTGAAACAATATGCCAGATTTGAAAGCTCCACATTAAACGCACTGACCGAGTTACGTACCCAAAGCCTGTCTCTGTCTGATATTGCCAAAAAAGGTGAAGTTGGGTCGCAATTGGGCGATCAACTGCATAATCTGATCGCGATCGCGGAAGATTATCCTGATCTCAAGGCCAATCAATCCTTTCTCGATTTGCAAAAAAATCTTACCGATGTGGAGTAACACATCCAGTTCGCGCGGCGTTATTACAATGGTGCGGTGCATAATCTGAACATCCGTATCGATTCATTTCCAGATATGTTTATTGCGCACTGGTTTCGTTTCAGGCCGGCACAATTTTTCGATTTTGATGAAACAACCTGATAGGTTGCGGATATGAAACATCCCATCCGCATACTTTACACACTGTTATTGATTTTGCTTTCCGGTACGCTGTTCGCCGATGAACGCATATTGAATTATCACAGCGATATCACGGTGTTTGAAAATGCCGAGATGCAGGTAACGGAAAACATTACAGTCAGGGCTGAAGGCAATAACATCAAACGTGGTATCTTTCGTGACTTCCCCACCATTTATCAAGACAACTATGGCAACAGGTATCAGGTAGATTTCGGTATAAAGCAGATATTACGGGATGGTAACCCCGAACCCTATCATACTGAAAGCCGATCCAATGGTGTGCGTATCTATATCGGACACAAAGACACTTTTCTGCGACCGGGAAAATATACCTACAGCATTACCTACACCACCTATCGCCAACTGGGTTATTTCAAGGAGCATGATGAACTCTACTGGAATGTGACCGGTAATGACTGGGACTTCCCTATCGACAAGGCCAGTGCTGCTGTCAAACTGCCAGACGGTATTCCACACAACCGGATTACCGCTGAAGGTTATACAGGTGAATTTGGCGGCAAGGCACAAAATTACGCAGCGCAGATCAATGATGATGCCCGGGTTTACCTTGAAACAACTCAAACCCTGGCACCACGCCAGGGAATTACTATTGTGGTTGGCTGGCCGAAAGGATATGTGCATGAACCCACAGCCAGGGAAAAGATGGAATACACCCTGCGGGATAATCGCCATTTGTTCACCGCGCTCACAGGCCTGCTGATCCTGCTGGCCTACTATGCAGTGATGTGGTCGAAGGTTGGTAAAGATCCTGAAAAAGGCGTCATCTTTCCGCACTATGAACCACCCAGGGGTTATTCCCCGGCCTCCATGCGGTTTATTGAAAACATGGGCTATGACAATACCTGCTTTGCCGCTGCGCTTATCAATCTTGCAGTGAAAGGTTATCTCACGATCACGGAAGATGATAAAAAGAATTATACCCTGACCAAAACCGGCAACACTGATGTAGAGATGTCACCTGGTGAATCCGCTTTAACCAGAATACTGTTCACTACAAAAAATTCGATCACGCTGGAACAATCCAATCATAAAAAAATCGGCAAGGCCATTGAGGCGCATAAACAATCATTGAAAAACAATTATGAAAAACTCTATTTCGTGAGCAATAGCGCTTATTTTTTATCAGGTATCGTTATCACGATTATCGTTATCATGGCGGCCTTTCTGTCGAAAGGAACGGCAACTGATCCGGCCGTCCTGTTTTTGGTGGTCTGGCTGACCGGATGGACATTCGGCGTCATTGTCCTGCTGAAGCAGGTCTATAGTGCCTGGCGTACAGTAAGCCAGAACGTATTAAATATTTTCCCTGCTATTTTTATCACGCTGTTTTCCATTCCATTCATCGGCGCCGAAATCTTCGTGACTTATGAACTGGCCGAGCTTGCCTCTTACAGTATGGTATTGATCATCCTGTTGGCGGTTGTCATCAACTGGCTGTTTTATGAATTACTCAAGGCGCCCACACTGGCCGGGCGTGATTTGCTGGACAAGGTAGAAGGATTCAGGAACTACATCGAACTTGCCGAGAAACATGAACTTGATTACCGGCATCCTAAAGGACGTTGTCCGGAGCTGTTTGAAACCTATTTACCTTATGCGCTGGGGCTGGAACAACAATGGGCCAGGCAGTTTGCTGATGTACTGGCGGCGGCCAAAACCGGCGATACTGCATATTCTCCATCGTGGTATCACCGTTCACGCTGGAACAGTGCAAATGTAGGCAATTTTACTTCCTCTCTGGGATCATCATTTACCAATGCCATATCCTCATCTTCCACAGCACCGGGTTCATCCTCCGGAGGTGGCGATGGTGGATCTTCCGGAGGTGGTGGCGGTGGTGGTGGTGGCGGCGGATGGTGATGAAGTGCAGGATGCCTTCGAGAACTTGCTCCTGCGTTCTCTACTACCTGCATCCATGCAGGCAATGCCGCGGAGCGCATGGATGCGCAGGACGCTTACATGGAAGTAAGTGGTACGACTATATGGATATAGGAGGTAGAGTCGCGTCTGGAACAGCGACCGAGAAAACGTCGGGAACACGTTTTCGAGCGGCGGGTGACTAGTAACTAATCACAAGTTCACGGTTTTCTAAACTTCAAGGTCATTCGATCTGATTCACCAATCGCTGTATATTTTTTTATACATGAATCTTTACTGGATCCATCTTCCAGCTTGTTACAATGGCGTAATGTTGGCGGCAGGGTCCATACACCTTCCGGATAATCTTTCGTATCTTTCGGATTAGCATTGATCCCGGAAGATTCTTCAAACACAAACCCGATCGCCTTCGCCAGTTGTATGACAAACTCTTCAGTAACATAACCTGACTGGGTCATCTGATCGATAGATGTCCCGGGTGCGGCACGGTGCTCGACGATACCGAGCACACCTCCGGATTTTAATGTCCGGTAAAAAATCTCGAACATGGTCTGAACATACTCACCTTTCATCCAGTTATGCACATTACGGAAAGTCAGAATCATGTCCGCGGTCCCCGGCGGGGCGATGACCACACGTTCCGGGACTGAAAGCTCGGTGACAACAACATGATCATAGATATCCGGCCGCTGACTGAGCTTGTTGGCAAAAGCGATCTGCATGTCTTTCTGCCAGTCCGGTGTCTGACTGGCGGTCATGGCAAATCCCGCCTCATACAGTATGCCTGTGCCACGCAATACCGGTGCCAGTATCTCGGTGTACCAACCCCTGGCCGGGGAGATTTCAACAACAGTCATTTCCGGTTGCAGACCGAAAAACTTCAGGGTTTCTTTCGGATTGCGATATTTATCACGTGCTACAAACGCCGGATCCCGATGATCACCTGCGATCGCCTTGTCCAGCAATTCATCAATAGTCTGCGCTGGCAGGGAGGTTGAAAATAACAAAGCAAGGCAAATTAAAAACTGGTGCAAGAATTTATTCTTCATTTTATATCCCATCTCCCACATTCTGTATTCTGTATTCTGTATTCTGTATCCTGAATTCTGACTACCGTATGTTCTTGTTATCATCTTCAGTCTTGGAGTTTTTATTATAATTACTGTCCTGCCGGTTCAGATTCACCGCATGTTTCTGACGGTAGACATCAAATACCTTCTCCGGTGTCAAACCGGCACTGATCATCGCTGATACCAGAAAATGCAGGATATCGATCAGCTCCACGCGGATATTCTGCATATCGATCTCGTCCTTGCTCCACCATTTCCATAACAGATCAGCATCCAGTTCATTGATCTCTTCCCGCATGGCTTTGGAGTAATTTGACAGCCATTGGTTCGGCAAATCATTCACTTTCAGTTTCCCGCCGCTGGCCGCTGCAAATATTGACGCCATGGTTAATGGCCCGCCATTATTGTCAACAAGATGATTTCGGGTAAAAACATAATCATTCAGTTCCGTCTGCGTCTCAAAGATTTTGTTTAACATATCAATGTTTTCTTTATTATTCATGCCTGATATCTTTCTATAGATAAATAAACCTCATTTACTTAAGGAATGCTTCTTTCTCCTCCCTGCTCATACTTTTAATCTCTGCTTCTCTCGCGGCAGCAGCAGATCGATCCTTGCAAGCTTCCTGATAAACCAGCTTTACCGGGCGGCGGCTGCGGGTATATGCCGCGGCAAGCTTGTTATCATGATTATGTTCAACGATACGGCGCGTCATGTCTTTGGTTATCCCCGTATACAAACTGCCATCCGCACAGCGGAGTATATAAACAAACCAGCAGGAATCAGGCATATTGTCCGGCAACATATCCTGATGACCAGGCCCATTGAAAATTGAATCCGCCCAGATGGCCGGTCACATCCACAACTTCGCCGATGAAATACAGACCGGGACATTGTTTACTCTCCATGGTCTTCGATGATAAATCATTGGTATCCACCCCACCCAGAGTCACCTCGGCAGTCCGGTAGCCCTCGGTACCTGCAGGCTTGATTATCCAGTGTGCAAGATTATCTGCAATAGCGGACAACAATTTATCCTGCCATTCTGCCAACGGCTTTTCTGTTGCTGTCTGCCACCATAATGATTCAAGTATGAACACCAGTTTTTTCGGCAGATATTCAGCCAACAGCGTCCGTAATAACAGTTTTGGCCGGGTCCGTTTCGCGGATAAGAGCACTTCGCGCGCATCAATCGCCGGTAACAGATTAATCTCCAGCATATCGCTTTCACGCCAGTAACTGGACAACTGCAATATCGCCGGTCCGCTGAGACCACGATGGGTAAACAGCATATCATCAACAAAAGATTGTCCATGTGCATTCACCCCGGCATGTACAGCCATACCTGACAGATGATTTGTCAGTTCATTATAAGCATCGGTGATAACAAACGGCACCAGTCCTGCCCGTGTTGGTAATACATTTGTTCCAAATTGTCTGGCAAGTTCATAACCAAATCCGGAACCACCCATTTTCGGGATCGACAAGCCTCCCGATGCTACCACCAGACTTTCTGCTGAAAACTTTCCCTGGCTGGTGATAATCCTGAAACCATTATCAGTATCGACCTGGCTGATTTCACACCCGGTCCTTATGATGGCACCTGCATCATCACATTCACGCAACAACATCTTCAGTATTTGTTTTGATGATTCATCACAAAACAACTGCCCCTGTGTTTTTTCGTGATAAGCAATCCCGTACTTTTTTACAAGTTCAATAAAATCCCACTGCGTATAACGGCTTAATGCCGATATGCAGAAATGCGGATTGGCTGAAAGGAAACGTGACGGCTCAACTTGCAGGTTGGTAAAATTACAACGCCCGCCACCGGACATCAGGATCTTCTTTCCCACCTTGTTGGCGCGTTCGATAACCAGAACACGGCGACCGCGCTGTCCTGCAGTAAATGCACACAATAATCCGGCGGCGCCACCGCCGATAACAATGACATCAAAATCTTTCAAGATCAGTCCTTCACTTTATGGATCACCGTGCCGCAACGGCGGCAATGATAACGCGCTCGGCCACGGATAATCCTGTTGTGGCGGCGGCTGGTCAATCGATAAGTATTGCAATCACATTGATAGGTATACTGCCGGTAGACCCTTGCCGGAAGTCCTTCAAGATCAAACAAAGCTGTACGGCTGGTGTCTGCGCCAAACATCTGCATCAACTCCCGCCATTCAGTACCGTGTGGTCTGACATGATGTAACCTATAAACCTGATCAGTAATATAATGCGCCACTTCATGGGGAATTGTCGTTGCAACGTTCTCCTCAAAATACCGTGCAAAGATATAAGGATTGTATCGGATACACCTGCCCTGCCGGTTCACCCGGTACATGCCCGCAGCCAGGCCCTTGAGATTAAACCATACCGGAACCTCCGCAAAAGGCCGCTGCAAGAGCTCGCTTGCAAGGCGGATATAACGTGCGGTCTCACAGACCACCAGTGTTTGCTGTTCGTGATTGATGGGAGCAAGGTCAGACATAAGTAACGCATATTATGCGGATCGCAAACAGGTATATCCAATGGTAAGCTACGCGCCCGTTGTTTGATGTGTTGCAACCATAACCAAAACTACATGACTATACTCACCCTGGACAATGTCTCGCTTGCCTATGGCCACATTCCATTACTGAACAAGGTCAACCTGCGTGTTTCCGCCGGTGAGCGTGTCTGTCTGGTGGGTCGCAATGGCACTGGCAAATCCACCCTGTTCCGTGTCATCAGTGGTCTGGCCCAACCGGATGACGGTGAGTTATGGCATAAAGACACACTGCGTATTTCTTATCTGGAGCAGGAAGTGCCGGAAGATAATACACAGACCATTTTTGAAATCGTTGCAGCCGGATTGGGTGAGATCGGCCAGTTATTAACGGAATATCATAACATCGTGCATCACATTACGACTGGGGATAAGCACGCCTTGCGGAAAATGGAAAAGCTGCATCACAAAATTGATGCTCTGCATGGCTGGAATACCAACCAGAAAGTGGAAACGGTATTAGGCCGTTTGTCATTGCCTGAGGACAAACATATGCTGGAATGTTCCGGCGGGATACGCCGTCGCGTCATGCTGGCCCAGGCACTGGTCAGCGAACCTGATCTGTTGTTGTTGGACGAACCGACCAATCACATGGATATCGCCTCCATCAACTGGCTGGAGGAATTCCTGTTGAATTTTCAGGGTGCGCTGATATTTATCACTCATGACCGTACTCTGGTGAAACGTCTCGCTACACGCATTATCGAACTCGACCGCGGCGATCTGACTTCCTTTCCCGGAAATTACGATCACTTCCTGCGCAAAAAAGAGGAATTGCTGGAGACAGAAGAACGCGCCAATGAAAAATTTGATAAAAAACTCGCAGATCATGAGGTCTGGATACGCCAGGGGATCAAGGCACGGCGTACACGCAACGAAGGAAGAGTAAGAAGATTAGTGGCCATGCGCCAGGAAAAAGGCCGTCGTATAGCACAGCAGGGCAAAGTTAATCTGGAAGTGGATACCGGTGAAGTCTCCGGCAAACTCGTGGTCGATCTGCGACATGTGAATTTCAGTTATGGCGAGCATGTCATTATTAATGATTTTTCCACACGCATCATGCGTGGCGACCGGGTGGGGATCATCGGACCCAATGGTTCCGGGAAAAGTACATTACTGAAACTGTTGCTGGGCGAGATTAAACCGGACAGCGGCAAGGCCGTGCTGGGAACAAAACTTGAGATTGCCTATTTCGATCAACAACGCGAACAATTGAAACTCGACAAGAACGTACGCGAAAACATCAGTCCTGGCGGCGACTATGTTTCTATCGGTGGAAAATCCAGACATGTGATCAGTTATCTGAAGGATTTCCTGTTTCCTCCCGAACGGATCGATTCACCGGTAAAAAGTCTCTCCGGTGGTGAACGCAATCGTTTACTGCTGGCCCGCATATTTACCCAGTCTGCCAACATGCTGGTGCTCGATGAACCAACCAACGATCTGGATGTAGACACACTGGAGCTGCTCGAAGACCTGCTCTCGGATTATGCAGGCACATTGTTGCTGATCAGCCACGACCGCACATTCCTGGATGATGTAGTCACCAGCACAATAGCCTTTGAAGATGATGGCGAGATAGAGGAATACGTGGGTGGTTATGAAGACTGGGAAAGGCAAAGATCTGCACAGCCGGATACACAGAAAAAGGTAAAGCAAATCAGCACACAATCGAAACCAGCTAAACGCGAACAACCATTACAAAAACCCAAACTGAGTTACAACGAAAAACGTGAGCTGGAAAATCTGCCGAGGAAAATAGAACAACTGGAACTACAGCAAAAAGCTATTGAGAAAGAAACAGCCAGCGAAATATTTTACAAACAAGACAAGACCACTATCACCACCACCCTTTCAAAGTTACAGCAAATCAACGATGATTTGAATAAGGCCTATGCCCGATGGGAAGAACTGGATAGCTTTAATTGATCACCATTCTTTGGGCAAGGTGAAACTATTCTTAAAATATTATCCCACGTATTAAGTTAGCTATGATGTTATGATTGTATACTGATAAATTCAGTTACATTTCTCATTCAGAATAAAAATGCACATCGACCTGCACACACATACCAATTTCTCTGATGGCAAGTTGTCTCCAGCCGGGCTTGTGCAGCGGGCTGTGTCTAATGGTGTGGAAATTCTCTCCATCACCGATCACGATACTGTTGCTGCCTATAAACAGCTAAACAAGGAAGATATATCGATCAAATTAATACCCGGTATAGAATTCTCGACCTTCTGGAACAAGATCGGTATTCACATTGTTGGTCTCAATGTTAATCTTAACAGTGTTGCCTTGAATGAGGCCATTACCTATCAACACCATGCCCGCCAGGTGCGTGCTGAAGCAATCGCAGAGCGGCTGGAAAAACTCGGTGTGAAAGATGCATTAACCGGCGCACAAGAGATTGCAGGTAACGATAATATCGGCCGGCCACATTTTGCCCAGTACCTGGTCAACACCGGCGCAGCAACCTCCATCAATCATGCATTTGATAAATTTCTGGATGCTAAATCAGGCGATATCAAAAAATACTGGGCTACGTTGCCCCGTATCATTTCCTGGATACGTGATGCCGGTGGTATTGCAGTACTTGCACATCCATTGAAATACAAACTCACGCGCACCAAACTCACTGCCATGCTGGAAGATTTTATTGACGCGGGTGGACACGGGATAGAAGTGATCTCCGGCAGGCAACTCGCCCATGAAACAAACGACCTTGCAAAAATCTGCCTGCAGAAAAATCTGCTCGCCTCCTGCGGTTCGGATTTTCACCAGCCGGACCAACATTGGTCTGATCTGGGGAAATATCCACCCCTGCCCAAAGATTGTAAACCGGTGTGGGAGTATTTTTGATGTCAATATATATTTTGCTTCCAAGCTTCTATCCTCCCAGCGAATCGTTTCTCATATATCAACTGGTTAAAAATAAATCCCTTTAGTCACTTTATTTGAATAAATTTTATGAAGTTTGTGAACTGATAATCAAATTTACTATGACAAAATTAATGGTGATACTTACTCAATTATTATCATTGATAACATAGACACTATACACATACAAAGGCTATACTTTTTAACACTATGAAACTGTTAGTTACGAGAAGGTACAGTGATCGCTATTCATGCTTATACTAATGATACATACTAACCTATAACGTAAAATTATAGTTAAAGCTCACCCAGAAGGAGGGGCCATGGGAAAATATGGACAAGTTGCAAATATAGCAGCTGACTTTCTTATCAAGTCAGATTATGCAGATCCCCGTAAGGCATGGAGCGTTGCCGTTATGCGCGTGTTTCCTGGTAAACTTTCATCACAAGCCAAAAGTTGCCCGCGTGACTCTTTCCTCGGGCTCTGTGATATGGGTGAAATAGAAAATATACCTGCCGGTAATTATACGCGTTCAGTGAAAAACAAAGACTATATTTCCCGAGCGTTGATGGCTATTCGTTCAAATCCAGAGTTAGTAGATGACGAAAATCGCCTATGGATAATCGCTACCGATGGTGTCAAGAAAGCTCCCAATCAGCAAATGGATGTTTTGATTAGCTTGTGGCGTAATGGAAAGATCAAATGAATTCTAATGAAAATCAGGGTATGGTCCTGCTATAAAATGTGGATGATTGTCCTATAATGGTAATGGTGTAAATATCAATTCAAAGTGTAATCACATTTTATGGCGATCACTTATTGTTCTGAATGCAATAGAAAAGTGTCTACTAAAGCTACGGCATGCCCTCACTGTGGAGGACCTATAGAAATATCTGAGTATGAACATGAAGTCCGGAAAATTTCAATACTACGTGTAATTCTTACTCTCGCAATATGGTCTGTAATAGGTTTCGGAATATATAAATGCACTGTTTATATCGCAGAATATGAGCCTCCTCCAGACAAATTTAGTGAAACACATATTGATGTTGATAAAGCACTGAATACGTGCAGAGAATATGTATTATTAGTTGCAAACCATCCAAGCTCTGTAAACTTTCAACTTAGAGGAGGAGATCTGAAAAGAGATAAACAAGGAAAAACACAGATTATTATGGTTTTTACAGCCAAGAATTCCTTTAACATGGAAACTAAAAATAAGATAATTTGCCTATTTGATAAATTCTCACTTATTGACACCCTTATCACAGAAATAAACTAACACAATTTATCAGAATCAAAACGATTAAAAAATAAATGAAGTGAACCACCATCGGCAGCAAGCCGATAGCTTCAATCTTGGACAGCTTGAAGCTGGTCAATACTCCCTTCTCCCATCAAAATAGCTGGGGATGAGAGAAGCTGTATCATCAGCATTATCCTGATCTCTTTTCCCTCACCCAACCCTCTCCCAGAGGGAGAGAGCTTTTCAACTCATGTTTGCTTCTCGAACATTTCGCAAGTGCATGCTTCACTTTAAGGCAAGGGGTTTCCACCATCCCCAATGGAGACTCTAATAGGTAGCCCCTTTAAATATAATAAGTTCACTCTGGAACCAGCCATTCTGACCTTGCCGGTAAATGACTTCCCCTGTCCAGCACCGGCACCAGCCAGTTCAGGACTTCTTTTATCTGTTCATCGAATTTCCAGGGGGGATTAATAATAACCATGCCTGTACCACTTAAGCGATTGGGCGCCGCATCAGCGATTACGCTGAATTCATGCAGATATATTTTTTTCATCCCGGAATTACGCAGATCATAATGAAAACGTGGTACCGGCTGCTTCTTTTGTACCGGATACCACACCGCATAGGTCCCGGCAGGCCATTTACCCCAGGCATCAGTTAATACTTCTACTACATGATCTAATTCACCCTTGATCTCATAGGCAGGGTCAATAAGTACCAGGCCGCGTCTTTCCTCGGGAGGGACCATACCACCAAGCCCTTCGAATCCGTCCCGGTGATGCACGCTGACCTGAGGATCGCCTTTAAAATATTCTTTCAGTATAGGCGCTTCCGTGTTGTGCAATTCCATCAATATCATGCGGTCCTGCAGCCGCAACATACGCCGTGCAATTGCCGGGGAACCCGGATAGTAACGCGGGATGTTTTGATCTTTTTGCAAACCAGGATTTACCGTTTTGACCGCATCCAGATAAGCAGCTATTGATGACGGAAGATTGGTCAAGCCCCATAAACGGCCGATGCCGGTCTCATATTCCCGGTTTTTTTGTGCAAAATCAGATCGCAAATCGTAATTTGCCACACCTGCGTGGGTATCAATATAACAGAATGGTGTGTCTTTCTTTTTCAGCGATTCAAGCAACAACATTAACGTGATGTGTTTATGTACATCAACAAAATTGCCTGCATGGAAACCGTGACGGTAACTTAACATTTTCCGTATCTCGCGAAGCGTATCCCGTGTCTCGTCCGTCACTTCACGAGATATTCTTCACTGTTAATTATGGATATTCGTTATATTTCTTCGAAAGACCGCGTACCTGATCTGCGGGATATTTTTCTGAATTGTGCTGCAGCTTTGCCAATGCCGCCCGGTACAGGTCAACATCCAGCTTGTCGGCAATACGTACAAGGTAAATCAATATATCGGCAAGTTCAGCTTCTACTTCAGTCTTTTTATCATCCGGCAGGGACTGGCTTTGCTCCGGTGTGATCCACTGGAAATGTTCGACCAGTTCCGCAGCTTCTACGATGAGCGCCATCGCCAGGTTCTTGGGTGAATGATACTGGTCCCAGTCCCGTTCTCCAGCAAACCGGCAGAGCCGTTCTTTCAAATCCTGTAATTGATCAATCATGGTTGAATATTACGCCATTTCCGGGAACATTAAAAAAGGCGATTCATTACCCTGCCGGAATCCGCCCGGACGCAACATTTGTGTGCGCTGTCCGTGCCTGGACATTTATAATAGTGCTCATGAGTATCACGATAAGTCCGGTAGAAATTTCCGTTTGCACGGCAAACCAGCAACCATTTATGGTTGATGCCATTGCCGAGGAACAGGACACAAATCTGCTACTCGATACGAAACCGGTTACCCAGGATACACAGGAAAGTTACCGTTCGCTGGTCAAAATAATGAACCGGCAGAAACCGCTGATGCCCGGTCAGATTATAATTAAAAATACGATACCGGTAAGGCTGATTGCAATCCTCTACGATATTGAACGGACACCCGTCTGCACGAAGATATTTATAACAACGGCCCTTAATAATATTCTGGATGAATTGAACAGACACAAACTGAAATCAGTTGCCATGCCGCTGCTGGGGACCACCCATGGCAAGATAGCTGAACAAGTATTTATTAAACTGCTGCAAGAATCACTGATAAACAGGAAATCTGCTTATCCAGAAAAAATAATGCTGATGGTACCGCCCGGCAAGATTGATTACATTCAGGAAGTCATTGAGGATTACAGAAACGAATAAAGTCTTACTATAAGCCTGCAGCGAATTCCCGTGGCTTCAAGGTAAAAATCTTGCTGAATAAACGTCTTGTGCGTTTGAGCAGTTTATTGATTTCCCTGTCAGCCGCCATCCCGGCGATGTTTACATCATTCGCGCAGTCTGCCGCGCCGGGCAAGCTCTGGAACCAGTTCTTGACGAGCACGAGGTCATGTATCTTGCCCAGCCCTTTTCCGAGCAAATCCAGTTGCCGATGTATTTTCTCATAATCATCAGCATACAACACTTCGACGAACTCCAGCTGGTAGTACAAATACTTCACCCATTTCCGGAGTCTGTGCAGAGCGGCAAATGTCCCCTTGGAAGAACAGGCCCTCAATCCACATTTCAATGTGCGTTTATATGTCCTTTGCAGACCTTGCCTGATGACTTCATCAAAACACGATAACAGGGTTTTCCGTTTCAACTTCCCCAGCAAGTCCTTGTCCGGCAGTTTGATTATTTTCCAGTCAAATAAATGCCCAGGAGAATCAGATTGCACAGATGAAGCTATCCTGTTGATGGAGGCCTGCGCACCCTTGTTTTTTGTCTTCTCAATTAACCATCCCAGCGTCACCGGAATGATCTGCTCATCCCGGTTTGCAGATAACTGTTTTGCAATATCGCGCAGACAGTGATCTATTACCTGCCACTCCTGTTCACCTGAATGGTTGCGGACAAGCCTTATCCAGGCCCGCAGCCTTTTGATATCCACCCGAATGCGGTGAATATTCACTTCTATCTCCTCCGGCCGGTTTAAACGATGTTCCAGGTCATCTATTACAGCAATGACACTGCGGGTTATTTCGACGTAGGGATGAATATATATTTCATGACGATTCATTGCATGGGCCAGCCACTACCGGCGCTAGTAATTTTTTATATACTCAATCAGTTCATCTATGCTTGCCCGGAGAAGATCCTTGTTGATAGAGCGGCTTACCAGTCTGTCAATGGTTGTATCCAGTTCATTCCGCAACATACCCAGAAATCTTGGGGATGCTATCAGGATCAGCTCTTCGTAATACAACTGGTTGTGCAATGCCTTGAGGTGTTTGCCCAACTCTTTCGCGAAAGATTGTTCTTCATGATCTTTCGGAAACGTCCGGGGCTGTAGTGATCCTTTCTGATTGGCGGAACGTACAGGCGGATCAGCGCCAAGTTCATTGTTTCTCAATCTTGATTCCGGATGGACAAGGTCCTCTATTTCCGTCATGTCGGTCAGTTTCTCTCTGGTTTTGAATATCCGCGCCCGGGCCGCGTCGGCGACAACAATCAGTGCATTCATTTTGAATAACCTCGATAATTTCATAATCAATATGCCACAACATAAGCCGGTTTTATTGATTAACATCAAAATAATTGCAAGTAAGCCTGCTTTATTGCCTGATACAGGGATTCTTATTGTTACCGCTGTCTACGCCGCCGCCCGGATTCCAGTAGATATCCAGCAACCGCTATGGCGATGATAACGATCAGGAGAATCATCGGTGCAAAAGGACTGAAGTCCGCCATTTGTTCGTGTAATCGCTTTAATAAAATGGCCCAGCCCAGGCAAGCCAGAGCTGTAGCAGACAGTACAATACCCATATTTATCCAGGGTCTTATCCCCAGAAAAAACCGATTACACAACCAATCACCGGGCCAGTCATCCAGAATGGAAACAGCACAAACAAAAAAAGGCTTGGAATACCATAACGCCGTATTTTTTCCTTGTTTATCTCCGCGGCTTTCTCGACCCGCCGCATGAATTTAACCAGCGACCTGATAACCAATAAGTGCTGCCAACTGAACACGAACAGCGGATATACAAGCAATACCAGGATCGTCTCAATAGCAAGATTGACCGGCAGAACAATTAGATGGCCAAAGCCGGGCGCGTAACCGAACGACATACCGGCCGCCCGGCCAAACAGGATATTGGTCGCCGTCATACCTATAAATACCTGGAAATTCCGTGGAGAAATGAAATAACTGATAACGAGAAAGATGGCATAAATCAGGGAGAACACCAGACCAGAGAGGAGGATACACCCCTCAGGGGTGCTGAAAGCCCTGGCCCGGTCCCCTGCTGCCATTTTGACCAGGGGTTCACCTGTGGATTTGTTGTTCATTTGATATACATTGTAATTTTAATTCCGTAAAAAATAACATTAAATCACACATAAATCAGGGTGCAGACCGTAAATTCTTCCGCCATTGAATTTCTGATGACGTTCAGATTTAATGAAAGACTGAACATTTCTTGATCTGGGTCAAATTATGGATCACATATGTCAATAGAATAATAAATAAACCTGCCCATCAGGTAGGTAATATAGAATACATACAGCAACGAATGGCGAGAAGACCGGTAATTAAATTTAAATTATGAAATATTTATTCCCTGTTCTGGTGTTATTAGTCAGTATCACTGCGTGTGACAGTGATATAGATACAGAAAGTACAGATATAGGTTCTGTGCAGGAAAAACATACACTGCACGCCATGTCGAGTGAAAAATTACGTGTAATCATGCAGGACATGTATTCATCCGCCTATAAAAGCGGAGTACCCGACCTGCAAGATGGCAAGATGAGCGAAGACAAAATGGCAGATCTTATTGAAGCGGTGGAAGAACTGCTTTTCCATGCAGAATTGTTATCAACCGGACAGCCGTCAGTAAAACTGAATGAAACTGAACTCGCTACCTTCCGGGCCATGGCCGGACAACTTTATACTGAAGCGCTGAACCTTCAGCAATTAACAGAATATTATGATTACCATGCTATTGAACCGGCCTATGAGCGGTTAAACCAGACGTGCATTGCTTGTCACAACCTGTTTCGCGACAAGTAGTTATTCGGCTTAAGTATAAGGAACTGAATGCAATCGTTTGTTATGCACCAAATAATAATTATCTGATGCTTTAATACCTCGCTTCTGTTTGCTTCAGCGACTCCGCTTCTTTTGAATCGGAAAACCGGTTGCGTAATAACAATGCATAGCTGGACACTGCGTTTTTGTCCCCCAGTTCCCGCTCTATTCGAATGCCTAACCACAAGCTTCCTGGCGTATGTTTGTTGTCTTCAAGATAACGTTGCAGAAATCCACGTGCCGGTAAATATTCACCACGATTATATGAAAGCTCAGCCATCTGAAAAAGTGCCGGCGCGACCCTGGGATTTCTGCCCAAGGCTTGTTTGAAATATCCTTCTGCCAGATCCGGCCGGTCATTGTTTAGCGCACAGGTACCTGCATTGGTGATCGCAATTTCCGGTGCCGGATATAAAGGATTATTGGCAGACTCCATAAAGGTTTTCTCTGCCTCATCGAAGCGGTCATTCTGACAAAGAAATTGTCCGTAATTGTTCAACGCGGCAGAATCCATCGGATTGAGCTTGATAGCATGTTGGTAATATTTCTCCGCTTCTGCATGCTCACCCAGACGTTGATAAAGCACTCCCAGAGTATTATAGGTCGGAGAGTAGTTCGGTTGGGCTATCCTGGCCCGGTTCAGTTTATCCAGGGCCAGTTGATATTGCCCCTGTTGCATATATGCAATCCCCAGGTTGAGGTTGGCTTCTGCAATCGCCTGACGATCATAAGGCTGTTGTGAATGTGTTACGACAGCAGGGCTTGAAGTATTATTTTCTTCAGCATTCTCTACCGTACGTGCAACCGTTGAACCCACCATGCCAATAGCAGCAATGGGACTACATGCCGCCAGTTGCACGATGCAAGCCAATATCAATGTCAGTCTGGAATAACGCATACTTGCCTGTAAGTATAGCTACTGGGGGCACGGATAAACACGGGATAATATTGTTGCCGCAGCAAAATTCGCATCCTCTATGTGTAATTCAGGTTGTTCCCTTAAGCCATCAACCACGGTCCGGGCCAGAGATTCAACCGGTACTGATTCCGGCAGACACACCCGGGGCATTGCATTTGTCTTTCCATAATCACAATCACATGGTGTTACATACCAGATACAGACATTACCCTCGATTCCCTGAAAATCATTTTTCAAGGAATGTTCACAGGCTTTTAACAAATCAACAGCAGTAGGTGCAGCTGATAACGGACTAATATAAAATAAATTAACCAGCCCGAAACAGATTAAGGTGGGCAATGGTTTATTTATATAAATTTTATTTTTCCTCTGTGACCTGATTGATCAATACCTGTGCCTGCTGATAGTGTGTTGGTTCTTTAATTTCCATAGTAACAAAATTAGTCAAACTTGCTCTATACTATCCGGGACAACCAGATAACAAATCAAGCCATGACAGAAACCATACCAGCCCATGATCCGGATTGTGATACACCGGTCACGATCATCGTCAAACGGCGTCCCAAACCCGGTCATGAAAAAGAGTTTGAAGATGTCGTCACCGGAATCAGCCGGGCTGCAATGGCATTCAAGGGCCATCTTGGCGTAAATATCTTTCGTCCCAACAAATCCACAAATTATTACCGCATAGTATTCAAGTTTGATGCACGCCGTAATTTCATCGACTGGGAAACTTCTCCTGAACGTCAGGAATGGTTGAACCGTTTTGCTGAAGTAGATAATGGCGATCCGCAAATGGAAGTGCTCAGCGGACTGGAAACCTGGTTTACGACTTGGGATGAGGAGGCCGTAGTACCACCACCCAAATACAAAATGATGATCATTGTATGGTTAGCGGTATTCCCCTTATCAATATTATTGCACCTGTTGTTAAAACCGGTACTGGGTGAATCGCATATTGTCGTGCAGGTTGCGGTCATCTCTGTGATTATCGTCGCACTGATGACCTACCTCGTCATGCCGTTGATGTCGAAACTCTTCCATCGCTGGCTGCATAGCGGATAATAACCACCATCAATAATTACCGGTCCAGAAGTTCTTCTATCACCTTCTGCGTGCCTTTCACGATATAGACCATTTTTTCATAATCCACTTTATCCGGCGTATCATGCGTGGAATGATAATCCGGATAACGGAACGGTGCGGTGTCCGTGATCATGATCGCAGGATAACCCTGCTTCCAGAATGACCAGTGATCCGACCAGCTTATGCCCGGAACAATCGAAGGTGCGGCAATGCCTTCTGACGGAAACGTCGCATGTTCCCTGAACAATTGAATAGAACGGGTCACCAGCGGACGTGAACCAAGATTACCCACAAACGCGATGAAGTTACCCTGATCCGGATAAAAGAACCCAAACGGCGGAGGATAATGCTGGCTGCCGGATTCATCCGAATAATAGCCAATTGTTTCCAGCGAAAACATGGCAACGATTTTTTCTTTCTGTTCGGCTGATCTTTTCGCGTAATGATAACTGCCCATATTAATGGTCATAAAATTCGGCGGTTCTTCATTCGTAAAGGCAACAAACCTGACCGTACGCGAAAACTGTCTGTTCCTGAGCAAGTCCGCAAGTTCCAACATCGCAGCAACGCCGGTCCCGTTATCATTCGCGCCCGGCGAACCAATCACAGCATCATAATGCGCACCGACAATAATGATCTCTTCAGGTCTGGTGGCGCCGGTTGATTGCGCTTCAATATTGGAAAATGTATCGCCTGAGATTTGATATTCCTGGAATGACACCGGGTAACCCGATGAACGAAACTGTTCCGTAATATACTGTTTGGCGGATTTCAGTCCCTGCTTTTCAATATAGTTTCTGCCCGCCGGGTTTCTGCATAACATGTTGACATGGGATTCCAGCTTTTCTGCGGTGGCGCGGTCTGTGTCATTCAGCGGTGGCAATGCGCCCTGATAGGAAACACCCGGCATATAGATCACATAAGTAAAAAACGCAGCAATAGTCAGGAAAAGAATTAAATAAAACATCATCCTGTTCTTCATTTTTTACCCTGCACACCAGGTATCTTCGTACACATTGCCCATGATTAGCAGATTGTATCTGGCTTCACCAATCACCAACCACTAATCACTGATTACCACTCAATCCCGCCCAAGTGTTGTTAATGCCCGTCTTAATTCCAGGAGCTTTGCCTTGACCTTTGCGGCATTCTCAGTACCGATACGGATCAGGATCTTCTGCCCGGCGGAAAGTGCCTCCAGTTGCGGATCAACAAATGTGTAATAAACCTTGGGCTGATCCAGTTTGAATGGCCCCTGTACATCCGGTGTAGCCAGCACATGATCGATCACCTCAACAAAGCGATCATTGAAATAACGGTCCGGATAACCCAGTTCTTCATATGCAGCCTGAAATACGGAGTAATGCTTTACATAAAATGTCACGGACATTTTGACATCAGCAGCCATGGCAAACTGGACAAATTTCGTGTAGCGATCATAGTTCTTTGGATCAAGATATTGATTATCCTCTGCATCCTTCCGCACCATGAATTTACCGGCGGGCGGTTGCGTAAAGGCAAATTTCTGTGGCAGTTTCGGCCCCGTCATATTATCAACCGTCACTACAAAATGATTTACCAGGGCCTCCATCAGGAACAATTGTCCATACTCCCGCCAATCAAACAAAAAGGTAATTTGTTCCTCTATTGGGAGTTCAGGCTCTGCCAGTTCCGGTGTTGTCTCCTCAATCACTTCAACTTGTTCAGAGGGCCCAACGGCCGGTATCTCAACCGGAACAGGCTTAACCAGGGCCACCGGTACCGGAAATTGTATTTTAGGCGGGCCATCCTGCTCTGGTAATTGCAGTTCGGAGACAGCAGGAGATTCAACCTGCGGCTCTTCGCTTTTCAACCAGAAATACAAGGCCACGGCAATTGCCAGAACGATAAAAACAGCAGGTATCCAGGAAATGATTTCTTCAGTTTGCCAGTTATTGGATCTTTTCATGTGTATTAATTAAACAGGTTTGGATCATGGCCTTTTAATAGAATAAAAAAACAGGTCATTGGTTCAAAATCTTTGCATAAAGAATACACCTATAAAATGATAAATCAAAAGATACCATCTTTCCCCTTAATTACAGGCACAAAAAAGCCCCGCTTTGGGCGGGGCTTTTGTACCAGTCTTATATGGTCTGGTTTATTGTGCAACGACGTTGGTTGCGCTCGGACCTTTAGGGCCTTTCTCTACATCATAAGTCACCTGCTGTCCTTCAGCCAGGGATTTAAAACCTTCAGCCTTGATTGCGCTGTGATGAACAAACACATCAGTGCTGCCATCAGACGGTGTAATAAATCCAAAACCTTTACTGTCGTTAAACCACTTTACTGTACCTGTAGCCATTACGGTTACCTCATAATTAATTAATAGAACAATGTATTAGCATGCATATTGTTGACGAAGAATCACGGCAAGGTCTGCTATTACACACTGCGAGGAGCTACCGGAACCGCTACAAAGACTGCTAATTCCCGCACCCTATACCATTTTTCCACAGGATGCTACTTTTTTTATCCATCCTGGATGCAGGCCATGGCCATGATTATGCTAGTTTTATCCGATTGAAAGGGAAGATATCAATCGCCCTGAACAGCGGATACACACTGATCCGGTCACCGGCCTGCACCATACAGGAAAAATCCACCGGCTCCCCATTGACCAGGATCAAATCCACCTGCGTGCGTGAAATATTCAATAATTCAATCATTTCCATAATCGTAGATCCTTGACGCTGCAGTAGCATAAATCTGCGCTGCCTTAAAATAGCAGGCAGAAATTCATTCAATTCTGCATAAAATCTATAGCTGGCCGTTATCATTAATATATGAAGCAGATAAATTGCAATATTCTGAAAATGAAACTGTCATATATATTATTATAGATGCTCATAACTCGTTACAGCACTGAAGGACATACCCATGCGCTATCTCATCATTCTCTTTCTGGCTTTAACCCCTCTTTCCACAGCCTGGTCAGAGCCACTGATTGTCGGTTCGACTGCGCCGGACTGGTCTTTAAAAACAAAGGAAGGTGAGACAATAGATTATTACCAGGACAGCGATAACAAGGTATCCATCATCCTTTTCTGGGCAACCTGGTGCCCCTATTGCGCCACGCTGATGCCGCATCTTGAGGTTGTTTTTCGCAAATATAGAAGCAAGGGGCTGAAATTCTACGCTATCGATATTTTTGAAGACGGCAAGCTGAATCCGGTGGAATATTTTGAGAGTAAAGAATTCACCTACACACTTTTACTCGAGGGTGATAAAATCGCAAATGAATATGGTGTGAAAGGCACACCCGGATTATTTGTCGTCGGCAAGGACAAAAAGATTATTTACAAACGTCCGGGCGGTATCAGTGATGTGCTGGTAACACAGAATGTTGACCTCAAGGTGAAACTGGCGCTGGCAAAATGACGTACGGGAACGCCTGTACCGATCCAGCTGGCAAAAGTATACAGAACGGCTATAGGGATATGTAAGATAGAGAAAGTCTGGAATATTTTCTTGAGTAATTGCCGGGCAGTAAAAAAATAGCGGACAATGAATCCTACTGTAATAAAAACACCACTCCGTTATACCGATCGGTTATTTCCACCATACTGCTTTGTGCCAGGAAAATCGCCGCACCCCACTCGCGACCCGGATGGTCATTCCTGGAATAAACAACCGGAACCAATCACATCATTTGACGCCGGGCAATGGCAATCCTGTGCTGAATATTTATATGGCATCGACCTGTTCAACCACGGCTACTGGTGGGAGGCACATGAAGCCCTCGAAGCAGTCTGGGTGGCCGCAGGAAGACAAACAGAAACAGGATTGTTCATCCAGGGCTTGATCCAGGTCGCCGTCGCCCACCTGAAAAGGTTTCAGGGATTTAATGATGTGGCACAGCGCATGGCTATAGATGGTCTCGACAAGATGAAACATATTAAAGGTGTTTATATGGGGGTTGATGTTGACGTATTTCGCAGCGCCGTCAAAACGTATTGCGAAAGTGACAGACAGCCACCTGTAATAATAGAACTAATCAGCGTATTCCACCTTCCCCCTTGAGCGGGAATGTTTTAACCACCATTCATCATTCCAACTATACTATTCTATATAGCAACCAAACCGACCTTTAGCTTATGCCATGAGTGAATACAACCGCGAAACCGGCATCCTGACATTGATCCTGGAAGATGCGCACAGTTTTCACAGCACCGCGGACCGTCTGCCCGATGCAGCACCGCCGATGGAATTCTATGCGGAAAAACTACGCCAATCCGGTTATGAGGTGCTCACTGTGACAGAACACAGTCTTGAAGTGAAGGCCCCGGAAAATGAGATCTGGGAACTGCTCAGTGGCCAGCACATTTATTTGTAAATGCCCGAAGTAAAATAATTTCATGTTCCGTTGTGCTTTCATCATCGGGCAAATCATCAATGTTGATAGGTGCCCATCAACACGGTCTGCTCAATGATATGGCCTTGCATCGCCTGCTCGACCTTCACCTTGGTCGGTTGCTTGAGATCCGGCAGCAAGGTATCCAGTGCATAGAGCTTGTGGAAATAACGATGCCGGCCAGCCGGCGGGCACGGGCCGCCATAGGAGGTACGTTTCCAGTCGTTTAAACCTTGCAAGGTGCCTGCCGGTAATTCGCTGTCACTCACTCCCTTGCCCAACCCGGTTGCCGTGGCCGGGATGTTATATAACACCCAATGCACCCAGGTCATTTTTGGCGCGGACGGGTCCGGTGCATCCGGATCGTCCACTATCAGGACCAGGCTCAGGGTATCTGCGGGTATGTTTGCCCAGTTGAGTTCCGGCGAAAAATCCTTGCCATCGCAGGTGTATTCAGCAGGAATACTGCCATCCTGTTTAAACGCGGGGGCAGTAAGGCTTAGGCTCATTATTTCTCTCCTTTCTGATTCTGCCTGCACGTATGAAACTCCTCCGCAGGCAAGTAATAAAAACAGGAATATTATTGCAATTCCATGCAGGATCATTATTAATGAATAATAGAACAAACCAGATTGATATTTAACCACCTCAATACCCGGTCCTGGTTATTCCTCATACATATAATTACATTTCCACCGCACTGCCATGTTTTTGCCATTCTTCAGCGCTAGTATGACTCTCAAATGAAACCTGAGGGAACCCGATGCTACAGAATGAAACTAAATAAAAGTTCCTAATCCCCGTACATATAATGGAACTCGGGTGTTCCCGGCGGATCAGATCACGTACACACGATCACTGACCAGGGGAAAACACCCAAGATGAGACACAGTATACAAGAGATGAAACGAGGTATCCGTGGAAGATTAAAGCGCGTGGTACAAAAACACTCTGATGCTAATTATCGCCGGCGGGCGAAGCCGCGCACCGTTTCGACGATTCCACCGGCGGCGTCAATGGCCAGGTGATCGGCCTGTGGAGCTTCTCGCTGCCGGGGCAGAAGGTGAAGCAGGACTGGGCGCGGGTGACGCTGGACGTGGATCACCGGCTGTCGAACAAGCATCTCGTCACCTTCGGCGCGAGCGGCGGCGGCGACCCGCCCTGGGGCGTGACAGTGGGGTATCGAGCGAGTTTCTGATCGCGGATTCCCGGATTCCGCCTGCGGCTCCATCCGGGCTACGAGCTACGATCTACAAGAAAAGAAAAAAGAAGAAAAGAAAAGGGGCCAGGTTCAAAGAAAAGAAAAGGGGCCAGGTTCAAGTTATTTTCCTACAACCCCAATTCACCCTGTCCATCACTGGGATCGACATCTTTGTCAGGCGAAGCGCACGGCCTTCCTTGGGGCTTGGCTTCCCGCCGCTGTCCGGTCAATTTCTCAATCCGGGCATAGAAGCGCGCATTGCCCAACGGCTGGTTTTGACCAAGCGCCAGCCGGATATCATCCACCGCCGCCTTATCCAGTTGCGAGCGAAACAAAGCACGATAGGTCTCCTGACGCGCCATGTCGTTTTCACCGAGAGACAGGTACAAGGGGTGCGGAGTCAATATCGCACTGGCCTGCCCCAGCCCATTGGCGCGATAGCTCGTCCAGCGGTAATGCGCCGGATCATCCACCATCGCCGCGCGCACCGGGTTCAGCTCAATGTAGCGCTGGCAGGTGAGCAGATAGGTTTCCACCTGAATCAGCGAAGACTTGTAGCGGCTGTCCCACAGCGTCCCGGTGCGGCGGTAGGTCTTGTTGATGTACTGCACGTAACGCCGCCCCAGCGCGATGATGAGCCGGGGAATGCTTTCAGCCTGCTTGGGTGTGAGCAGCAAATGAACGTGATTCGTCATCAGCGCGTAGGCGTGCAAGGCGCAGCACTCTTTTTTCAGGGCTTCGCCGAGCCAGTGCAGATAAGCGTGATAATCCTCTTCCGCGTAGAAACAAGCTTCGCGGTTATGCCCACGCTGCACGATGTGCAACGGGACTTCATTCAGATGAGTGCGGGGGCGACGGGGCATGGCTCATGTTAGCAAAAACAACCCGAGCCTGGCCCCTTTAATCAGTCTTAGCAAAAACAACCCGAGCCTGGCCCCTTTGATCAGTCCTGACACTGCTTCTGTCTTTAATTTTTTCCCGCAATTATCCGATCCCCGACATTCGCCAAATACTTTTTTTACTTCTTACTTTTTTCACTTGTACCTGCCCTTCAAGGCCGTTGCCGGTAATACAGGACCAGTTGCGCGTATACTTCCGGCCATACGGTTTGTAATACCCGTGGTGTTTCGAAAAACACTTCGCTGGTTACGGCAAAGAATTCCGCCGGGCTGGTTGCGGCATAGGCATCAATCTCCGTCATGAGTCCCGCGTTTACCTGCGCTGTAAACCCAGCGAAGGCCTCACTGAATGCTGCCGTCCACTGTTCCTGGTCCATACCGGATTGCATGGGCGGACGTCCGTTTGCTACATCATCCAGCATATCCAGTTTATGCGCTATCTCATGAATAATAACGTTAGCTCCTGTCTGACGCAAAATCACATCTTGCCAGGAAATAATGACCGGACCGTGTGACCATGCTTCCCCCGACCGGGTACTGGGTTGTGTATGCAGGACACCGGCCTCATCCTGGTAAACATCACGGACAACGAAGGCTTCCGGGTAAACGATTACTGAATACCAAAGACGATAATAATCAAGCCCCAGGTTCAGGATGGGAATGGCAGCCTCGCAAGCTATCCGGGTCCGCATTGCATTGGTGATCACCAGGTCGCGCGCCGGTTCAATGGACTTTTCATATAAAAACAGGGAAGCCATATCCTGCAATCGATCAATATCACTCACCGTTAGGTGTGCAACAGCGCGTACGTTTTTGACCACAAGCTGCCATATATCATTTGGAATACGATATTTACGCAGGATGCGTTTCCGGTTCCAGCTTCTCAAAAATGACAACACAATCTAACAATAAAATGTCAAATGTTTAACTTTTCATAAGCCACTCAGTCCTCAATTATCTACAGGAACGTACGATTACAGGGATGTAAGCGGTAGAGTCGAGTCTGGAACAGAGACCGAGTGTATGTTGGAAATTTATGGAACAATTTCCAGCACCTCAGTCCTGTCTTTATTGTGTTGCTTGATGAATTCAATACAGGGATCTTCCCTGTCAGCGCGCGCCGTGAACCAGACGTAATCAAACGGCAGTCTATGATCAATCCATTCCCTTTCATAAGCGGCAACATCATTCTGATCTGCATCCACTTCAAACATGCCAATTGAAACAATCGAGGCTGTCCTGTCCTGTGCAAGCAGATATCTTGGCACCCCGCTGTCTTTGCGCACATGGCCGTTACCGGCGATGAGCACCTTGAGACCTGAACCGCTATTTAATAGGCTTGATGCCATAGTTGCATCGCGTATACGTTGTGCCTGCACCATTGGCTGAGCCTGTTCTGCATTCAGCATGTCGCAATGTGCTTCAATAATATCCTTCTGCATATCAAATTCAAGTTCCGGGGCCAGAGGCACTTTGGATAAAATACGTGCCGTCCCGTCCGGTACATCAGGACTGTCCTGCATCAGGATATTCATCAACCTGTTGCGATCTATATTCGCCGGGTAAATCCTGAAACCTGCCCGGATGACGCTGTCGAATACCGGACGGTAATAGTTCTCGTAGTTCCACCCGGTGTCGAAATGATTCAACAATTCGATCAAATCATTTGACGAAGTAATGTTCTTGTCATTGATGAATTCACCCTGGCTGTCATCGATCATCTCAAATGCAACACTCGCTGAACGATGGGTTGCCGCCAGCTGATCGATCACCCGCGCCTGGTTGCCGTGATGGACGCTGTTGTCATGGATTTCACCCAGCAAGACATAATCAGCATCTTCCAGTCTTTTGAATAATTGTGACTGATCTACCATTTGGTTACTGTGCACATCAAAGATCCGGTCAACCAGTGGATGGTTTGTTAACAACAGATCTCCAGGCTGTGCAGATTCTTTACTGCCAGTGATCATGGTGTTACAGCTTACGCTGCCGAACAACGCGATGATATAAATCCACCTTGACGAGCATATTCGTGCCCGCCCTGCC
>JBCKWI010000014.1:0-38993 GCA_038922795.1 Gammaproteobacteria bacterium
TTAGACTTATTCAGAGGTTCCATAGCATGATGCACAAAGAGGCAATAAATTTAAAATGAGCCGGCCAGCAAAATTAGCAACCGAAATACCGGATACCCAGAGCAGCAAGGATACCCGGCATATCCCTATCGACAAGGTCGGAATCAAGGATATCAAGCACCCTGTCGTTATCGGTGATCGTAATGGCGGGGAACAACACACCATTGCCCGTTTTAATATGTATGTGAATCTGCCACATAATTTCAAGGGCACTCATATGTCACGCTTCGTCGAAATCCTCAACCAGCATGAGTATGAAATTACCGTCAAGTCTTTCAAAACGATGATTGAGGAAATGACCAGTCTGCTGAATGCCCAGTCCGGGCATATCGAGATGACATTTCCCTATTTCATGACCAAATCCGCGCCTATCTCCGGCGTTAAAAGCCTGATGGATTATGAAGTCTCATTCATGGGCCAGATTAAAGATAACAAACCGACAGTTCTGGTAAAAATAGTCGTACCTGTCACCAGTCTGTGCCCATGCTCAAAGAATATCTCCGATTACGGCGCCCATAACCAGCGCTCACATATCACAGCCACGGTGCGGACCAGGACATTTCTGTGGGTTGAAGAACTGATAGAAACAGTAGAAAAGGTTGCCTCCTGTGAACTCTATGGCCTGCTGAAACGGCCGGACGAGAAATACGTCACCGAAAAGGCCTATGACAATCCGAAATTTGTTGAAGACATCGTCAGGGACGTGGCGATCGAATTTAACAAAGACGACCGTATTGCGGCCTATACAGTTGAGTCAGAAAATTTTGAATCCATACACAATCATTCAGCCTACGCCATGCTTGCGCATGACAAGGATGCGGATAAGTAATACCCACCACATCGATTCGTTTAATTAATTCCGGGTGCGCAGCCGTTCATCGCTGTGCATTCGATCAATTTTCTATAACTTACATTAACTAATTATGTTAAATTATTGATATTTAATAGTATATTTTACTATTTAAAGTATTGCTTTAATTCAAATCAATAGAATTGCGACACCGTTGTGGCTACGGCAAGAATGAACCGGGAACATCAACACAGTGGATAAATCTGATGATATTGAACCTGATACCAGGTGTTTTTTGATGAAGAATAATTCCTTAATAACCGGTGTACTGTTGTTGATGCTCAGTTCTGCCCGGTTATTTATAATGGGTCTTCGCGTAAGAGTGTGGGTAAAAATGGCATCAAAATCACACAACGGGAGCATGGACGTGAGGATTTTCAGCCGCAGATATTCCTCGTCGCGCAACCCATATGCGCGTCGCTGGATGACACGGATCTTGTTGTTGAGTCCCTCGACGAAGCCGAGCGAGACCTTGTTCTCTGGTCGGCAGTAAGCGGCGATTCCATCCCAATGACGCTCGATCATTTCGGCGAACTTCTCGTAAGGCTTCAGGCGCTGCCATTTCAGGCTGGCTTTCCAGTTCTCGAAGAAGCGCCGCGGCCCAGCCTTCCCGTTCGTAGCTCCACCACTGGCCGAACGATTCCTTCAGCAGGTAGGCGGTGTTGAGCCGCTGGTTGGCCGCCAAAAGCGTCTTCAAGGACTTCCTGCCCTCCACGGTCAGGTTCTCGTGGTTGCTCAGCAGGACGTACTTCTGGCCCTTGATGTAGCGCCGCTCCTTGCCCTGGAGGCGGGCGTATTCGCTCTTCCTCACCTTGTCCAACGCATCATTGAGGTGGCGCATGATGTGGAACTTGTCGAACAGTACCGCGGCTTGGGGCACTTTATTGTTCGTCGCATTGCGAAACGGCTTCCACCTGTCCATCACCGCCAGACGAATGCCACGGGCCTTCCTCTCGCCCAGCCAGTCATAGAACTGGTTCATGCTGGCCTCCGAGCGGTCCTCGCCGCCAAACCAGATCGGCCGGCGCCGGATCAGGTCGCTCACCACGATGCGGTAGGTGTGACCCTTCATGATCGAGATTTCGTCGATGCCGATGGCCTTGGGGCCAGGCGTACCCGCTCTCTCCCACTGGGCGGCCATGACCTGCTTGTCCAGTTCCTTGACGGTGTGCCAGTCCAGATGCAGTTCTTCGGCGACAGCCTTGATGCTGCTCGCGCGGCAGCGGCGTCCGACATACCAGGCGAACCGCTTGGTGTGGAACGGGTTGTCGGGAAGGCAAGTCGAGCTTCTCCCGCCTCACCTTGCCGCAACATCGGCAGCGAACCCGCCGAACCTCGATGTCGAGAGTGACGCGCGTGTTGCCGCAGGACAAATCGCGCACTCGCCGCCTCGTGCGGTCGTACCAGCCCGAGTGCGTTCGACCGCATTCCTTGCAGATTGTTTTTTTGAGCGCCGCACGAGAGTGATGACGCGCGCCATCGGGTCACCGAAGATGCCGCGTACCTCTTCCTGCGGACGGAAACCGGCGAACCGGACTGCGTCGAGAAGACGCTTGTATTTGCGTAAAGTAGCCATCGCGAAATCATACCCGTTTCCGCAGCAGCATCAATCTGCTGAAACCCGCATTCAGTAAGGCGTTCAGGCACTTTCATGGCCATTTTTACCCACACTCTTACGCGAAGACCCTTTATAATAATATCCTGCATAAGACCTGGTATTACATTCCGGGGCCAGATGAGAACAGCAACCGTAAATGGATCACGGAGATCCGCTTTGATGGTAATGGCCGGGTAATCACACGCGACCGTTACAAGCCAAGGTGATGTTTATCCGGTCATGTTGGTCTTTGATTCTTCCCAGAGTTTGTCCATTTCTTTCAGCGAAGTATCTTCCAGCGAACGATATTGTGCATGCAGGGTTTCCTCAATATAACGAAATCGCTGTTCAAACTTCCTGTTGGCTGCCCGCAAGGCACTCTCGGCATCGATATTCATATGCCGGGCCAGATTGACGCAACTGAACAGCAGATCACCCAGTTCATCCTGCAATCTCATCTGGTCAGGCGGGTCAGAGAGTTCACTGGTTAATTCCTGTAATTCTTCTTCAATCTTGAGCATGACATCCTGGATATTATTCCAGTCAAAACCGGCATGGGCTGCCCGTAATTGTAATTTCTGCGCCCTGCCAAGTGCCGGCAGATTGAGACTGATCCCCGCAAGGATACTGACAAAAGAGTCCTGCGCTACCGCCCTCCTCTCCTGGAATTTCCGCTGTTCCCAGGCTTGCGATTGTGCCTTTGCGTTATCAATAGTTTCATCGCCGAAGACATGTGGATGACGTTGCAGCAATTTCTTGTTAATTCCTTCCACAACGTCATTGAATTCAAAACAGTGCTTTTCGGCTGCTAACTGTGCATGGTAAACCACCTGGAACAGCAGGTCGCCGAGCTCACCACGCAAGGACTGCATGTCTTTGCGATCAATGGCATCCGCAACCTCATAGGCTTCCTCAATGGTATAAGGCGCGATACTGTCAAAGTCCTGTTCCCAGTCCCACGGACAGCCTTTAACAGGGTCACGCAGTGTTGTCATGATCTCCAGAAGTTTGTCCATCGAATTCATTAAGTTCACCTGTTAACTGATATCCGCAATAACTTGATTTTATACTCGATTTAGAATAAAACATGCATGGCATAAACGATGTGTATTATCATTGCGTTGATTCTTTCTTTATTGCATGAGTGTTGCAACACTGTTTGGAGCTGAATATGGTGCCTTTAATCTTGCGGCTTGATGTGGCAGGTGCGCCAGTGACCTGGATTCCCTGGCAGAATGCCGTATGCCTGTACAGCCGTAACATGGTGGCCTGGACCGCCGGAGACAGTGTATTCAATATCCTGGGTGGGACGAGCCGGCTCACCGGACTGCGTTCCTTTATCGATATCAATTCAATTATTGCTATCAAACGATCAGCCACGCATAAACATCCCAAACGTAACATTCCACCGCTGACCAATCGTGAGTTATTTCTGCGCGATGCCCATCTGTGCATGTATTGCGGCGGACAATTCAAGGAATCCTCTCTCACACGCGACCATGTCATCCCGATGTCTCGTGGCGGGAAGGATCGCTGGTCCAATGTCATCACGGCCTGCCGTCATTGCAATACTACCAAGGGCAACAAAATCCCGGAAGAAGCCAGGATGTCTCTGCTGGCTGTCCCCTATGTCCCCAACTGGGCGGAGTACCTGGCACTTTCCAACAGGAAGATCCTGTCTGACCAGATGGAATTTCTGAAAACGCAATTTTCCAGTCGTCCCATGCCGTTTACCCGGCAGTAATCTGATCATTAATTAACCGGTTTGCCGCTCACATGCTTCCTGGCGGCGATAAGTTGATTATCGCTGCATTGTTCTATTGAATTTTATCCATGCAAAATTCAAAACTCCTGTCTAAAAGTCGTATGTATGCAGTACAGACACCGATCATCCCTGTCATTGCGGAACTGATTGCACAAACTCCGGGGACCATCTCGCTGGGGCAGGGCGTCGTCTATTATGGTCCGCCCCAGGCCGCTATTGACCGTCTTTCCATTATCAATTCTGCAAACGGCATCCATAAATACGGAGACACCAGTGGCTCGCTGGAACTCAGAGAAATAATTGCCGTGAAGCTGTTAAAAGAAAACAGGATACATGTTGATAATGGCAGCAAGGTAATCGTAACTGCCGGTTCTAACATGGCCTTTCTCAATGCCCTGTTTGCCATTACCAGCCCTGGGGACGAGATTATCCTGCCAGTGCCCTATTACTTTAACCATGAAATGGCAATCAGGATGTTGACCTGCATACCTGTGCTGGTCCCTACAGATGAGCATTATCAACTGCGCCCGGATGAAATACGCAAAGCCATCACTGAAAAGACCCGTGCTATTGTAACCATATCCCCGAATAATCCGAGTGGTGCAGTCTATCCGGAGGCAAGCCTAGGTGAGGTCAATGCCATTTGCCACGATCATGATCTTTTCCATATTAACGATGAGGCCTATGAATACTTTACCTATAACGGCGCCCGGCATTTTTCACCCGGCAGTATCAATGGCGCCAACAGGCACACCATCTCATTATTCTCATTATCCAAGGCCTATGGATTTGCCAGTTGGCGTATCGGTTATATGGTCATTCCGGAACACCTGACCAATGCAGTCTACAAGGCCCAGGACACCAATCTTATCTGTCCTGCCATGCCATCCCAATATGCGGCGACAGGCGCACTGGAGGCCGGGATGAAATATTGCAGGGAAAAATTAAAAAAAATTGAAGAAGTTCGTAATATAATGCTCCGGCAACTGGAAATAATCAGCGATTTTTGCAGGATTTCCATGAGTGATGGCGCGTTTTACTTCATATTAAAAGTAGATACCCGCATGGATGACATGACCCTTGCCGGACGGCTGATCAAAGAACATCAGGTTGCCGTGATTCCGGGCCATACCTTTGGCCTCACAGACGGCTGTTATTTGCGGGTGGCCTATGGTGCACTCGATATAAATAATGCCACAGAGGGAATACAGCGGCTCACAAATGGTCTTAACGCTATTACCCGCTAGATTAAATAAATATAAAGAGAACAAATGATTGAGGAGTTTCAGAAATGAGAATTTACAGCATGATATTTTTGTTATTTTATGTGTCTGCTTCAGTGGCTGCTGACAAGAAAGGCAACTATGCCATCTGGGGGGCAGGTAACACATCCTGTCACAAATATAACCTGGCCCGCGCAGCAAATGAAGATAATAAATACAAGGATTATATTATGGGGTATTTCACGGCCTATAATCACGAGGCGGCTGATACCTACAGTATTACAAATGATATGAACCTGAATGAGATTCTGACCTGGGTCGATGAGCAGTGCGAATTAAAGCAGATGCTCAGTTTTGAGGAAATTTTAACTACATTTATCCTTGATAATTATGAAGGACGCATGAAAACATCGCCCGGATCCAGGGTTGGCCGCTGATTTACTGCAGACCTTGAATGCCATCGAACCAGGATAACCGATAGTTACACTCTCATGCTGGGCGCCATTGCCGGAGACATCATCGGTTCGGTCTATGAGCGAAATCCTGTAAAAACCAGGGATTTTAAACTCTTTTCCCCAGACAGCATTTTCACGGATGATACTGTCCTGTCAGTTGCCACAGCTGAGGTATTGCTCTCGGATACAGATTACGAACACGCATACCGGGAGTTTTACCGGCAATATCCAAATCAGGGTTATGGCTATGGTTTCAGCCGTTGGGTCCTGGCGGATACAAATAGTCCCTATAACAGTTACGGCAATGGCTCGGCCATGCGGGTGAATCCTGTTGGCTGGGCCTTTGATTCCCTGCCCGAAGTCCTGCACGAAGCAAAGAAAAGCGCCATCGTCACCCATAATCATGTTGAAGGAATCAAAGGTGCTCAAGCTGTGGCAGCAGCCATCTTCCTGGCAAGGACCGGACATTCCAAGGCAGCTATAAAAGACTATCTGAGCGGCACCTTTCAATATGACCTGGACAGATCACTGAATGAAATCCGGCCGGATTATTCATTTGACGTCAGCTGTCAGGGTCCGGTACCGGAATCGATTATCGCCTTTCTTGAATCGAATGATTATGAAGATGCCTTACGCAATGCCATCTCGCTGGGTGGTGACAGCGATACCATGGCCTGTATCGCCGGGGCCATTGCCGAGGCGTATTATAAATATATTGATCCGGAGATTATTGCTGCGGTATTCGACAGGCTGTCTGCACATCTGGCAACCATTGCCAAACAATTTACCGTAAAATATTGCCGGTACTGAACCCATATACATATATAAAGCTTGTAAAATTGGCCTATATTTCACAAAAATAACCACGGTTTTTCACCAAATTAATTGATAATCCGGCTAAAATCGGTCATTATTCCATGGACATTAGAACTGGGGAAAACCTCAGCCATTGGTTAAAGGTTTAACGGGAGAAAATAGATATGCAAAAACTCATTAAAATTTCAGTACTCGCTCTTTCCATGGGACTGGTTGGTGGTTGCGCTGACATGACACAAATCGATGCAGCCAAAGCCGCTGCAGATGCGGCCATGGCCAGAGCCAATGATGCCTACAATCTGGCGCAAAATGCTCATACTGTAGCTTCAGAAGCTTCTTTTGCTGCTGACAAGGCAAGCAAAGATGCCCAGGCTGCTCTGGCTTGCTGCAATGAAAACTCCAGCAGACTGGATCGCATGTTTGAAAAGGCAATGATGAAGTAAAAAAACGAAAACTGTAGTAAACAAAAAAACCCCGAAGTAAATTTCGGGGTTTTTATTTATAAAACCTCTGTTTGTTGTTACTGGCCTATCTCTGTATCCAGTTTTAATTCAACCCGGGTCATCTTGCCGATGGTTTGCGGTTTTGCATTTTCTACAGTAACCACATATTCTGCCGAGGCCTGTTTTAATTCAGGTAAATGCAACCCGATGGGGATAGGTATACCCTTCGAATCAGCCACGACTTCCTTGACCAGTTCCCAATCTATTTCATAACGGTTCTGCTCGGTTGACTCAATGATGTATTTAACAACCTCGGTAAGACTATTTCGTGAAAAATGTTCGCCATCCTCATCAAGATACGGATGAACCTCAAGATAGATGACACCATCCAGCTCGCCGATCTTGTAGGGTTGATTAACGATATTAACAGGCGTGCCAATCTTGACCCTGTTGAACAGGTCCTCTATGTGTTCCGGGTACAGCCGTATACAACCGTGACTCACACGCATACCCACTCCGTAAGGTTTATTGGTGCCATGGATGAGATAGGCACCAAGACCGAGCCGCATGGCATAAGCGCCGAGGGGATTATTGGGTCCGGCTGGAACTACGGCCGGTAATATATCGCCTTTTTCCGCATGTTCAATGCGGATGGATTCCGGTGGTGTCCATGTGGGGTCCTTTTTCTTTTCTATAATGTTCGTTCTGGTATACGGAGTTGACCAGCCCTCACGGCCAACACCTAGCGGATAAGTGATAACCTGTTTTTCTTCTCCGTCTTTGCTTTCCGGATAATAATAAAGCCGCATTTCCGGAATATTCAAAACAATCCCTGTTTTCGGTGCATTCGGTAAAATAAATTTCCCGGGCAGTAATATCTCTTTCCCCGTTCCGGGGAGCCATGTATCAACATCCGGATTGAGCAATTTCAGATCCTGATAACCGAAACCGTTTCTGCGCCCGATATCCAGCAATGTATCATTGAATCCGGCAACTTCAATACGCAACTCGCCAATAACAGTGTCATTGCCTTTGAGATAATAAATAACGGCTGCCATGGCATTGGCGGATACTGCAAGATTTATGGCAATTAACCCGATTATGGCTGATTGCCGTATAGTATTTTTTTTCTGTCTAAACATAACTTGTTTGCAATATTAAGCTTCAATGATTACTGATAACAAAATTATAACCTCACAACCCGGATTATGGCACAATTACGCAAAAAAATAACAAGATGGATATTCGGTTCTCAACAAAGCTTGAGCTTGCCGGTTTCTGGCGATACTGTAATCACTACCTGCGCTTGACCCTATCGATTGAATAACAATAAGACCTGAACAACTTACATGATACTCAGATTCATTTTGCACATTCTGGTTCCATTGACGTGGATTCTATTAACCATTCCGTCAGTCTTTGCCGCCGAATCAATAGCAGAAATTGAGCAATTCGAATCCACATTCTCCGATGAGGCCAGCCGTTATGAATTTAATCTTCTGGCGATAGCAAGTCTGTCCAATGTGACCATTGGCGGGTTCAAGGTCTCTGAACTTTCCGGTCTTGCATGGGATGAAGATGAAAATCTGCTTTATGCCCTCTCTGATAATGGCTATCTACTGCACTTACGGCCAGTCTTCGATGACTATAAACTGACGGATGTCCTGTTCCTCAAAGGTTATTCTTTACGTGACAAGAATAACCGTGCATTGAGATACAAGGAGGCCGATAGCGAAGGACTCGTTGTCAATCATGGCAATAACAACATTCAGGGTGACAGCCGGTTGATAGTCTGTTTCGAGCGCATCCCCAGATTGGTAGAGTACAAAACGGATGGCGCCATGGTAGCCGGGATCCCGTTACCTGCTGAATTGTCCGATATCCGGAATTATCAAGGTGAAAACAAATCATTGGAGGCCGTCACCATTCATGACAAATTTGGAATAATCACCGGCCCTGAACATCCGCTGATTATACAACCAGCCAAAAACGCCCTGGAAATTTATTCACTCAACGGCAGGCACTGGAGTTTTCCCGTACATAATGAACAATACGGTGCTCTGGTCGGGATGACCACCATGCCTGACGGCAGTATACTCGCACTGGAAAGGGCTTACGGTGGCATATTCCCGGCGACGGATATAACCTTGCACCGCATGGTGCTCGGCGAAGATAAATCTGAAATCAACAAGATTTACACCTTTGACTCTGGCAACGGATTGCTGAATGAAAACTTTGAGGGTATTACACGATTCAGAGGAGATACTTACCTCATGGTGAATGATGACAACAATCACCCTTTGAAAAGGACTACACTGGTATATTTTTCAATTACTGAAAAACAGGACAAATAACAAAAATAAACCCTCTCAAATATATGTCAGGTGCATATTTTTTGAGAGGGTTTAATTATTTTTCGAGCAACCTCGGCATTAACTCAACCAGATTACATGGCCGTGTCCGGTAATCCAACTGCTGGCTGATAATTTTATCCCAGGCCGTGGCACAGGCATTCGTTGAACCCGGCAGGCAGAAAATAAATGTGCCATTTATAACTCCTGCGATTGCTCGTGACTGTATGGTAGAAGTACCGATCTGTTCGCCGGAAATCATGCGGAAGGTCTCACCAAAGCCTGCGATCTCTTTATCCAATAATACGCCAACCGCTTCCGGTGTACCGTCTCTGCCGGTTATACCGGTCCCACCCGTAGTGATGATCGCCTGAATACTGTCATCTATACACCAGTTGGAGATTGTCGCGCGGATCTTGTAGATGTCATCCGGGACAATTTTTTTCTCCCGCAGCGGATGACCGGCCTCTTTTATACGTGCAATTAATAGCTGACCGGATTTATCATCCTGTTCCGTACGCGTATCAGAAATCGTCAATACGGCAATCCCGATGGGGATAAATTCTCGCTGCATAGTCCCGGCCCACCCCTGTTTTCAAGTAATATACTGACTGTACTATACAATATTCTGATCGAATATACCTATGCAGCCTGAACAGGATCACAACGAACTTTCCACCATGCGGCTGGATAAATGGTTATGGTGTGCGCGTTTCTACAAGACGCGGGGCCTGGCTGCTGATGCCATCCAAGGCGGCAAGATACTGGTCAATGAAGAAAAGCCAAAACCGTCCAAAACCATACCGGCAGGCGCACGTCTCAAAATACGGCGTTCACCCTATCAGTTTGATATAACAATAGTGTCACTTGCCAAATCAAGAAAATCAGCCAGGGACGCCGCATTGCTGTATCAGGAAACTGAAGAGAGTATAAAAAAGCGTGAAGAGGTGTCCGCCCGGTTAAAACTTGATGCCATGAATAATCCGCGAACGACTGGCCGCCCCACAAAACGCGACCGCCGGCATATCATCCGTTTCAAGACAAAAGGAACCTCCGATTAAGGCTGAATTCCGTAATCAATTCTGATTTTCCGTATAGGGATTGCCCCAGGACCCTTCAAAAAAATTCACGGAAAGCGGGTTACGTGCCCGTTCGGCAATTTCACGTTCCCTCACTTCTCCATCTATTTTTTCAAGTGGTAATTGATACCCGGCTGTCATCATGGCCATCGGCGTATATTGTTCAGGAACAGAAAACAGTTTTCTCGATTTATCCGCGTCAAACCCACCCATCTGGTGCACCATCAGACCAAGCTCCGTCGCCTGTATGCATAAACTCATGCTGGCGGCCCCGGTATCATACTGCCCCCAGCGGTTGGGTTTGCCGGTTTTCGACATGATGCTGTCCGCAACAGACAATATCAGCACCGGTGCAGCTGTGGCCCAGGATTGATTGCCCTCGCCCAGACAGGAGAATGCCTGGTCCCAGGCGGCCTGATTTTTATGTTTATTGCAGATGATATAGCGCCAGGGTTGATCGCCAAAACAGGATGGCGCCCATCTTGCGGCTTCCAGCAGTGCGATTATATGTTCTTCCGGCACGGGCCTGCTTGCATCGTAGGCACGTCCGCTCCAGCGTCTTGCAATCAGATCATTGACAGGGACCGAGGTTTTGGCTTTTTTATCAAACATTGATGTCCTTTATTATTTGTCAATAGGTTACAATTGATTATATTGTTCAATCATATCCAATAATGAAAATTAATCCTAATGCCGCATCATGTTATCTACCGGAAAATCTTCGATAACCTGGAAAAGGTAATCAAGGGCCAGGCCGGTTCAATACGAAAACTTCTGGCTGCTTTTTTCAGTGGTGGTCATGTCTTACTGGAAGATGTTCCCGGCACCGGAAAAACCACCCTGGCCAAAGCACTGGCACGCAGCATCGCCGCGGATTACCGGCGCATACAGTTCACGCCAGATTTGTTGCCAACCGATATTCTCGGTGTATCCATATTCAATCCACGCGATCAACAATTCAGTTTTCATGAAGGCCCGGTCTTCACGAATATATTGCTCGCCGATGAAATCAACCGTGCGTCACCTCGTACCCAATCCGCATTGCTCGAAGCCATGGCGGAATCACAGGTCAGTATAGATGGTGAATTGCGGCCACTGGAGAAGTTATTTTTTGTCATTGCGACACAGAATCCGATTGATTACCACGGCACCTATCCCTTGCCTGAAGCACAAATGGACAGGTTTGCCATGCGCCTGAAACTTGGTTATGTCGCACATGAAGAAGAAGTATCTATTTTAACTGAGCAGAATTATATGCATCCGCTCGCTGGTATCACGGCGTGTGTCAGCAAGGAGGATGTCATTAAAATCAAGGAGGGCATATCTTCAATCCGGATCAGCGAAGAGATTAAACATTATATTGTCAGCATTATCCGTGCTACCCGTCATGCTGAAGGCGTTATCAATGGCGCGAGTCCCCGTGCATCGATATCACTGATGAAAACCACACAGGCCCTGGCCCTGATTGATGGCATGGAGTTCGTGACACCAGATCATGTGCAGGAAATTATCCTGCCGGTTGTGGCACATCGCTTGATTCTGGATTCAAAGGTGCGTTTCTCCGGGGAAACTGCTGAAGCTATACTGGGAAACATACTGGCAACCATACCGGTTCCAGTATAGTCATTATTTATGTGATCAGAAAACTGCTCTTTCATAATTTTTTAATCCTATACCGCGCCAGCCAGTGGATACGCCGGCACTTTACTCATGCCGGCATACTGATACTGGGAGGTCTGGTAACGTCTGCAATATTTGGCCTTAATATCAGGCAAACCCTCTCCTATCAGATTTTTACATTACTCTTCAGCATATTGCTGCTGTCATGCATTTCTGTCCTGATTTTCAGGGGAAAATTCAGGTTCAAACGTGTATTGCCTGAATATGGCACGGCCGGGCAAAAACTGGAATACGGCATTCTGATAGAAAATTTGTCACCGAAAAAATTCAACAACCTGGTATTACTGGATGAGCTTGCAACCGATCTACCCTCATTTGAACATTTCCTCAACGCAAAGGACATTCAGGACAAACGGCGTAATTTCTTCGACCGGATAGTTGGTTATCCACGTCTGGTATCACTGATCCGGAAAACCCGTGGTGGGCTGATACAACCCGGTGAGATAGAAACGATTGCCGGGAAAGACAAGATTCAACAAAGAATCACATTAATACCAGTGCGGCGGGGTTATCTGAGATTTGCCACGACCGCTATAGGCAAATGCGATCCTTTCGGGTTGTTTCGCCGGTTCAAAAAATATAATCATAAGGACTCCCTGCTGGTACTGCCGAGGCTTTATGAATTCCCGCCGATCAATCTGACCGGAAGAAGAAAATATCAGCATGGCGGTGTCAATCTTGCGTCTTCCATCGGAGACTCTGAAGAATTTATTTCACTGCGTGATTACCGGCCCGGTGATCCTATGCGGGCAATCCATTGGCGCAGCTATGCGAAGCAAGGCACGCCTGTCGTCAAGGAATACCAGGATGAATATTTCTCAAGACTGGGGCTGGTGCTGGATACATTTGCGGGAAGTTATCCGGAGATCGTCTTTGAAGAAGCAGTCTCCGTCGCTGCATCCATAGCGGTATCAAGCCTGCAACAGGACAGCCTGCTGGACCTGATGTTTATCAATGACCAGGTGTACCGTTTTACCGCGGGGCGGGGACTCGCAGGTGTCAATAACATGCTGGAAATCCTGGCCTGTGTTGAGTCTGCGCCGGAAGAAAATATCAATGAACTGGAGACATTATTGCTGCACCATACAAATGACACCAGTGGATTTATTTGCATATTACTGACCTGGGATGAAAAGCGGCAAGGAATGATAGAACAACTCCGGTCCGCGGGCATACCAATGATGGTTTATGTGATCAGCATGAATGCCGATAGTGACGATTTCAGGAATATGACGTTACCGGAACATTCAGAACATTTTCAGGTATTGCAGGCCGGGGATGTCGAACACTCCCTGCAAAATAAACACCGGCGCAAGCAATGAATATAAACACAAAAAATCCAGACAGTGTGTTACTGCCCCCTACACCACCATTTCTGATTGGCTGTGCCCTCCTGGTATGGGGATGGCAATGTGACTTTATACTCTATGCAATTGCCATGGCTGTGCTGCTTGAATCTGCACAGTTTATTCACTGGCGTACGCCCATCACTGACAAGGAATTTAACCATATCTCTGATTTGAGCAGTGTTATATTTATGGTAGTCGTTGTTTATGTCTTTGCAACGCGCTCATATTACGGCATCTTTACCATACTTGCCCTGCTGCCCTTTCTTTTCTTTCTTTTGCTACTGGCACAAACCTGGAGCGTGCAGGGCAATATAAAACCAGGGGCTTTATTCATCAGTATGCGCAAGCTCAACCCGGATGGACCTGGATTCAATAACCAGGGTATTGATCTGTCATTTCCTTATTTAATGGTCTGCATCATCTCCGCCAGCGCGGGAAACCAGCAGGAAAATCTGTTTTTTATTTTTGTGATAGCTCTTGTCACCTGGGCACTCTGGGCATTGCGTCCACGGCGTACCGGAAAATATCTATGGCTGTCTCTTTTGGTAATCGCTATTGCAACGGGTTATGCAGGTCAATTGGGCTTGCATCGATTGCAGCAGCTGTCCGAAGCAACCTTTCTGCAATGGTTTGAGCAATTCATGTGGCGCAGCCGTGATCCGAACCGCACCACCACGGCGATAGGTTCACTCGGCAAACTGAAACTCTCGGACCGGATCATGGTGAGAGTTGACACCCACGGGAAAAAATTAAGCAACCCGTTATATCTCCGGGAAGCAAGTTACAATAATTATGGTTATGGAGTCTGGACCAATTTCCAGCATACGTTACGCCTGATAGATCCATTGCCCCAGGGCCGGCACTGGATAATCAATGATCAGATTACCGGTGATGAACGTATTTCCATAAGCTTCTATATGGATGATCAAAAAGCCATCATCCCGGTTCCTATGGGACTCAGCAGTATCAGCAAGGTCAACGCTATAGAAATTGAACACAGTCCATACGGCTCATTATCAATGGAATTAAATCCGGGCTGGGTAAAATACGATGCAATATTCGATTATGATCATATCGATGATGCGCCACCCGGCAAGGAAGAACTGGAGTTACCACCTGTTTATCAGAAAGAACTGGCCGAACTGGCGGATCAGCTGGGGCTGGAGATGCAATCACCGGCACAAAGAGTGGAGACTGTAAAAAGATTCTTTGCTGATAATTTTGTATATTCGCTGACCCAGACTGAACGCTACCCCAGAGGCAAATATCTCAGCAAATTTATTTTTGAAACCCGGAAAGGTCATTGTGAATATTTTGCCACTGCAACTACCCTGCTGTTACGTGCCGCCCAAATCCCCACCCGTTATGTTGTTGGTTATGCTATTGATGAATACAGCCCGCTGGAAGGTCAGTATATCGGCCGGGCCCGGCATGTCCATTCCTGGGTATTGGCCTATGTTGATAATCACTGGCAGATGATAGATACAACTCCGTCCATCTGGGCGCCGCTGGAGGCCATGGAAAGATCTTTCATTGAACCTCTGGTGGATCTCTGGTCCTGGATTTCCTACAAGCTTTCAACCTGGGATGCGGATGATATGGATAGCAAGACATCAAGTATTTATTACTGGTTGCTGGTTCCGGTATTACTTTATTACCTCTGGCGCATGTTCATCAAAGACCGGGTACAAAACATAAAGCGTCGTGCGGAAGAAAAAAAGATAACCATGCGCCTTGCCGGAACCGATTCTGCATTCTATCAACTGCTACCTGCACTGGAGGCGCGTTATGTCCCGCGCAAACCGGGAGAAACTCTCACCGCATGGCTCACAATGATTGAAAAAAACATTCCAGGTACGGAGCTACGGAATTTACTTGCCTTGCATTACCGTTACCGTTTTGATCCAGTCAGCCTGAGTAAAGCTGAAAAACAAACGCTTGAACATCAGGTAAAAAAACAACTGGCAATTTTGGGATGATAGAATTCCTCCCCCTTTGAAGGGGAGGATACAGGTGGGGGTGGGAACTCAACAATAATTGTGAGACATCAGCATTTCAACCCACCTCCTGGCCTCGGCTATTGCTCCCGGCATAGCTCTACCTCCTGCATCCTTGCAGTCCTTCCCCCATCAAGGGAGAAGGGAAAAGATGCTTATTCCCAGTATGTAGACAAACCCGATACCCAGAATCTATACTCCCATCGAAACCTACCACTGAAAAAGAAGCTTTTTCACAATGTTGCTTTTCAACTCTAACGAGTATTCGGCTCACTGACATATGTTAGATATCATAAGATACAAAGAATGAACGATTATAAAAAGGTATTTGAAGTCTTCGAGCATCGTTTATTGGAATACGGCTCTCTGCACAAGGAAAGATCCTCTATTCAGAATGAACTCAACAAATACAAATCATTTGAGTCTAGGGAGTTAAGTGATAACGAATATTACGAAATTCTTATTTTTGTTGCATTTTACTCCGGTTTTAAGGCAGCAACAGTAACATCGAAAAGTGATGTCATAAAAAAACATTTTCCTAGCTTGGAGGTCGTGGCTGACTATGGCGATACGGAGATAAAGGCCATTCTTAACGATCCCAATATGATAAAAAATAAAAACAAGATTGCTGCGTGTGTAAAAAATTCCAAAACGTTTAAAAAAATAATTGGTCAGTTTGGTTCATTTAAAAGCTATATCGAATCTTTCAGTGCACGAGACTCATTTGAAAACTTGATTTTATTAAAAGAAGAACTTGAGGCTAGATTTTCTTACCTGGGAAGAATTACTGTATATCATTTTCTCACAGATATAGGTATGCCTATTTTGAAGCCTGATAGAGTCATTTGCCGGATTTTTGAGTGTTTAGGTCTGATTGAAAACAGTGGTCAACTATTAAAGACAATTATTCATGGTCGAAAATTCGCAGAGGTAACAAAATTACCAATAAGATACATTGATATAATATTTGTCGCCTATGGTCAGGCAGCTTCTTCCGAATTTGGTATTGATAAGGGAATATGTTTAAAGGAACCGCGTTGCGAGATTTGTGACGCTCGATCATTTTGCAAGGACTATGGTCTACGAAATAAATCTAGTAGACTGATAAACTCGCCGCTGATTTAAGTGATATTTTTAACTACTCCAACACTTAACTAATTTACCAATACACTTCCAACACCCCGCCAGTTATCCTCGTCTCGTATTTTCGTAACGGCCGGTCACCGTTTTCTATACATTCGCCGGTCGTGATATCGAATTTCCAATGATGTTTCGGGCAAGTGAGTATATGCTCGGTCAAGGCCAGATAGGGAATATTGGTGACCTGGTGCGGACAATGGCTGTCATAAACACTGACAATATCTTTTTTCCGGTATATAAAGATTTCACGATCATCACATTTTACACGGGTCGTCCCTTCATTGATTTTTTCAAATGCCATAACCTGATGCCATGTGGATTGACCACCGAGCATTTCCGGTCTGAATTCCGGAATGTCCAATTCAATAATGATATCAATGGCCCAGATAATTTTGCTTAGTCCCAGGATTGGAAATGCGGCAAACAGCGCATCAATGATTTCATCCGGTGTGGCGCCTGCCTGTAACGCACGGGAGAGGTATTGCTTGAATCCGGTTCCGGTCTGGTTATCGACTTTGGTTATGACCGAGATTAAAGCGCGGGTTTTTTTATCAAGATGAGTGCCGGATTTTTTGATGAAGTCAAAATACGATTGCATGGCCTCCGGCCGGACTTTCATCAGATAATTCAGGGCATCACTCATACTTTACTCCTGACTTTCATCATCCGTTTCGGGACTGACAAGCCCCAGCCGTTTAGGCATGGTAATCGTGAGTAGTTTCCGATCCAATGACGGCAAGTCCTTCGTCATGACAGTTTCCACCGGACTGGCATAATCAGAATGAATGAACATGATATGCAACTCGGGATCCGCTGTTTCCACCATTTCTTCGCTTTGTTTAAACAAATGAGAACGGGTGATCATCTTGTGGGCAGGTATCTTGAGTGAGAGTATACCCGCTTTGCCGCTGTTAACTTCGCTACAGGCATTGCGGTTTTTCTTCTGAAAACATCTGGCGTGGGATTGCATTAAAGGTGCGCCCGTTTCTTCATCCACCATCTTGAAATTAACCTGGATATAGTCCAGCGTTGTTGATTTGCTGGTCCCAAACCAGGCCAGATAATCACCCATCAGGAATAATAAAAAACCCAATGTAGTGACAATCAAGACAATATATACATTTCTCATGGTTCTCAGTCTCTCCTGAGGTTGTCAGCTACGGCAATGGGTGTTGGATAATTCAATACTATAATATAGGAAGAAATGATAAATGTGAGCAGCGTGGTGAGCTGTATAAGATTTGATGTCACCTCGCTTATAAAACTTGAATTCACAGCAAGCACTGTAATCAGTAATGAAAACTCGCTCGCTTGCCCCAACCTGAAACCGACTTCTCTTGATACATCTGCTTTTTCACCCGCCATATTCAATAACCTGCTGAATATCACCGGTTTCAGCACGATTACCAGCAACGTCAACACAAGCGCCGGAATAATAATACCTTCGACTGTATAGATATTGAAACTGGCACCGAGTGAAAAAAAGAAAATTATCAGAAAAAAATCGCGTAGTGGTTTAAGGCGCTCCGTTATAAACAGGGCAATTGGACTGGAAGCCAGGGTCACGCCGGCAATAAAGGCGCCGATCTCACGTGATAAACCCATGACCGTAGCCAGTTCCGATATCCCCAAACACCAGGCAATTGCCAGAAGGAATATATATTCGTGTATTTGATCAAACTTCTGTATCAGTTTGATCAACACAAAACGCTCCAGCAACCAGGCTATCGCAATCAGAACGGGCAAGGTAACCAGTTGTAATAAAATATCCAGCATCAGATTATTGCCTTTGCCATATCCCTGCAACAGCAAAAGCACAATAATCGCGATCAAATCCTGTATCAACAACACGCTGATGATGATCTGGCCGGTATGCCGATGATGCAATATCGTCGTTGGCAAGAGCTTGAGGCCGATGATGGTGCTCGAAAACATCAATACGGTACCTATTAATATTGAATCCAGCACCGGGTAACCGAAGGAATAACCTGTACCAAAACCAATTATCCAGAAGGCCAGTGAACTCAACAGTGTGATCTTCAACGCTTCGCCCAGCATCTTCCATAACTGTTGCGGCAGAAGATCCAGACCCAGCAAATAAAGCAGAAAGATTATGCCGATATTGGAAATGTCTTTGATAAGCACTGGATCATTAACCAATGACAATCCCCATGGACCCAGCAAGATGCCCAGCAAAATATATCCCACAATCATCGCCTGACGGGCATACAAAGCAAGTGTTGCCAGTATGGCCGCCCCGGTAAAAATCAGGAACATGGAATATTCTATTGATGCCTCTTCAATCATAGCTTGTCCGGATATCAATCATTTTTTACAGCTTTCTTGATTGAGATACTGTCTGCGATATTTCTTATCGAATCAAGCTGGCGCTGCAACCGTTCCGGTGACACAGGTATTGCCGTACCCAGTTCCTGTGCAAAAAGCGATACCCTGTATTCTTCAAGCATAAACCTCAATTCATCCAGCCCCGGACAGGTATTGTCTGATTTCCGGTTTAATTCCTCGATCTGGATGTATGCCGCCCAGTAAGGTTTTAATTTGTTTAATTGTATCTCATCTTTGTGTGATGCATAGGCCAATTTTTCCAGGCGTTTTTTAACAGCATCAAGGTAACGCGGATAATGTTTCAATAATGACATCGGCACTTTTTGCGGAAATTCCGGAAATACCAGACTGGCAAGATGTTGTTTGATGTCATCAATCAAATTTGCCACTGCCGGAAGCGATTTGTCACTGATTCTGAGATTGATTTCATTATGGCTTTTCAGGATGTTACTGACGAGCATACAGATATTGTTAGCCTCGGTTAACAACACTTTACTGCCCTGGCTTTTGCGTTGATTAAATTCCCGTTGTGTTCTGATATCAGGTTTATCCGCAATGAACACCTGTTTTGCAACCAGACTCACCAGATCATTTTTCAAATTTTCTACCTTCCCCATCGCAGAATAATACAAGCTTATTGCATCAATATGGGGCATGTTTTTTCTCAGGTAATTAAATTCCTTGGCCAGCTCCAGCATGAACAGCCGTTGCAGTCCTGCCTGCATATTCAGATATGCTTTTTCTTTTGTATCAAATGAACGTATCGAAACCGATTCCTGCATGTCCACCAGTGCCGGATAGGCAGAGACCGGAATTTTATTGATTACAATTTTTATCTCGGCCGGCAGATCATCAAAATCCCAGCGGGTCATCCCCTCACGATTCAATCCGGCTGATGATATAGCGCCGAACTGGTCTTGCAGTTGTCTGGAAAACCTTTTTTTATGCTCATCCAGATGTCGGCCCTGTGCCAGAATATTGTTCTTTTCGTCCACAACCCGGACATTAAACAGCAGATGATCCGGAATGTTGATAACCTGCCATGCATCGTCCGGAATCTGAATGCCGCGGCTGCGAAAAAGAAACTCTGCGAGATTAACCGCAAGCCCCTTGTCACCGGTCTTTATATTTGCGGCACATTCTTTGGCGGTTTCGGGGACCGGCACGAGATTACGCCGGATATTTTTCGGTAATGCCCGCAACATGACGGTTATTTTTTCTTCCAGCAGACCGGGCACCAGCCCCTCCAGTTGATCGTTGCTGACCTGGTTCAGCATAAACAACGGGATATCGATATTGACACCGTCATCGATTTCACCCGGCCCAAACCTGTAAGTCAAAGGTAATAGATTCATATTGATATGCAGCGCGTCCGGGAATCTTTCGGTAGTAGTGCTTTCGGCATCGTGATAAATGATGTCCTGTTTATCGACGCACAACAGATTTTCATTCTCTTTTGAGGCGGCGGCATACCATTTTTCAAATGCCGGTCCATTACAAATATTTTCAGGGATACTTGCGTCATAAAAATCATAAATGGCTTCTTCATTGTAGATATCAAGGCGGCGCGACTTCTGTTCCAGCAGTTTTATCTCCTCGATAAGCTTCTGGTTATGTTTGAGAAACCCGGCCCTGGTGTGAAAATTGTTTCCCACCAGCGCATGGCGGATAAAAATGGCCCTGGCCTCCCGTGGATTCACCTTGCCGTAATTTATCTTCTGACTGGCAACCAGGATCAAACCCAATAGCGTGACTTTTTCAAAACCCATGACCTGCTGTTTTTTGCTGTCCCAGTGCGGCTCAAAGTATTCCCTTTGCAATAGATGTGCGGCGGGTTTGATCAGCCATTGTGGATTGATTGCGGCAACTGTCCTGGCATAAAGCCGTGAGGTTTCGGCAAGGTCTGCCGCCACTATCCATTTAGGTAATTTTGAAAATTGACTTGAACCCGGGAATATATGCAGTTTGATGCCACGGGCGCCGGTATATTCCTTTTCATCTGTTTTGACCGCGACATGACTCAACAGGCCCGGTAATAATGCACAATGTATCGCATCGTAATCCGCTGGTTGTGAATTACCGTGGATATCCATCTCCGCCAGTAATTCGACCAGTTGTTTATGTACCTCTTTCCATTCCCGGATGCGCACATAGGAAAGATAATTCTGCTGACAGAGTTTATGTAACTGGTTCCGGCCCAACCGTTTTACATGCTCATGATAAAACCGCCAGATGTTTAAAAACATTATGAAGTCAGAGCGTTCGTCCTTGAACCGTTCATGTGCCGCATCGGCCTTAGCCTGTACATCCAGTGGACGTTCACGCGGATCCTGCGCACTCAAGGCACTGACGATAATCAATAATTCACTGACACAACCCAGTTCATTGGCGGCCAGTAGCATGCAACCCAGTCGCGGATCCAGAGGTAACCGGGCCAGCTGTTTGCCGGGCCGGGTCAGATGATCATCCGCATCAATGGCCTTGAGTTCGGTTAATAACCGTAAACCATCATTAATAAATCGTGGGTCCGGTTTATTGATAAACGGAAAATCCCTGATATCCGGCAGATTGAGGGCCTTCATCTGCAAGATAACAGAGGCCAGATTGGTGCGTAATATTTCCGGCTCAGTAAATTCAGGACGTGACGCATAATCTTCTTCAGAATAAAGCCGTATGCAGATCCCGTCTGCAACACGTCCGCAACGTCCCTTGCGTTGCTCCGCCGAGGCATGTGATATTTTTTCAACGGGTAACTGTTGTACCTTACTGCGCCGGTTGTAACGGCTGATCCGTGCATAACCGCGGTCGATCACATAGCGTATTCCCGGTATGGTGAGCGAAGTCTCGGCAACATTGGTAGCAAGAATAATATGGCGGCGTTGGTGTGGTGCAAATATCTTTGCCTGTCTGGCACTGCTCAGACGTGAATAAAGCGGTAGAATATCAGTATCTCTCAGGTTCTGCTTTTCAAGAAACCTGGCCGTTTCATGAATCTCCCGCTCGCCTTCCAGAAAGATCAATAGGTCGCCATGGCCATCCTGTGAGAGTTCGCGAACGGCTGCAAGCAAGGCAGATGATTCCGCATCATCATCACGTTCATCATCGACAGGTTGTTCTACCGGCCGGTAACGGACTTCAACCGGATAGCCGCGGCCGGAAACCTCAATCACAGGTGCATGATCGAAATGTTCCGAAAATCGTTCCACATCAATAGTAGCTGAGGTAATAATCAGTTTCAGATCCGGGCGTTTTGGCAGGAATTGTTTCAGATAACCCAGGATAAAATCAATATTCAGACTGCGTTCATGGGCTTCATCAATGATCAACGTGTCATATTTTCGCAGATGCCGGTCACGTTGCAGTTCAGCCAGCAAAATGCCATCCGTCATCAGCTTGATGCGGGTATTATTGGAAGTCGTATCGGTATGCCTGATCTTGAAACCAACCACATCACCCAGAGATACTTTTAATTCCTCGGCAATCCTGTTGGCTACCGCCTTTGCCGCAATACGCCGGGGCTGGGTATGACCGATCTGGCCTTCTAATCCCCTACCCATGGCCAGACATAATTTGGGTAATTGTGTGGTCTTGCCTGAACCGGTTTCACCAGAGACGACCAGCACCTGATGTTTGATAAGCGCCGCCCGGATATCATCAAGTATTGCATGGATCGGTAAATCCATGGAGAAAGTCACCGCAGGTGTTCCTGCGGTCTGCTCTGCTTTGGCTTTTTCCGGTCTATCATTTTTACCGGATCGCCGCCGCGGTTGTTTCTGATCTCTTGGCATCACCAGGTAATTTCCTGTTTGTATTTATCTGTCACCACCATTGACCCGTATCCAGAATTTGATTTTCATCCCATAATCAACAATTTACTTTGTAAAAATTACGGAGACTGGTAGGATAAGTTTATAATTGTAATGGGGATTTATTGTCCTTCTCATTAGTACGAGGATAAGGTACTTTTAATCGTTACAATAGGTCATTCTACTCAAATAACCCTGTGAAATAATTAGAATTAATGACCCTGAGTTTCGAAATTGCCGGTGCCCAGATAGACGGGGCACGTGACTATCAGGAAGATGCCTTTCTGACCACTCGTTTGGGTGACAACGCAGCGCTCATAGTCGTGGCTGATGGCATGGGTGGCCATGCCGCCGGTAATGTTGCCAGCAACATGGCGGTACAGGCATTCAATAAATATGTCTCCAGCAATTACCCTTCAGAGCACATTCACGAAGTCCTCAATGGCGCCATATTAAAGGCCAATCATTCTATTGCGGAAACGATCAAGGAAACGCCTGCACTGAATGGCATGGGATGTACCATGGTTGCCGCATTATTGCAGGGCAACAAGATCTGGTGGGCCAGTGTTGGCGACAGCCATCTCTATCTCCTGCGCAATCGCGAACTCAACAAGATTAATGCTGATCACAGTTATGGCGGTTTCCTGGATGCCATGGCCAAGGCTGGCACACCGGTTGAACCTGAACCTGGTCTGGCCAGAAACATGCTGATGAGCGCCGTAACAGGTGCGGATATAGCGGACATTGATTGCCCATCCTCACCCCTGCAACTTCAGCATGGAGACAAGATAATCATCTGCAGTGACGGGATGGACACACTCAGTGACGGCAAGATTATTCAGTATTGTGACTGGTCAGAAACCCCCAAGGAATGTGTGGATGCCCTACTTAATGCTGTTGAAGAAGCTGAATCTCCGAAACAGGACAACACCACGGCACTGGTCATCAATATAGTTGATAAGGCTGCCCAGGCCAGTGCTGCTGCCGAAGCTGAAGAAGAAGATGACGACGATGAGGACATTACTGATACCCGGGGCAGCGAGAAAGCTGCTGCCGGCAAACTGGAAAAAACTGCTGAAATAGCAATGGATACCGCCAGTGAATCTGACGAGATTGAAATGCCTGAACCCGAAGCTGAATCAGTACCGGAACCTGCTGTCCATCCAGAGCCGGTTGTTACTCGCAAAGATGATAAATCAGGGCCCCAAAAAAATACCGGCCTGATGATTGGTATTGCCGCTGCGGTCATCATCGCTGTTGGAATCGGCGGCTTCTTCATGCTGAGCAAAGGCAAGTCGCCAACCACGGACTATGAACCGGATACCGCGGACATCTCTACTGTTGAACCTGAAGAAGAAATTATTGCCGATGTTGAATCAGAAGAAATCACTGAAGAACCCCCCGTTGAAGAAATCGAGCCTGCAATAGCAGAGCCAGAGTCTGCTGTGACCGCGGAAGAACCTGTCACGGAACCTGGACCCGCACCGGTACCGGAGGCCACAGTTGGTACAAAAGAGAAAAAGGCGTTTACCGATGCATTGAAGAGTGGTGGTACCGGACCTGAGATGGTGTGGATACCGGCTGGATCATTTGAAATGGGTAGCCCAAGCAGCTCTACAAATGCCGAAGAACGGCCACGGCATACCGTGAAGGTAAAGAAATTTGCCATCAGTAAATATGAAATCACCTTCAGCGAATATGACAAATTTGCCAAGGCAACCGGCAGAAAACCGCCGGATAACCTCTATATGGATCGCGCCACCACCCCGGTTATCTTCGTCAGTTGGGACGATGCCTATAACTATGCCAGATGGTTATCTGAAGAAACAGGTAAAAAGTACCATCTGCCCAGCGAGGCAGAATGGGAATATGCAGCTTCAGGTGGAAAGAGCAGCACGTTCTGGTGGGGTTTCAATGAGGAGGTTGGCAAGGCCCATTGTTTTACCTGTGAAAGCCAGTTTGATCCCCGCAAACCAACCAAGACAGGCACTTTTCAGCCTAACCAGTTTGGCATATATGATACGGCCGGAAATGTTGCTGAATGGGTGCATGACTGCTGGCACGAGAACTACAACGGGGCACCCGATGACGGTAGTATGTGGGAAGGGGGTGATTGCACCCAGCGCGCAGCTCGTGGCGGATCATACATCAGCCCGCAACAATCAATACGCACGGCCAAGCGGGACAAGTTCAAGTCCAACTCAGGTTATGACCATATTGGAATCAGGGTGGTACGTGAAGAGTAACTTCACCAATCACTAATGACTAATCACTGTCATACTCAGTCCCGATCGCTATGACCCAAATCTTTCCCGGGCGCAATCACATCCCGCACCAGTTGTTTAATCTCTTTGGATTCAGGGAATCTCCCGGCAACCTGCCTGGAAAACAATAACTTTCCGTTCAATCTGATCTCGAAGATCCCGCCCTGCCCCGGTATCAGGGCAACTTCACGCAGTTCTTCCGCAAAGGTCATTAATAATTCCTGTGCCATCCAGCCGGCCCGGAGGATGAACCGGCACTGGGTGCAATATTCAATTTCCAAACGATGGGAATTTTTCCCGGCAACTATAGTCAATGTAGTTAGTCTATAAGCTTATCGTAAATGATATGAGGGGACGAGCATGAAAATGCGTCCGAAGAGTATAGCAGTCCTGGTTTCCGGTATTTCACTATTACTGGCCTCCACAACCGCACAGGCCGGCAATACCTTCTTTTCTTTCAGCATTGGACACAGTAGCCACGGTCATTATGTAAGTCCATACAGATATATTTACACACCTGCATACTATTACAGTATCCCCTCACCCTTTTTCTTTGGTTACACAAGCTATTATTACCCGGTCTTCCCTTACTATTATACCCCTGTTGTCTATTACCGGCCGGTATACCCATATTACTATCCCTATGCTTACAACCCGCAATGGTACTCATACAATTATTACTACGCATACCGGAGTATTTATCCAAATACCTATGTGTACGGCTATTATCCCTATAACCGTTATTATTCCTATTACCCGCATAAACATTACAAGTATCAACCTGATCATCATCGTGATCATTTTGATGGTCAACGCAATAAACAACAGTATGCCGGTTCGAATAAAAAATATTCATCCATAAACACACTGGGGGTGCAACAGCAATCAGGCAACCATCATCTTAATACTGCAACTGTTATAGATACAAACAAGCAACAGCAAAGAAGAAGGGAACTGGAAAACCACAGGGCCATACAGCAACAACACCCGGCCAATCAAAGAACAGAAAGGCCTGATGTCAGACCTTCAAGGAGTGAACAACGCGCACTCGCAGCAACGGATCCCCGGCCAGTTCTACAACGGAGGCAGAACAGACAGGATATGGAGCGTCTCAATAGCCAAAATCAACGGACTGAGCAGTCGCGGCAGTCAGTACATAACGCCAATAATGAAAGGATTGATCGCCTAATCAATAGGGACAGGAACCCGTCACGATCTGAAATGGAAAGGAACAACAGGCCAATTCAACAGAGACAGGTCATGAATCAATCAAGTGAGCCGCGCGCCCGGGCCCAGGTAAACACATTGGATAAGAGGGATATAGTAGCGCCAACACAGGCAAAACTGATGTATCAGCAGCAACCGGTTCGTAACAATATGGAAAGACCGGACAACAACTCATTTCGCCAGCAACCCGCTGTGACTGAGCGCGGCAAACAAAACAACCAAAGACAGGTTACCCAACAACAACCTGTCCGTAGCAATATGGAAAGACCAGGCAAAAGAAACTCATACCGTCAGGAACAAGTTGTATCAGCACGAAACGAACAGGACAACCAGCAGGCAGATCCTGTTGCCCGGAAAAGAGAGTCCTCTCCTGAAACAATCAGTATGAGTGGTGGCAGGCAAATATCTCAGCATCAGAATAGCGGCTATGGCATGCAGCAAAGGCAGATGCCCCAAAGAAGTTTTGCCGGCGCCGGTTACAGGCGCTAGACGATACTGCCTCCGAAGACCTGAGGGGCAATATTATTGCTTGAGGGCATGATCAAGCTGCATGAATTCCGGTTTTAATTTCTGCAACAAAATGAGCCCCGGCAACGCCACCAGGAAGGTGATAAAATAGAATCCAGTCCATCCGAGTGAGGCGACAAGATGCCCGGAAGGCGGGCCGACAAATACGCGTCCAATCGCAGCCAGTGCCGATAACAAGGCAAACTGTGTAGCGGTATACCGGCGATTACATAATGCCATCAACAAGGCAACAAATGCAGCAGTGCCCATGCCGCCAGCAAAGTTTTCCATGCCGATAATCATCACCGCGCCTGCATAACTCTTTCCATACCAGGCCAACACCATAAAACCCAGATTGGTGAACGCCTGTAACAATCCAAACCACAGCAAGGCATAAAAAAGTCCAATCCTGAACATCAGGACCCCACCCAGCAAGGCGCCCATGATGGTCATGATCAGACCTATAAACTTGTTAATTACACCCACATCCGACACGCTGAAATCCATACCGGCTATCAGAAAAACTGTTGTCAGCGTACCGGCAAAGGCATCACCCAGTTTATACAGCACGATAAGCAACAGGAATAACCACGCTGAATCACGCCGTAAAAATTCCACAAAAGGTTGAACCACGGCCTCGTCCAGGGTGGCCGGGGGTTTCACCTCTCCGCCGACATCCGGTCCCAGATAAACACCGATCATGCCAAACACAAACAACAGCGAAATAATCAGAAATGCCGATTGCCAGCCGATATGGCCGGCCATAATCAATACCCCGGCGCCCGATACGATCAATGCTATCCGGTAGGCCGTAACCGATATACCGGCGCCCATTCCACGTTCTTTCTCAGTCAACATATCGGCACGATATGCATCAAAGGCAACATCCTGTGATGCAGACAAAAAGGCAATGGCCAGTGCCAGGATTCCCATGATGTGGATACTCTCTCCGGGATCTGAAAATGCCATCAAAATAATCACCATGATCAACAGGCATTGAGAAAAAAATATCCAGCTGCGGCGCCGGTCAAAACCCGGGAGGGAATAACGATCCATCAAGGGCGCCCAGAGAAATTTCAATACATACGGTATCTGTACCAATGTAAACAGGCCGATGGTCTTGATATCGATATCTACACTCGCCATCCATGCCTGTAAGGTACTGGTTGAAAGCGACAGCGGTAAACCGGATGAAAATGCGAGCAGAAACATGACCGACATGCGGCGGTTGAAAACCAGACTGTTGTGACCTTGCCGGAATAATTGCATCAGGGATTTTTATTCACGAATGATTTTTTACAGGTTACGATACAGTTATGGCAAAAGAAATTGAAAGAAAATTTTTAGTTACTAACGATGACTGGTGTAAGGATGTAACAGAAAGCATTCATTACATCCAGGGTTATTTCACCACAAACAAACCCTGTTCTATCCGTGTCCGGGTGTCCGGCGAAGCGGCCAGCCTGAATATCAAAAGCGCCACACTCGGTATAACCCGGGCCGAATATGAATACCCCATCCCGCTCCATGATGCAAAAGAGATGCTGGAAAATCTGTGTAACAAACCTCTGCTCGAAAAAACACGCTATTTTGTACAACATCACGATCATCTGTGGGAGATCGATGTTTTCTCCGGGGACAATGAAGGACTGATCGTGGCCGAGATCGAACTCAAATCACCTGACGAACCATTCAGCAAGCCGGAATGGGCTGGTGCGGAAGTCTCGGATGATCCACGTTATTACAACGTCTGCCTGGTCAGCCACCCCTACAAAGACTGGTAACAGATTTCAAACCTTGGGTCAGCAATTTGTTAAGGATGCTCTGATTAAGTATCTTCACCGTCATGCTGGTGAAAACGACCCACAGGACGCCTACAAGGATGTAGGCGGTACGATTCCATGGAAGGAATCGGTACGACCCCCTGGAAGGGGGAAGGGGATACTGGCAGGAGTTTATACCCGGAGGGTGTTTATACCCGGAGGGTACCAGAATGACGATTCAAGGAATTTTTAGACTTATTCAGAGGTCCCTTAACAATATTGGCCGGGCACAATAATTTTTCAGATAAACAGCGCTGCCGCACTGACCAGTGCCCGCCACATCGCCCACAACAATGGAATGCCGACCAGTATCCAACAAACCACCACCAATGGCAGGCTGGAAGGGTCCGGACACCAGGACGGCGCGGACGCACTCACCTTGATAGTTTTGTTGTTATCCACTTCATGCGCCAGACGTCGTTCCTTTTCAATATCCTCTTCCGTCATGTGGTGTTTCTCTGCAACTGGTCTGACCAGCAGGTTACATAAAAATCCTACGATCAATAACGCGGCCAGGATATACATGGTCGAGTTATAAACCTGTTCTGTAGGGATACCTCTCGCAATTTGTGCCTCACGGATGAAGGCCACGACACTGGGTCCTACAATACCTGCCACCGACCAGGCAGTGAGCAGGCGGCCATGAATAGCGCCTACAAAACGGGTCCCGAACATATCGGCAAGATAGGCCGGAATGGTTGCAAAACCACCTCCATACATGGTCAGGATGATACAGAAAATAGCCACAAACAGGGCCACACTGCCGATAGTGCCGGCAAACGGGGCGGCAGCATAGAGTGTAATACCCAGACCAAAGAAGATGTAATACGTGAGCTTGCGGCCAATGTAATCCGACAGCGAGGCCCAGAAGATGCGGCCGAGAATATTGAACAGGCTCAACAACGCGGTAAAACCAGCGGCGATTGTCGCTACCGCTGCCCGCTGGTCTTCCATTAATGAATATAGACTGCCCTCTGCGCCAATCAATTTCCCACCGAATACCTCCTGCAACATGGGCGAGGCCATACCGATCACGCCGATACCGGCGCTCACGTTCATACAGAGTATGCCCCACAAAAACCAGAACTGGGGTGTCTTGTGTGCCTCATTCAGATGCACGTGACGGGTAGTGATCATGGTATTGTGATTCCGCGCAGGGGGTTCCCAGCCTTCGGGTTTCCATCCATCCGGCGCCACCCGGTAACCAAAGGCCCCGCACATCATCGATATGAAATAGATCACGCCCAGGGTGAGGAAGGTTTCCATAACACCGACTGAGATCTCTGTCGCATAAAAATTCATGAGAATATCGGCCAGTGGAGAGCCGATCATGGCGCCGCCACCAAACCCCATGATAGCCATGCCAGTCGCCATACCGCGGCGGTCCGGAAACCACTTAATCAATGTCGAAACCGGGGAAATATAGCCTAATCCCAGCCCGATCCCGCCCAAAACACCCGAACCCAGCCATAACATCCAGATCTGGTGCAGGTAAACCCCCAGGGCCGAGATCAGCAATCCACTAGCCCAGCAACACGCTGCTACCACGCCGGCCTTACGTGGGCCTTCATGTTCCAGCCAGTGGCCAAATATTGCGGCAGAAGAACCCAGAAACACAAAAAACAGGGTATACATGACATTCAGCCAACTGACCTTCCAGTCACATTCCGTGGCTAATACCCTCGTCCAGATGCCCATATCATCCGGACAGGCCAGATGTTCCGTGATGCCGACAGCCTGACTCAATGGCAACCAGAATACACTGAAACCATAGGCCATACCGATACAGAGATGGATGGCCAGGGCGGCCGGCGGCACCAGCCAGCGATTAAAACCCGGTTTGGCGATGGTGCGTTCTTTGGATAACAGTCCCACTATTATGATCCCCCGTCTTTATTGTTAGTTATTATCAGCAGTTGTCTCCGATGGCTTATACTGGCTGGAGCTTTGAATTTCCCTGATCCGAGAGCATGGCGAATCAGGGCAGTTTAGTCAAATAGGGCTGTTAAATCCCGGACTTCAATACAATTCTGATTGTTGTAAAGCAACGAACGTGTTCCTGTTTTGACCCACTATATAAAGCAACGTAGAATTGATAATACTGTAAATTCAACTATTTCAGAGACTTTTCAAGTCCAATAGGCTCTAATAATTAAATGCCGCAAACCGAAAATTCATCTGCTGAAAGACTCATCGACCGCTTTGGACGGACCGTCAGCTATGTGCGCATTTCCGTGACGGATCGTTGTGATTTCCGTTGCGTGTATTGCATGTCCGAAGACATGGAATTTGTGCCCCGGGCACAACTGTTGACCCTGGAAGAGATTGCATTTATCGCCAGGGCCTTTACTGAACTGGGCGTCGTGAAGATCAGGATCACCGGCGGTGAACCGCTTATCCGCCGCAACGTGATCAAATTGTTCCGCGATATCGGCGAATTGTCCGGTGTACGTGAACTGGTATTGACCACCAATGGATCACAACTGGCGCATATGGCGGTGGATTTGAAACAGGCCGGCGTGAAACGTATCAACATCAGTCTGGATTCCCTTGATACGGATAAATTCCGGCGTATCACCCGCGTCGGCGATCTGAACAAGGTCATGGCAGGTATTGAAGCTGCACTTCAAACAGGTTTTGATCGAATCAAGATCAATGCCGTGATCCTGAAAAATCGTAATCACGATGAAGTGACTGATCTCGTACAGTTTGCCATCGACAAGAGTATCGATATCAGTTTTATTGAAGAGATGCCGCTCGGTATGATTGGCGATCATGACCGCGCGGAAGTTTATTATTCCAGTGATCAGATCCGCAGAGACCTGGAACAGACCTGCACGCTCATCGCCACAACTGAATCTACCGGCGGTCCCTCGAAATATTTCAGAATACCCGGCACCAATACACGGGTCGGATTTATCTCACCTCACAGTCACAATTTCTGTGAGTCCTGCAACCGTGTGCGCGTCACCTGTGAAGGAAGATTATTGCTTTGTCTGGGGCAGGAGCATTCGGTTGATCTGCGGCATGTCGTGCGCGGCTGGCCCGGTGATATGGAGAAACTCAAGCAGACCATCAGGGATTCCATGTTGATTAAACCCAAAGGCCATGAATTTGATCTTGGCGCCAGTCCCGTTATCCTGCGACATATGAATGTCACCGGAGGCTGATATGCCTCAGACTGTTTACCGTCCGGCAATGACGCAGGCCGGACTCCCGCCGACACAGGCTGTTACCGCCGTTGATGAATACCAGAATATCCGGGAACAGCACATTGCCGACGAACGGCCACTGACGATTTATCTTGATCGTTATGAAGTCGTCACCCTGATGACGCTCGGCACACAGCCGGAATTGCTGACCCTGGGTTATCTGAAAAACCAGGGCTTGATAAAAAATATCGAAGATATCAAATCCATCCAGGTGGACTGGGACGTGCATGCCTCGGTTGTCACCACTATAAGTGAAAATAATGAGTGGCTGGACAAGATGAAGAACCGCACCGTCACTACCGGCTGCGGCCAGGGCACAATCTTCGGCGATATCATGGAACAACTGGAAAATATCAAACTGCGGCCGATCAAACTGAAACAATCCGATATTTATAAATTGCTGAAGAACCTGAACGAGTTCAATGATGTTTACAAGTCAGCCGGCGCCGTACATGGCTGCGCCCTGTGTCATGGCACTGAGATCATTACCTTTATGGAGGATGTGGGACGGCACAATGCGGTTGATGCCATAGCGGGTTATATGTGGCTGGAAGGCATCCCGGGTGAGAATAAATTATTCTATACCACCGGCAGACTGACCTCGGAGATGGTCATCAAGGTCGCGCAGATGGGCGTCCCCGCCCTGCTCTCCCGTTCCGGGATCACCCAGATGGGACTCAAACTCGCCAAAGATGCTGGTGTGATCATGTTTTCACGCGCCAAAGGGCAACACTTCCTGGTCTACAACGGCGCGGAGCATATTGAATTTGATACCGAATTGCCGCCGAAACTCCAGGTGGCGCATGTAAAGTCCTGATGCGGTCTTGTCACTCCAGTGCAATCGTCCCTTTTATGTCACAACTCAAACCAAGCAAGTCAACGCTGAGCACTATCTTTGCTTCCAGTTTTTCAGTGCCCTGTAATGCACCGGAATTTATTCCGTCATGCACCGCCTTTTCAATCTCGTGTTGTGATGTGATGCCGACCTTTTTCAGAAATTTACGCAGTTCCATATTAAATGTATCTTCATTCATAATGATATCTCCGGAATTAAACCCATTATGGATAATATAGCTGTCGCCAGACAAATTTTCACTGGAGTAATACTGGCCGGAGGTCAGGCGCGGCGTATGGGCGGACAGGACAAGGGCCTGATTGAACTGAATGGCAGCCCCATGGTGCAATATGTGCTGGATGCGATTGTGCCGCAGGTCAACAAGGTCATTATCAACGCCAATCGTAACCAGGATATTTACGCCCATTATGGTTATGAGGTGATCGGTGATGAATTTGAAGGATTTTTCGGGCCTCTTGCCGGAATGGCCAGCAGCATGCGTGCAGTCAATACACCCTTCATGCTGACGGTACCCTGTGATTCACCGTTTGTACCGGATGATCTGGCAAAACGGCTCTATCTGCAGATGATAAAAAAAGACGCTGACATCAGCGTTGCGCATGATGGCAACCGGATACAACCGGTATTTGTGTTGTTAAAAACTTCTTTACTGGATTCAATGCTGGATTTTCTGAATAAAGGCGAACGCAAGATTGATAAATGGTTTGAACAACATAACCTGGCTGTCACTGATTTCTCGGACAAACCGGATACGTTCATCAATATCAACGACCGGGACGATTTAACCATGATCGAATCGAGATTGAAAGAAAGAGGCTGATGGAAAACTCACCTGCAATACCTGTGCTCGGTTTTGCTGCCTACAGTGGCACAGGCAAAACTTCTTTACTGATAAAACTTTTGCCGCTGTTGGGTGAAAAAGGTATCCGGGTTGGTGTGATAAAACATGCCCATCACACATTCGATATCGACCATAAAGGCAAGGACAGTTATGAACTGCGTAAGGCCGGGGCAAAACAGATGTTGATCGGTTCTAACCGGCGCTGGGCATTAATAGTTGAAACCGAAAAAAGGACCGGGAATATATTAAATGATTTTATCCAGCGCCTGGATCATTCAAATCTTGACCTGATCCTGGTTGAAGGCTTCAAACCGGAGACTATCGCCAAGATCGAACTGATCAGACCATCACTGGGTCATCCACCGTTTTATCCGGAAGACAAGGGTGTCATTGCCGTCGCAACCGATGGCGATCTGCCTGTCAAAACCACACTGCCGGTACTCGATCTGAACAATCCACAACAAATCGCGGAATTCATTATCATGCGCTTCATTAACCAACAACAAATCCAGACCGGTACTTGAACGATGCAACCTGATACTATAAAGAAAGAAATCAGTTGCTCAGATGATCATGATCCTGCATCACTGCCAGCCGATGTGGCATTAAAAAAGATCATTTCTGCGATCAAACCCGTTACCTCTACGGAAAAAATCGCAATCCGTACTGCCCTCGGACGCATACTGGCCGAAGATATTATTTCTCCCATCAATGTCCCATCGGGGACTAACTCGGCAATGGACGGATATGCGATCAACAGTGCTGATATTCCGTCAACAGGAACGGCTGAATTAAAAATGATCGGAACAGCCTATGCCGGGAAACCTTTCTCCGGCAAAGTTAACAATGGTGTGTGTGTGCGTATCATGACCGGCGCCATTATGCCGGCTGGCACAGACACAGTGGTAATGCAGGAGCATGTCGAACGCAAGAATGATTCCATCAGGATAGACAACAATACGAAGGCTGGTGCGAATGTACGTCAGGCAGGTGAAGACGTAGCAATCGGTGATAATGTTCTTGGTAAAGGCGCAGCATTAACACCTGCTGATATCGGACTGATTGCTTCTCTGGGTTTTGCTGAAGTCAATGTCACCCGTCGCCTGCGTGTGGCCTTCTTTTCTACCGGCGATGAACTGCGTTCGATAGGTGAACCGCTTGAGGATGGACAAATCTATGACAGCAACCGCTATACACTGTACGGCATGCTGGCGCGGCTGGGTGTCGAGATCATTGATATGGGCGTTATCGGCGATGATTGCACTGCATTACAGAAAGGATTTGAGGAGGCCGCAGCCAAAGCAGATGTATTGATCACCTCGGGGGGAGTGTCAGTCGGAGAGGCTGACTATGTCAAGGAGATACTGGAAAAAGTCGGGACCGTCAATTTCTGGAAGGTTGCGATGAAGCCCGGAAGACCACTGGCCTTCGGGAAGATTAAAGATACCTGGTTCTTCGGCCTGCCGGGCAATCCGGTCTCCGTCATGGTGACATTCTACCAATTCGTACAGCCTGCCCTGCTTCACCTCATGGGCGCTCGACATATTGAACCTTTCACATTCAAGGTACTTTGCAAATCAAGACTGAAAAAGCGGCCGGGCCGTATTGAATTTCAACGGGGCATATTGGGCCGTGATGATTCCGGACAACTTTTTGTGGAGAAAACCGGCGGCCAGGGATCAGGAATTCTCAGTTCCATGGCGCAGGCCAACTGTTTCATCATCCTGCCAACGAAGAGTGGTAATGTGGAACCCGGTACTGTTGTTGACGTTCAGTCTTTCTTTGGATTGGTGTAATTTCAGATTCGTCATTCCGGCCGCAGCGATAGCGGAGAGCCGGAATCCAGTCAAAATAATTACCGCCGTTTAGGCGGCACATTAAATTCTTTAGAACTCACCCCGACGTATTCTTCTCTACCCACCGCTTGCCACCAGCTACCGTTTCCTGTTTCCAGAATGGCGCTTTCGATTTCAGGTCTTCCATGATAAAACGGCAGGCATCAAATGCGGCCGCACGGTGTGCGGACCAGACACATACCAGCACGATCGGATTACCGATTCTAATCTCACCCACACGATGCATTACCAGAATATCGATCAGGTCCCACTTTTTATTTGCCTCAGTGCAAATATCCATCAGGTGTTTCTCCGTCATCCCGGGATAATGCTCGAGTTGCATCTCCGTGACCTGTTCTTCTTCATTTAAGTCACGCATGCTCCCGACGAAACTGGCCATGGCGCCGAACTGCCCGTCCTTTTGCATCTGTTCCTGATAGCTTTCAATCTCACTCCAGGGATTAAAAGGTTCTGTCCTGATTTCGATCTTCATCATTAACCACCCGTGACCGGAGGGAAAAAAGCGACTTCATCACCGTCCTTGACCTGTGCATCCGGTTTTACATATTCCATGTTGATTACAGTGAGTACATCATCCGGCAAGGATTTTTGTTTGCCTGCCACCTGTTTCCAGACCTCCGATACAGTGATATTTCCATCCCCGATTTCGAGGCTGTCTTCACTGCGCCCGAGGATCTCACGCAAACTGGCAAAATATTTAACGGTAATTGACATATTTCCTGTTTTCAACATTGCTAATTTTTGAGTCTATTTCGAATGTTTTGCTGTACAAATCCCCTCACCCGCTACCGCCGCCCTCTCCCGGAGGGAGAGGACTCAATTAATGCTCCCTCTCCCTCCGGGAGAGGGTTAGGGTGAGGGATTATCCTCGAATGATATAGAGCGATAACAAGTTTTCCTGTTAATATTATAAATCATAATCAAGTACCGTACATTTTATTACCATGGCAAAACTGACGCACTTTAACCAGCAGGGTGAGGCACACATGGTGGATGTCGGGGACAAACCCGTATCACACCGTGTTGCCGTTGCCGAAGGCACTATCCACATGCAACCGGAAACCCTGGATCTGATCCTGCAAGGGAAACATAAAAAAGGTGATGTACTGGGTATTGCACGAGTCGCCGGCATCATGGCGGCCAAAAAAACCGCCGAACTGATCCCGCTCTGTCACCCTATCTCCATCACCCATATTGAAATCGAACTCAAACCCCAAAAAAACAACAATGCGATCTATTGCCGTGCTACGACTGAAACCCGCGACCAAACCGGTGTCGAAATGGAAGCACTCACCGCTGTACAAATCACTCTCCTGACTATCTATGATATGTGCAAATCCGCCGACCGCGGCATGAAAATCAGTGATGTACAACTCCTGGAAAAATCCGGTGGTAAGTCCGGGCATTGGAAACGAGAGAAATGAGTTAAGAGCAATCATTTAGATGCAAACTCTGATTTGTTTATATTGAATCTATAATGTTTAAGTGGATATTACTACACTAAAGTGTGAAAATTTATTCTTTTCAGCTTAGTCACTCTTAAGAATCATGAAGCCAACGCCGTTTGATAGAAAGAAGCATATCTACAAAAATGACGCATTCGTCGAACTTGTAAAAGATGCGGTCAGATTCTTCAATGGGACACCAGTTCACACCTTGCCACCGCCAGAAGCCTTCTTGGGAACTGGCGTTTATGCACTCTATTACACAGGTTCAAACGCCCTCTATAAGAAATACGCCGAGCTTAATAGGCTGTCTTACAGCTATCCAATTTATATTGGGAAAGCCGTACCAAAGGGCTGGAGGCAAGCTCGTGTTTCAGATAGCTCAACAAGTCAATCAAATGAACTCTACTCGCGGCTTAGAGAACATAGTCGTAACATCACTATTGCATCAGATCTTTCAGTAAAAGACTTTATGTGTTGTTTCGTCATTTTTGAAGATGCCGGTTCCGACATGATCGGCACTATTGAAGCGGCGCTAATAAAGATCAATAAGCCCATATGGAATACGGCGGTTGATGGCTTTGGTAACCACGATCCGGGTAGTGGCAGGTACGAGCAGGCAAAATCGGATTGGGATGTCTTACATCCAGGTCGATCTTGGGCAGAAAAATGTAATGGTCATCCTAAAGCCAGAAATACAATTATCACTAATATTAAGCGTCATCTTAAGGATCTAGGTAATTAAAGTGAGATCCCTTGAAATCTTTTCTGGTGCCGGGGGCCTGGCAAAAGGCCTTGAAATTGCCGGATTTGAACACTCTGCTTTTGTTGAATTCAACAAACATGCCTGCGCGTCGTTATCAGAAAATTTCGACCCAGAAAAAGTTTTCTTTGGTGATATCAAAGATTTTGACTTGAACACCGTAGATCAAGTTGATGTAGTTGCTGGCGGCCCTCCATGCCAACCATTCTCTTTGGGTGGAAAGCACAAAGCAGATCAAGATAGCCGTGACATGTTTCCATTTGCGATACGTGCCATAGAAAAATTAATACCGAAGGCTTTTATATTTGAGAATGTTAAGGGTCTTCTTCGGCCGGGTTTTTCAGACTATTTTGACTATATCATCCTTAGACTGACTTATCCTGGTTTCAAGGTAAATCCAACTACAGAGTGGCAAGAGCATTTGACGCAACTGAAAAGAGTGAATGATCTTTCATACTCAGGAACAAAATATGACGTTAAATTCAAGCTCATTAATGCCGCGGACTATGGTGTCCCACAAACGCGGGAGCGCGTGTTTATTGTTGGTATTAGAGCAGATCTTGGTGTCTCGTGGAATTTTCCTAAAGTTACACATTTTGAAGACCGGCTCATTTGGGAAATGCATGTAACTGGCGACTACTGGAAGCGGCACAATGTACCTCCATCACAACGACCACCTGTGGATTCTATAATAAAAGAAAAGCTTCATCGTTTAAAACAGCAGTATGGTTTGTTTGAACCAGAACCCCAGCCCTGGAAAACTTTAAGAGACGTACTTCATAATGTGCCAGACCCAAGGTCTAAGCACGGCATTAGCGACCACATTTTTCGAGATGGCGCACGGAGTTATCCAGGCCACACTGGAAGCGATTATGATTGGCCATCAAAAACGATTAAGGCTGGTGGTCATGGTGTCCCTGGCGGTGAAAACATGATCCGCTATGCTGATGGTAGCATTAGCTACTTCACGGTGTTTGAAGCAAAACGAATCCAAACCTTTCCTGATGAATTCGTAATTCGTGGCGCATGGGGAGAGGCAATGCGTCAGATTGGTAATGCCGTTCCCGTCTTGCTTGCGGAAATTTTGGGATTGACACTTGCTACAACCCTCAATGAGAAAATAAAATTTCCTAGAACATCCGCGCAGTATGACGTAGCGCCAAGGAAGTGGCGAGTTTCTACACCATGAGTGAACTGCAATGCTATATGACCCACTTTCAAAAAAGCAGCGCGGCGAACGCATGTCACGCATACGTAGAGAAA
>JBCKWI010000015.1:0-36986 GCA_038922795.1 Gammaproteobacteria bacterium
TAATTTTTTCATCCACTTCCATTGCAGACAACAAACACGTACTTCCCGATCCATCACTTTTATCGACACATATTGTTGGTAGCTATAAAGGAAGTGTTTTTAACGGCGACGATATGGAACCAGTTCTAACAACATTCTTCTTTAATGAGTTAGGAGAACTTGTTGGAAAATATGCAATGGGGGATGAAGATGAATTAGAGGTAGGAGAATTATCGAATTTCCGCGCTGAAAGCAACTATACAGTAGCTATGGACTGGAGTGATAAGTATGGTACTGGTGTACTAAGACTGCTATTTTCGTCTGATTACAGAATGTTTTATGGGTTCTGGGGAACAACAAATACCGACACATCTCAACCTTGGGATGGAGTCAAGATAATGCCCAACAATGCTTCGCCCGAGGACAACGAAAATGCTATTTAAAGATAAGCTAAAAAAAATAAGTGGGTGGACAAGATTAGTAATCGTTATTTCCTTTGCATGTGTTTTTATTGCATATCCAATTTGTGATTCTATAGAACATCAATGTAATGAAGATGATTATCTAAAATATTTGTTTGTTGGACTAATTGCAATATGGGTGTTTTTTGGTTGTGTGCGCTGGATTATGCAAGGATTTAAATATGATAAAGAAAGGGAAAATACTTCTGAAAATATAAAACATGGTAATGAAAAACCGTTCAATCACGATGCAATGTTGTATAAAAATTTAAAATCAGATCATTTAAAAATAAAGAATACTAAACTGCTAACAAAAATAACTGTAATACTAATCTGGGTACAGATCATTATTGCCTGCATTGCACTACTATTAGATGTTTTTGAATATGATATACTAATCAAAGCACAAGATGGAATGTATATATCAGAAAATGAATTTCTTGCTGATACAAATCTTAATGAAAAATGGCAGGAACTGATAACCAATATTGACTTGTTTGCTTTTTTTGTAACGGGCTTGTTTGTTCTAAGCTGGATATATATCACAAGTCGCAATAATTGGAAAATTGGAGCGCTTGGACTTAAATTCCTTCCAATAGGATCAGTTATTTTTTATTTTGTTCCGATATTTAATTTATATAAGCCATACCAAGCGATGCTGGAAATATGGAAGTCTAGTAAAAATCCTGTTGATTGGAAATCACAAAAGGTTGATCTCATAGTCCCTTTGTGGTGGTTTTTTTGGATAATATCAAATTTTTTAGCATTGACTAGTTTCGGTAAATTATCTGATGCAATTAAATATGAATCAATTGAAGAATCTATTATTTCTACGATTTTATCCATATGCGCTGATATAGGGTTTATTTTTTGTTCATATTTTCTTTTATGTGTAATAAAGGGAATCTATCAAATGCAAGCTTTACACATTGGTAATATTTTAAGTGAAAAATTAAAATCGGAAGTAAAGTAGAAAAATATTTAATACTAAAATATATTGAAGATGAAAATCGCTATCATAGCTTGGGGATCAATAATCTGGGATCCACAAGGCCTGCCCAAAGAAGGCATTTGGCTGGACGATGGCCCAGAACTCAAGATCGAATTCTCCCGCATATCAAAGAATGCGAGGTTGACACTGGTTATCGACACTATCATTAAAGGATCGCTTGTAAGAACGAAACATGTTCTTAGCCCAAGGACGTCAATTGATGATGCTGTCCAGGACCTTGTAGCCAGAGAGGAGACAACTAAGAAAAATATCGGTTGGGTAAATCTTACTGATGAGACGAGTTCAAAATCTGTTTATCCAGAACAAGCCGATGTTCACGAGACCATTGCTAAGTGGTGTAAGCAGAGGAAATACGAAGGTGCTGTTTGGACTGCTTTGCTGCCGTCATTCGAAAAAAACATGGGAAAGGTTTTTTCAACGGACGAAGCTTTGTCATATCTCCGAACGCTTCCAATAAATGTCCGTAAAGAAGCAATAATGTACATTCGGAAAACCCCATCGTGTGTCCAGACAGAGTTTCGACGAAGAGCCGAGAAGGAAATTGACGAACAAGCTGTCCCAGCATATTCGGAACAACCTGCAGAATCTTAATCAAAAGAGCCAATATTAATTGATTTAGTTTTTGATTCCCTTACCGATTTTCATAAGATAAAGACTGAAGATAAACAGGATAACTATAAACAGGGTGATTATCGTAAAGGCAAACATGAGATCGACATCAGATACTCCAAGCAGACCGTAGCGGAAGGCATTCACCATATACAATATCGGATTGAGTTTTGAAACGGCCTGCCAGAATTCGGGCAGGAGATTAATGGAATAGAAGATGCCGCCGAGGTATATCAGTGGCGTCAGTATGAAGGTGGGTATGATGGAGATGTCATCGAATTTTTTGGCGAAGATGCCGTTGATGAATCCACCCAGTGAAAACAGGATTGAAGTCAGTAACACCACGGCGATTACCACTCCCAGATGATGGATACTGAACTTGGTGAAAAACATGGCAACCAGCGTCACTACTATCCCTACTAATGCGCCCCTCGCGACACCGCCGGTGATATAACCACACAGGATGACCACATTGGGAATCGGCGCCACCAGCATCTCTTCAATGTGGCGCTGGAATTTGGCGCCGAAAAATGAAGAAACCACATTGGCATAACTGTTGTTGATAATGGACATCATGATGAGCCCCGGCGCTATAAATTCAATGTAGGAAAAGCCGGACATCATCCCGATGCGCGGACCGATCAGGTTGCCGAAGATCAAAAAATACAGCGCCATGCTGATGGCTGGTGGCAGGATGGTCTGGATCCAGATGCGCGTGAAGCGGGTGACCTCCTTGATGACGATAGTGTTGAATGCAGTCAGAAAAAGATTACGGTTCATCATGATCAATGGCGGTGACTGTTTTTATCCAGAAGGCGCACGAATAACTCTTCAAGCCGGTTGGATTTATTGCGCATACTCTTCACCCGGATGTTGTTCCTGTCGAAGCAATCAAACAGGGTGTTGAGGTCCTGTCCGTTGGTAATCTCGGCCTCCAGCGTGGTGTCGTCTGTTTTGTGCAATTTGAATGGGCCCGTATCCGGTAATGTGGATATTGATTCAGTCAGATCAAAAATAAATGTTTCAATATTGAGCTTACTTAACAAGGATTTCATTGAGGTGTTTTCTATAATATTACCGTGATCGATGATGGCGATGTTCTTGCACAGCTTTTCCGCTTCCTCGAGATAATGTGTGGTCAGGACGATGGTCGTGCCTTGCCGGTTAATCTCAGTGAGAAATTCCCACATGGACCGGCGCAACTCAACGTCCACTCCGGCGGTGGGTTCATCCAGGATTAATAATTTCGGTTCGTGTACCAGTGCCCGCGCGATCATCAGCCGGCGTTTGAGTCCACCGGAGAGGGTACGGGAAGGATCGTTGCGTTTTCCCCACAAACCCAGTTGCGTGAGGTATTTTTCAGCCCGCATCCGTGCCTGTTTTCTGGGTATGCCGTAAAATCCGGCCTGGTTCATCACAATCTCAAGACAGGGTTCGAACTGGGAGAAGTTTATTTCCTGTGGCACGATGCCGATGAGGGATTTGGCCTCGATTATGTGTGTATCCAGATCGTAGTCATAGACAAAGATCTTGCCATCAGTTTTATTGACGAGTGAGGTAATGATGCCGATGGTGGTGGATTTACCGGCGCCATTCGGCCCCAGCAGGGCAAAGAAATCACCCTGGGAGACTTCCAGGTCTATGCCCTTCAGCGCATGCATGCCATTGGCATAAATCTTTTTAAGATTTTTTATCCGTAATGCTTTCACAACAGGATTATAATCAATTTAGTTGAACAAAAGACCAGACAGGATAATAAAAAGGAAGAAACTACAATGTTTTAGTGACTGGTTATTGACGTGCATCTTTCAATTTCTGTTTTTGCTCTTCATGTTTCTTTTTAAGTTCCTTGGCAAGATCGCTGTCCCGGTTCAATATCAGTCTGAAATACTCCTTGGGTATCTTGATCAGGCGTGACGCCTTTTCTGCCCGCGCAAAGGCATTACGTTTACCCTTACTATCCGGCATCAGTGACTGTTCACCAAAATAATCACCGGTTTTGAGGTGTGCCAGGATGACAATCTTGCCATCACTGTCCAGAGTAAATATCTCCACGGTGCCCTCCAGAACCACATACATGGCATTCCCGGGTTGTGATTCCTTGAGGATAAAATCACCCGGTCCCACCATTACTACTTCCGTCCATTCATGGATGGTCAGCAACTCATCACGGTTGAGACTCTTGAACAGGCGGATTTTTATGATCAGGTCGCGCACTTCATCCGGTGGAAATGCCGGCATAACCGGCTTTGGTGGTGTCGCCTGGGGTTGAGGTGCCGGTGCCGGTTTGCTGTTTGTGACGTTAATAACAGTGACATCTTCATCATCACTCAGACTGAAATCATCACGTTTGATACTCAGCAGGACATATTTTTTATCTATGCGGAAAACCTTGGTTGGATAAACCGCCTTGATGGTGGCGTTACGCCGTCCGGTGCTGCCTGGCATCAGGGAACGTTCACCGAAAAAATCTCCGGCCCGCAGTGTCGCAATTGAGATATCCCGGTTGCTGGATTCAGCGCGTATTAACACCTCAACTGTACCTTCCAGAATGATATACATACAGTCGCCAATTTCGGATTCGCGGATTATGAGTTGTTTCGGCGCGTATTCCTTAATACCATTCTCTGGCGCATTCAGAATACCCCGCAGGAGATCATCAGACAGCGACCTGAAGATAGGGGTATTTTTGAGCAGTGTTATATGTAACTGTAATCCATCCATTTCTTTGATACCTTCAATGATTGCCGTATTTTTGAAGTAATTTTATTGCTGAAAACCAGGTCTCTGCATACGCAATTCTGTTACAGGTAATACAAAAATCAACTGATAAACCTGATCATAGCGCTATTTCTGCTAATGTAAAAACCGACAGAGAGTGAAATGCCATATTAATCACAACCTTGATAAGAATTGTGACCGGTTTATCACCTGAATAAACTTATCGGTTGTGTGATTCCAGGAGATGGTCCAGCCACATCCTGGAGAGTTTTTCCTGTACTGTATTCTGACGCAGACGTGCATTGAGGTTGGGGAAATCCACACGATCAAGGTCCTGATCCTGGTTATAACAGGAATAGACAAAATATTCTTCGCCGGTATGAGGATCAACATGTTTGCATAGACATTGCGCACACACGCCTTTCATCATGCACTGCATGGGTGAATTAATAGAACCGATAGCAGTATGCCCTGGTTTCAGATAGGGCTTAAGGCGGCCATGCCGGGCCTCCTTGACTGCGGCCATCATGCGATCCGAACCGATCACAATGGTATGATCAACCTCTGATAATTTGATAGTGGTATCGCCCAGATTCCCTTTGGCATAGGCCTCGATGGCATCCAGGATATTGCCTACACAGGTTTTGTCCTGAGGTCTTGTTGACGGGATGGCCTGCACCCCGGGGGCCGGATCGACAGCCCATACGATAATATCTGACGCGGCCTCGATGTCCGCAACCTTGAACACATCGGTGGGATTTCTGTAACCGGCAAAGTAGATGACTTTATTTCCAGCGGCCCTTAATGCCTTGCCTATCGAAAACTGTACGGCATTACCCAGCCCGCCACCGATGAGCATGACCGTCTTGTTCTGGGTAATCTCCGTAGGTGCGCCGGTAACACCCATCACAACGAGCGGATCGCCCGGTTTCCACAGGGCACAGAGCTTGGAGGAACTGCCCATCTCCAGAGCTATCAGTGAGATTAGTCCCTTTTCCTTGTCGACCCAGGCCCCGGTCAGGGCCAGACCTTCGGCAGCGAGTACGGTGCCTTCGACAACCGGTGCCAGACTCTCGAGGTTCTGCACCCGGTAAAATTGTCCCGGATGGAATTTACGGGCCTGCATCGGGGCATGCACGATGACCTCGATGATGGTGGGGGTGAGCCGGTTAACTTCGACTACAGTGGCTGTTAATTCGTCTTCCAGCCGTTTTAATAAACTTTGCATGGACTGGTCCCTGCTTTGCTGTTGTGCCGGATCCAGCGCTATTAATTCCTTCTCAAACAGTTTGACGATATAGGGATAACCATCCTTGGCACTGGCCATGGCCTTCACCACACTACCGGCATACACCGGGTGATTGTCGCCATAGAAAGAAATAAATTTGCCGTGCTTGTGATAGGAGGAAAGCGGGGCCGGACGGCCAATCTTGGGGATGGTGGCATCGTCCATGGGTACCAGATCCGGCAGGTCAGACTCAGTCCAGTGCGGCTCATAACGCTGGAAGAATTTTTCATCCATCCTGAAGCTGTAGGGGTGTTCCTGCTCATAAATGGTGTTGGGTGAGGTCCCGGCAGCGATAAACAGGCTACGCAATGGTATTTCCACTTCTTTGCCCGCGGACAGCCAGCGACCTTCCTTTTCCTCCAGTTTCTCGAAGCGGATGGCCTTCAGCGCCCCATATTCATCCGGAATGGCCTCCAGCGGATTCATGCCCTCAGCGATTTGTATGCCCTCTTTCAATGCCTCATGGATCTCCTCATGGTTTTGCCGGTAGGCCGGGGCATCCTCGATGCCCTTGCGGTAAAACATGGTAACGCCACCCCATTGGTCAATGAGCGGCTGAAAATCGGGTTTTTCACCCGCGGCGGCGGCACGCTGGCGTTCGGACTGGATGGTGCGGCCGTGGGCCAGAAACTCATCCAGGATCTCAAGCTCTTCCCGGTCATAATCAGCACGCACCGCTTCCTTACTCTTTTCCTCAACCAGTTTTGTGTAGCGATGCAATATTTTTTCTACCTGTACTGGATAGTAAGCAGCTACTTCTGTAGTTGTATCAATGGCCGTGAGTCCACCCCCAATAATACCGGCCGGCAGTCGGATCTGCAGATTAGCCAGTGAGGATTTTTTGCCAGCCCCGGTCAATTGCAAGGCCATGAGAAAATCCGAGGCCTTGCGTATACCCCGGATAAGGTTGTTTTTCAGCCCAATAATTGTGGGTTTGCCGGCCCCGCTGGCGATGGCGATGTGGTCGAATCCCATCTCCCAGGCCTCTTCGATGGTGATGGTCCCGCCGAAACGCACCCCGCCAAAACAGCGGAAATTGTTGCGCCGGGCCAGGGTCAGGTAGATCACCTTGAGGAAATTCTTGTCCCAGCGGACAGTGATGCCGTATTCAGCCACCCCACCAAAACCAGCCAGAAGACGTTTGTCCAGGTCTTCATACAATTCACGAAAATCCCTAAGCGGCCGGGGCAATTGCTCGTGGTTGCCGATGAGATCCACAGGCAGTGGTTCTATCTTCAGGGCATCGATTCCGGCAACGGCAAAACCTTCATTGATCAGGTAATGCGCCAGGGTATAGCCGGCTGGCCCCATGCCTACTACCAGCACATTTTTGCCGTTATAAGGCAGTGCGTGGGGACGCAGGACATTCAGCGGGTTCCAGCGGGTGAGCAGGCTGTAGATCTCAAAACCATAGGGCATGAACAGGACGTCAGTCAGGACGTTGGTTTCAATCTGCGGGATATTGACCGGCTCGGTTTTCTGATAGATACAACCCCGCATGCAATCATTGCAGATACGGTGGCCGGTACCGGGACACATGGGATTATCGATCGTCACCAGTGCCAGAGCGCCGATATTATCGCCCTGCCGTTTCACGACATGCATTTCTGAAATCTTCTCACCTAATGGACAGCCGATGATGGTGACGCCCAGGGCATTGGTCTTGTAATCCCCGCCACGTTTGTTACGCATGCCCTTGGAGCAGGAGTCAGTGTCACGATCGTGACAATAAATGCAGTGATCGACCTCGTACTGGACCTGGCGCTGGTTATAGCGAGGGTCGGTCAGAGCAAAACCATCGCGGCGCCGGTGTTCCGCTGCCGGTCCTACCCAGGTAGTAAAACCTTCCCGCTGCCGGGTTTCATGATGGACCAGATGGTCAATATCAGTTTTCCGGGGTGTCTTGAAGCTCATCCACCCTGAAATTGTTTTATTGAGTCCCGGATCGTTCAGTGCGGCATAACACCAGCGTTGGACGGCTTCCAGCAAGGTATTGGTAAATTCAGCCGGTCCCTGTTTTGCCAAAGCATCACCGAACACTACGTTGCTTTGCGGGTCTGCTACCAGTCGTTGCCGGAGAGTATTTACTGCTGAATCGGCATCACCAATTTCTGCCGGCTTGCCCTTGGCCAGTGCCCGGTAATGATTGGAGAGCCGGGCCAGTCTGGTGCCCACCTGGCAGATAGCATGTTCCAGGTCTGTATCAGTGGCAGTCTCCGGCAAGGCAATTCTTTTTAACAGATCAAAATCATCCCGAATTTTTTTAATGTCCCATTGTGTGATGTCTGCATCCTTGAACCGGGCCTGTATTTTCTCCACGATCTCGTTGCGAAAGACAAAGATAGTGTCGACTTCATCGCGGATGGCAGATTGCTGATGGGCACGTTCTGCTTCTACATGAAACAACCGTGCAACAAATTCCCCGACCTGCGGCGCTAAACGCACCAGGAGATCAGAGATGGCCTGCGGGGTCATCTCTTTACCGAGAGTATTTTTGTAAGTTTGATACTCAGCAAACAGTCCGGAATCCCTCTCTTTTAGTGTGGTATCAAATACATGCAACAGGTCAGCCAGTCGCAACGGTTTATACAGATCTGCATAGCTAAAGCATTGAATTCCAAGGATTAAATTATGATCTTCTGCAATTTGATGCGATGCTGCCAATGTTTGTGCCTCGCTGGTAATTATTCAACGGTAACGTGGCTGTAATGCTCGGGGTTGATCAGGCGCGCCAATTTAACGGACTAAACCTATAATTAAAAGTAATTATTATCTATATTTTTATATTGATTTAGAATAAGAATTGCAATATCAGTTCATTCACGGATCAGCAATTGAGCCGCGCAAAAAGACCGCAACTTATGGAATAAACCGGGGTGGTATTTTATTCGTCTACCTTGTGCCCGGCGGGGGTTGGCAGATTAGGCTGGTGGCTCCGCTTTATTCTTTTTTTCCGTTGATTTTCCCTCACCTGTGGGCCCCGAGCCGGGGAAAGGACTGAAGGGGAAAGGTCTGGTCTCTGACTGGAAAGTGACGTAATCCAGTATCTGTAGCGCATACTGGGTCAGACTACTGCTGAATTTTTCAAGTTGATCATTCAGTTTTCCGGTAATAACCTTCGTGACAAATTGAAATATCACCAGCAACCAGATGATACCAATGAGAAAGTAAAAAATGACCCCAAAAATGATGATGAACAGGCCCCGTAACCAGGTATCTACATTTTTTACATTTTCTTTGACATTCGTGTCCATTTTTCCACCCCCGTTGATTGTTTTATGAGTAATAAATTCAATGTGTATCTGATCTGACAGTATATATACCAAAAATCAAAAAATCCGGGTAAATGCATTCACACCGGCAATATCACGGTCAGCTTTTCACCCCTGGCTATCCTGCCTCCGGTGACCACTCTGGCAGTGATACCGCCGTGGTTCCTGACTGCATTATAACCACCTCTGCCAAGATTCTCCTCCATTCTGGAGCAGGGATGGCAGTGACCTGTGCCTTCAAGTTCGGTCTCGCCCAGGATAAAACGCTGATTCTTGAGTACGGCAATATTGATACCGGAGATCATCAGGTTCCGGCGTAATTGTGCCGGGTAAATATCTTTAGTACCCCGCATAATGATGCAATCACTGGCAGATATTCGGCCTGTATCAGGGTCACCTGACGCTCTCCATCAACAGTTTTGCCGGCATAATGGTCGCCCTCGATACCATGCCCGGCCAGTAGTACAGCGGTATCAGGTTCGACCATGTCCTCCCGGTATTGCGGGCGTATACCTATCCATTCCAGTCTGCCTGACTGTGTATGGCAAGACTGCAAATCAGTGAGCGTCTGGTTAACCTTAAGCGCCATCAATGATGGTAATATGGTAATCTTTAAAGTATCGAATGATAAACCAGATACCTTAAATGAAACCTGCAACTACAGAATCCGCAATCGAATATCCCTGTGAGTTTCCAATCAAGGCCATGGGCAAGGCAGCCGAAGATTTCGATGCCCTGGTCGTCAGTATCATTCGCAGGCATTCTCCTGAATTCACAGACGCAACGGTCAAGACACGCCTGAGCCGGGGTGGTAAATATATTTCTGTAACAGTCACAATACAGGCGCAAAGCCAGGAACAGCTCGAAAACCTTTATATGGAATTGAGTGCCAACGAACGTGTATTGATGGCATTGTGATCATGCCGGGCCGAATATACATCAGGCAGTCAGGGGAATGTGATTATCAGCCGATCTATGAATCTATGGTGCGCTTTACTCGTGAACGTGATGAGAATACCCCTGATGAGATATGGTGCCTGCAACATCCGCCCGTGTTCACACTCGGTCTGGCCGGTAAAGAAGAACACATTTTAGCGGCCGGTGATATTCCGATCATCAGGACCGACCGCGGTGGCCAGGTGACCTACCATGGGCCAGGCCAGATGGTGGTTTATCTTTTGCTGGATCTGCAGCGCAAAGGACTAACCATAAAACGCTATGTATCGTTGATCGAACAGGCCATGATTGATATGTGCGCATCTCTCGGAATTAAGGCCGCCCGCAAGGCAGGCGCGCCCGGTGTTTATGTCTCAGACAAGAAAATCGCCGCGCTCGGTCTCCGGGTAAAACGGGGTTGCAGCTATCATGGCCTCGCACTGAATGTGGACATGGACCTCGCACCGTTCCAGCGCATTAACCCCTGCGGTTATCCGGGTTTAAAGTTGACACAATTGAAAGAACTGGGATGTCTGCTGGGTATCAATGCAACTTTTATCACTCTGCTGCCCTATCTGTTGAAGCAGCTTGGCTATGCTGATTATGCACAGGCTAAAGACACGGGTGACATCAACCCGATACAAACATCCCGGGCTGCGTAAAGGGTTAAATGAATGCACAATGAAAACAGCAAACCAACCCGTGAACAGCGTGGCGAATTGAAGACACGCTTTCCGGTCAGGGTCGTGTCTGAAAACATCAGTCCGCCACGCAAACCGGCGTGGATCCGTGCGAAGGCGCCTGTTGATCCGAAAGCGTTAAAACTTAAATCGCTGTTACGTGAACACAATCTGCATACTGTTTGTGAAGAGGCTTCATGCCCGAACCTGGGTGAGTGTTTCACCCACGGCACGGCCACCTTTATGATCATGGGTGATCTGTGCACGCGCCGTTGCCCGTTCTGTGATGTTGCCCATGGCCGTCCCAGGCCGTTGGATAAAAATGAACCGGCCAATCTTGCCCATGCCATTCAATTGATGAACCTGAAGTATGTCGTGATCACCTCCGTGGATCGTGATGACCTGAAAGACGGTGGCGCCGGACATTTCGCCGAATGTATCCGGGCGGTACGTGCCAGGGTGCCGGCCATCACGATCGAGATACTCACACCGGACTTTCGTAAACGCGCCGATCTCGCGCTGGCTAGATTGAAATCATCTCCCCCCGATGTGTTTAATCATAATCTTGAAACCGTGCCACGTTTGTACCGGTATGCACGTCCCGGAGCGGTGTATGAGGGATCGCTGGAACTCATCAGACGTTTCAAGTCACAACATTCGGAGGTCCCCACAAAATCCGGCCTGATGCTGGGGTTAGGTGAATCCATCGAAGAAGTGAAGGAGGTGTTACATGATCTCCGCGCCCATGATTGTGACTGGTTGACTATCGGCCAGTACCTGCAACCCAGCCGTCATCACCTGCCGGTGGTCCGTTTTGTACATCCGGATGAATTTAATGAGCTTGGCGATTATGCGCGTAATATCGGTTTTAAAAATGTTGCCAGTGGTCCGATGGTACGTTCATCGTACCATGCTGATATGCAGGCGCAGGGCGAAATGGTGGGAAGAGTAGCGGTCTGATGTAAATCGCTGAAATAATAATCAGCAATATTTTTATTTATCCTTTAATATTTTTTTTACCTTGCTCTCAATACTGCCACGGGCAAAATGTGTATTGATTATTTCATTCAGATCAAGCTTTTCAGCATCACGCACAATAGTACCATCCTGTTGCTGGACAATGGCATAGCCCCGATTGAGTGTCGCCGTTGGACTGATGGCGTCCAGGGCGCGATTTGCATTTGCCAGAAGGTTTTTAAAATGTTTCAGGGAAAGCCTGATGGTACGCGCCAGACGTTGTTGTAACTGCTGACAATGAGCCATGTTCATTTTTAATGCATGTACCGGATTGTTGTGTTGAAGAGCAAGGTTCAAATCTGCAAGTTGTCTGTTTTTAGTGCTCAAACCGGCCCGGACCAGATGGATTAACTGTGTGGATAGGCTGTCCAGACGCTGGCTGATCATCTGTATGATCCGGACTGGATGCGGCAACCGTTTTTCAAGTTGATATATTTTCTGCTTCCGATCACTGATCAGTATATTCATCAAACGCACCAGTTTTCTGTTTGCTTGCTGTAAATGCATGTACAGTTGCGCCTGATCCAGACTGACGGTCTCGGCAGCCGCGGAAGGAGTCGGTGCACGGTGATCGGCTACGAAATCAGCTATGGTGAAGTCGATCTCATGGCCGATACCAGTGACTATTGGCAGAGAACAATCAAAAATAGCACGGGCAAGATTTTCGTTATTAAATGCCCACAGATCTTCAAGTGATCCGCCACCGCGGGCAAGTATCAGTACATCACACTCCTGTCTGCGGTCAGCCGTTTGTAACATGGAGATAATCTGTGCCGGTGCCGCCTCGCCCTGGACTGCAGTCGGGTAAAGGATAATATTGGCCAGTGGGAAACGGCGTTTGAGTACTGAGAGAATGTCACGAATGGCGGCACCCGTGGGTGAAGTAATGATCCCGATGGTCCGTGCCATGTCTGGCACGGGCTTTTTATGTTTGTCATCAAAGAGTCCCTCCCTGAACAGGCGCTGCTTGAGTTCTTCAAAGGCGCGTTGCAGGGCGCCATCTCCAACCGGTTCCATGTGTTCAACGATGAGTTGATATTCGCCACGATTTTCATACAGGCTGACATTGGCCCGGATCAAGACTGATACCCCGTTTCCCGGACTGAATTTCAGGGCACGCCGGCGGTTCTGAAACATGGCGCAGCGTACCTGTGAATATTGGTCTTTAAGGGAAAAATAGATATGACCCGAGGCCGGTTGTGCAAGATTGGAGATCTCGCCCTGCACCCAGACCGAAGGGAAACTCCCTTCCAGGATGGCCCGTACCTCACGATTCAATCGCGTGACGTTATAGATATCAAGTGCAGCGATTTCGTTGTCCTGGATGTTATCCATCAGTCGTCTGTGCTGTGAAAATAGAGGCTCAAATAAAATAAACGTTGTTTACCCATAAGAGGGGTGTCTCTATAATAGCCGGTTACTTCAGAGACTGGTAAGAATTAAGCGATGCGTATTACCGAACAAGCCCTGACTTTTGATGATGTCCTACTGGTACCCGCCTACTCGCAAGTCCTGCCACGGCAGGTTGAACTCAAGACCCGGCTGACGCGTAATATCACACTCAATATCCCCATCATTTCAGCCGCCATGGACACGGTGACAGAGGCCCGTTTGGCTATTGCCCTGGCCCAGGAAGGCGGTATTGGCATTATTCACAAGAATATGAGCGCCGAGGCACAGGCTCAACAGGTACGCATGGTGAAAAAATTTGAAAGCGGGGTGATCAAGGACCCTTTTACCGTGACACCGGATACCAGTATCCGGGAAGTACTCGAATTGACTCGGGCGCATCATATATCAGGTGTACCGGTCGTTGAAGGTGAACAATTGGTAGGTATTGTTACCAGCCGCGATCTGCGTTTTGAAACTCATCACGGCGATCCGGTAAAAAATATCATGACACCCAAGAACCGGCTGGTCACTGTAAGGGAAGACGCAGATGATCAGGAGATCAAGGCATTGTTGCACAAACACCGTATAGAGAAGGTGTTGGTGGTCAATGACAAATTCCAGCTGCGTGGTCTGGTGACAGTCAAGGATATCCAGAAGGCTCATGAATTTCCCAATGCCTGCAAGGATCATGCAGTACAGTTACGTGTAGGCGCTGCCGTGGGCGTGGGTGAGGGTACCACTGAACGTGTTGAAGCACTGATTAACGCAGGAGTCGATGTGATCGTCGTGGATACGGCGCATGGTCATTCACAAGGCGTACTTGATATGGTGCGCCTGATTAAAAAGAATTATCCCGATACCGAGGTCATCGGCGGTAATGTGGCTACCGCAGAAGGCGCATTGGCCCTGGTTGAGGCTGGCGTCGATGCCGTCAAGGTTGGGATAGGCCCGGGGTCTATCTGTACTACACGTATAGTGACCGGTGTGGGCGTCCCCCAGATCACGGCTGTTATAAATATTGCACAGGCATTGAAAGATGCAGACGTCCCGTTTATCTCTGATGGTGGCATTCGCTATTCGGGTGATATCGCCAAAGCGCTGGCAGCAGGTGCCAGTTCTGTCATGATCGGCGGTCTGCTGGCCGGTACCGAGGAAGCGCCGGGAGAGGTTGAACTGTTTCAGGGACGTTCTTACAAATCCTATCGTGGTATGGGGTCACTGGGCGCAATGGCCCAGCAACATGGATCGTCAGATCGTTATTTCCAGGAAAATGACGAAATCGAAAAAATGGTGCCTGAGGGAATTGAAGGGCGCGTACCCTATAAAGGCAGCATGGGGGCAATCATCCACCAGTTGCTGGGTGGTATTCGTGCCTCCATGGGTTATACCGGATGCAAGAACATTGATGAATTACGCAGCAAGGCCTCATTTGTGCGTTTAACCAATGCAGGGGTGCGTGAAAGTCATGTGCATGATGTGTCGATCACCAAAGAAGCACCTAATTACCGGATGGATTAATAATCGGGGACCGGGGATCAGGGCAAACGCTTTCGAAACCAGTCAATATACAGTTACCGTCCCCTGCTGTTGGCACCTACTTTCTGCCCTCTTGATAAATGACCAATATTCATTCTGAAAAAGTTTTAATTTTAGATTTTGGGCGAGCCGGACAAAAGCAAATGTCCGGTGGACATTTGCTCCGGCGAGCGCACGGCCAGGGACGGACGGGCCGGAACATCGCACCAGGGAGGGTTATTTGATGAATATTCACTCTGAACGGGTTTTAATCCTCGACTTTGGCTCCCAATATACCCAGTTGATCGCCCGACGTGTACGTGAGGCGAGTGTGTACTGTGAAATCCATCCATTTGATCTGTCTGCTGACTCAATTAAGGAATTTAACCCCAAGGCCATTATCCTTTCCGGCGGACCGGATTCCGTGACGATAGCCAATGGTATCCGTGCGCCGGAGATCATTTTCACGCTGGGCGTACCGGTGCTGGGGATCTGTTATGGCATGCAGACTATGGCGGAACAACTGGGTGGCAAGGTTGAATCATCCGCTATACGGGAATTCGGCTACGCCCAGGTACGTGCCCGCGGACACTCCACATTACTCCGCGATATACAGGACCACACCAACGATCGAGGTCATGGTCTGCTTGATGTGTGGATGAGCCACGGTGATCGCGTCATTGGCTTACCTGATGGCTTCAAGGTGATTGCCTCTACGGATAATGCACCGATTGCAGGGATGGCGGATGAAACCAGAAAATTCTATGGCCTGCAATTTCATCCCGAGGTCACGCATACCCGGCAGGGCGCTGCCATCCTGGATCGTTTTCTGCATGAAATATCCGGGTGTAATGCGTTATGGACGACCGCTAATATTGTTGAAGATTCGATTCGTGTTATCCGTGATCAGATTGGCAAGGACAAAGTATTACTGGCCCTGTCCGGCGGTGTCGATTCCTCGGTGGTTGCTGCACTGTTGCATGAAGCAATTGGCGATCAACTGATCTGTGTCTTTGTCGATAATGGGTTGTTGCGTCTGCATGAAGCTGAACAGGTCATGACCGCCTTTGCAAAAAATATGGGGATTAATGTGATCAAGGTGGATGCGGAGCCCCGTTTTCTGAACGTATTGAGCGGAATAGAAGACCCGGAGGAAAAACGCAAGGCCATTGGCCGTGAATTTATCCATGTTTTCGAGGAAGAAGCCCACAAGATTAAAGACGTCAGATGGCTGGCACAGGGGACTATTTATCCTGATGTTATTGAATCCGCAGGCGCCAAAACCGGCAAGGCACATGTCATCAAATCCCATCACAATGTGGGTGGTCTGCCGGAAATCATGAAACTGAAATTGGTTGAACCTTTGCGCGAACTGTTCAAGGATGAGGTGCGCAAACTGGGCACGCAACTGGGCCTGCCGCATCAGATGGTTTACCGGCATCCCTTCCCGGGGCCGGGGCTGGGAGTGCGTATTTTGGGCGAGGTGCGTAAGGAATATGCTGATATTTTACGCCAGGCTGATGCGATTTATATTGAAGAACTGCGTAAGCATGATTTATATGACAAGGTCAGTCAGGCATTTACTGTCTTTTTGCCCGTCCGTTCCGTTGGCGTCATGGGGGACAGCCGTAAATATGATTATGTGGTGGCGCTTCGTGCCGTTGAAACGGTCGATTTCATGACGGCCCACTGGGCCAAATTGCCCTATGAATTCCTCGAAAATGTCGCCAGTCGCATTATCAACGAGGTCAATGGGATCTCGCGTGTCACCTATGACATCTCCAGCAAACCACCGGCCACGATTGAGTGGGAGTGATTTTGGTAGATGGGAGGTGGTATATGGTATATGGGGAAATAATTATTTATCTGGCTGGTCGCTTCATCCCATATACCATCTACCATATTCTACCTACCACTTACCATGTCTGAATCAATTGATGAATTCTGGATGCAACGAGCCTTGGAACTTGCTCGCAACGCTGAAGCATTGGGCGAAGTCCCGGTCGGAGCCGTGCTGGTACTCAATAATGAATGTATCGCCGAAGGCTGGAACCAGCCGATATCCAGTCATGATCCTTCAGCCCATGCCGAGATGATGGCATTGAGATCTGCCGGTGAGAAAATAAAAAATTACCGCTTATGTGATACAACACTCTACGTCACACTGGAACCGTGTGTCATGTGCGCCGGGGCGCTGGTGCATGCCCGTATCGCCAGAACAGTATTTGGTACGGAAGATCCGAAAGCCGGTGCCGCCGGGAGTGTCTTCCAGATACTGAATTCGGATCGATTGAATCATCAATGCGCGATCACCAGTGGTGTATTAAAGGACGAATGTGCTGGCATGTTGCATGAGTTTTTCAGGAAGCGGCGGAGTGCAGAGGGGTGAATGACACAGTAATCAATGATCTCGCAGGACGGCTCGGAAAACTGTTACTTGATCATGAATTATTTCTTGTAACGGCAGAGTCGTGTACGGGAGGTGGGTTGGCCGAAATCATCACGCGCATCCCCGGGAGCTCAAACTGGTTTGAACGTGGTTTTGTGACCTATTCCGATTCCGCAAAGCAGGAACTGCTGGGAGTGTCATCCGGGATACTCAATCAATTTGGCGCGGTCAGTAATGAAACTGCCATGGCCATGGCAGAAGGCGCCCTGGCTAACAGTCATGCCCAAATCAGTGTAGCCATTACCGGTATCGCCGGCCCGGATGGCGGTTCTGATGATAAACCGGTAGGCACAGTATGTTTCGCATGGCTACGGGAGGAGTCAGATCCCAGGATTACACAGACTATATTTCAGGGCAATCGTACGCAGGTTCGTCATCAGGCCTGTTTAATGGCGATCCAGGGACTGCTCGATATCATAGAAAGCGGATAAGTAAAAAAATCAAACATGATTGTGCTTTTTTACTTTCCACTTTTTACTTTCCACTGACATATGGCACGGCTCTTTTTTGCCCTGTGGCCGGATACTGAAACACGTCACTCACTGTTAAAAATCAGAGATACACTGCCTGCTGACAATGGACGTCTGGTCATTGCCAATAACCTGCATATTACCCTCGTATTTTTGGGTGATGTCAGTACCGAAAAGGCTGAATGTGTAACGGACCGGGTCCGGCAACTCAGAATAAAACCAGTCACATTGATTCTGGATCGTATCGGTTGGTGGAAAAAGACACAGGTATTGTGGTTGGCGCCGGCCCATATCCCCGAAGAGATCCCGATATTTGCAGCAGAACTGGCCACCGCTTCAACACAATGCGCTATCAGGTTAGACCAGCGCCCCTTTCGTCCGCACGTTACCCTGGCCCGCGGAGTAAGACGAAAACCCATCCTACATTCCGTGGAACCTGTTCAATGGCCGGTCAGAGGGTTTTCACTTATTCAATCTCAAACCCTCCCGGCAGGATCCAGGTATGAAGAAATCTGGTCATCTCCATGAAAAGATATGAATTTTCTTTTTTGCAGGGGCCGTTCATCTTCGCCCGATTTGTGGGATAATTGGCGCACATTTTAATCAAGCATTGGTGAACATTTTATGGATGAGAAAAAGAAACAGGCACTGAGCGCTGCATTAAGTCAGATAGAGAAGCAGTTTGGCAAGGGATCGGTCATGCGCATGGGTGATGCCGGCGTAGTACGTGATGTTATCCCCGTTTCTACCGGGTCACTGGGTCTGGATATCGCGTTGGGGATAGGCGGTTTGCCACGCGGCCGGGTGGTTGAAATATACGGACCGGAATCTTCCGGCAAAACCACATTGGCCCTGCATGTCGCGGCGGAAATACAGAAGGCCGGAGGCACAGCCGCTTTTGTTGACGCGGAACATGCAATGGACCCGAGTTACGCGGAAAAACTGGGTGTACAGATCGATGATCTGCTGGTATCACAACCGGATAACGGTGAACAGGCCCTGGAAATCACCGACATGCTGGTGCGTTCCAGCGCAGTCGATCTGGTCATTATTGATTCTGTTGCGGCACTCACACCCAAGGCCGAGATAGCAGGCGAAATGGGTGACAGCCATATGGGATTGCAGGCACGCCTGATGTCCCAGGCACTCAGGAAACTGGCCGGGAATATCAAACGATCCAATACGCTGGTGATTTTTATCAACCAGATCCGTATGAAGATAGGGGTCATGTTTGGTAATCCGGAGACCACGACCGGGGGTAATGCATTGAAGTTTTATGCTTCGGTGCGTCTGGACATCCGCCGTATCGGCGCAATAAAAAAGGGCGATGAGGTGATTGGGAATGAGACCCGCGTGAAAGTGGTTAAAAACAAGATCGCGCCACCATTCAAGGAGGCTGTATTCGATATTCTGTATGGTGAAGGCATTTCACGGGAAAGCGAAATTATCGGTCTCGGCACGGACCATGACCTGATAGACAAAGCCGGCGCATGGTATAGCTACAACGGCGAACGTATTGGTCAGGGCAAGGATAACGTCCGTATTTTCCTGAAGGAAAACCCGGAGATCGCAAAAGAGATCGAACGGAAAATCCGTGCCAAGCTATTACCTGATATCAAGGTGATTGAAAATACGGAGGCAGCTGAAGTCTGAACAAGGATTTGTCTGATATCCGCCAACGTGCACTGGGATTACTGGCCAGACGTGAGCACAGTGCAAAAGAACTGATCACCAAGCTGATTATGCGGGATTATGATGAAGCTACCGTACAGTCAGTTGCCGCAACATTGGCGCAGGAAGGCCTGCAGAGCGATGGCCGTTTTGCTGAGGGCTATATCCATAGCCGCATTGAAAAAGGCTATGGGCCGGTACGCATCAAGCTGGAACTGCGTGAACGTGGCATCAACGATGATCTGATTTATCTCCATCTTGATATGCATGCACCCGAATGGGAACAGCGTGTAATACGGACACGTGAAAAACGGTTTGGAAAGAAATTTCCGCGGGACTTTAAGGAAAAGGCAAAGCAGATGCGCTTTCTGCAGCAGCGTGGTTTCAGTGGAGAGCAGATACGAAAAACTTTTGGAACTTCTGATTAACAAAAGGTAACGAGTGAAAAGCACAACTGAAATTCGATCTATATTTCTGGATTATTTTCATGACCAGGGGCATGAAATTGTCCCCGGCAGTTCCCTCGTGCCCGCCAATGATCCGACCTTGCTATTTACCAATGCCGGGATGGTTCAGTTCAAGGAGGTATTTCTTGGTCTGGAAGAACGGCCATATAAACGCGCAACAACTTCCCAGCGTTGTGTGCGGGCCGGTGGCAAACATAATGATCTGGAGAATGTGGGTTATACCGCCCGCCATCATACCTTCTTTGAAATGCTGGGAAATTTCAGTTTTGGCGATTACTTCAAGCGTCAGGCCATTTCTTATGCCTGGGAATTCCTGACCAAGGTATTGCAGATACCGGCATCAAGGTTGTGGGTCACCGTATTCGAAAACGATGACGAAGCCGCGGATATCTGGTTGAACGAGATCGGTGTAGCAAAAGATCGTTTCAGCCGTTGCGGTGAGAAAGATAATTTCTGGTCCATGGGCGATACTGGTCCCTGTGGTCCCAGCAGTGAAATATTTTATGACCATGGCCCATCAATTGCTGGAGGTCCACCCGGCAGCTCTGATCAGGAAGGCGATCGTTATATCGAGATATGGAACCTGGTCTTTACCCAGTACAACCGCGACGTGAAAGGCAACTTGACGCCCATTCCCCACCCTTCAGTGGATACCGGGATGGGACTGGAACGTATCGCAGCAGTAATTCAGGGGGTGCACAACAATTATGAAATCGATCTGTTTCAGCATCTGATTCGATCAGTACAAAAACAGGTCAAAAACAAAACGGCTGAAATTACATCCATGCAAGTGATCGCTGATCACATTCGTTCCTGCGCATTTCTGATTACCGATGGCGTCATGCCTGCAAACGAGGGGCGCGGTTATGTCTTGCGCCGCATCATCCGCCGCGCCATCCGTCATGGTAATAAACTGGGAATTAACGAACCGTTCTTTTACAAACTGGTGAAGGCCCTGGATGAAGTGATGGGTGATGCTTATCCGGAATTACATCATGCCAGCCAGAATGTGGCCAGGATACTGAAGCAGGAAGAGGAACGTTTTGCTGAAACCCTGGAGCAGGGATTGAAGCATCTGGAAAACGCCATAGCAAAAATGTCCGGCCAGCGGATTCCTGGTCCCGATGTATTCAAGCTTTATGACACCTATGGTTTCCCGGTGGATCTCACTGCTGATATTGCGCGTGAGCGCGGATTAACATTGGACATGAACGGATTCAACAAATGTATGGCTGAACAACGTGAACGCGCCAGGGCAGCCAGCAAGTTTGACATCGATCTGTCCAATATACCTGATGCCGAGCATTTTACGGAATTCAGTGGTTATGAATGTCTGGAGCAGGAATGTACGATTACCGCCCTCTATCAGGATGGTAGGACAGTGACCGGGATCAATCCCGGCGAAAGTGGCGGGGTAATACTGAATACAACCCCGTTTTATGCTGAATCCGGCGGGCAGGTTGGTGACAAAGGACAACTGGTTGCGGATGGCATTATCTTTGAAATTCGTGATACACAGAAACAGGGCAGGGCGCATATCCACGTCGGAGATTTGATCCAGGGGAAGATGCAACTGGGACAGAAGATAATTGCAAAGGTAGATCAGCTCACACGCATTAATGCTGTCAGAAATCATTCTGCCACTCATTTATTACATGCGGCATTACGCTATGTCCTGGGAGAACATGTCGTCCAGAAAGGTTCGCTGGTAGCCCCGGACAGACTGCGGTTTGATTTTGCCCATACCGAACCATTGAGTGATGATGAAATAAAAAAGATCGAATGGCTGGTCAACCATAAAATACTCGAAAATGTGGAGACTGAAATCAATATCATGCCACTGGATGAGGCATTGAAATCCGGTGCTATGTCACTCTTCGGTGAAAAATACCAGGACACCGTAAGGGTGCTGAAGATAGGCGGCAGTTTTTCCAGTGAATTATGCGGGGGCACACACGTACATCGAACCGGTGATATCGGTCTGATGAAAATCATTTCTGAAAGCGGTATCGCCTCCGGTGTGCGCCGCATAGAAGCTGTGACCGGCGAAAGTGCGTTGGCCTGGATAGAGCAAAATCAGCGGAAGTTGGCAAATATTTCTGCATTACTCAAAACTGATACGGACAATGTAGAGAATAAACTGGCTGGTCAACTGGAGCGGACCAAAAAACTGGAGAAAGAAATTGAGCAAATCAAATCCAGACTTGCGAGCAGTGCCGGCGATGACTTGGTATCCGAGGCAGTGGAAATCAATGGTATCAAGGTGATCGCCAGAACACTGGATGGTGCCGACGCTAAAACACTGCGCGATACAGTGGATCAGCTGAAAAACAAACTGGGTACAGCCGCCCTGATATTGGCTGCGGTAGTGGACAACAAGGTCAGTCTGGTGGCTGGTGTCACTAAAGATAAAACGGACCAGATCAAGGCCGGTGATCTGGTTAATTATGTGGCCCAGAAGGTTGGCGGCAAGGGAGGCGGACGCCCGGATCTGGCCCAGGCTGGCGGAAATGATCCCAGCGGTTTACCAGCGGCACTGGCCAGTGTCCCGGACTGGATCAGACAACAACTGCGATAACCCGTGATCATTTGAAATTCAGACCATTTCCGTTAGAATCCCCGCATTTTGCAGAGATAGCAGCTAATTCATGGTATTAATTGTACAGAAATTTGGTGGTACCTCAGTCGGCAGCATTGAACGGATCAATGCCGTTGCCGATAAAGTTGCCGATGCACGCAGGGCCGGGGATGATATTGTAGTTGTCGTCTCCGCCATGAGTGGTGAGACTGACCGGTTGCTGAAACTGGCCAAGGATCTGGCCAAGGCCCCAAACAGCCGGGAACTTGATGTATTGCTCTCCACCGGGGAGCAGGTCACTATTGCCTTGTTAAGCATTGCGCTGGAGGCCAGAAACTGCCCTGCGCTTTCATTTACCGGGGCACAGGTACGTATCCGGACGGACAGCGCCTACAACAAGGCGCGTATCCTCGATATTGATGCAGATAAGGTCAAAAAGTGCCTTGCGGAAGGCAAGGTGGTTGTCATTGCAGGTTTTCAGGGTATTGATGATGACGGCAATATCACCACACTGGGGCGTGGGGGTTCCGATACAACGGCAGTCGCTATGGCGGCTGCGCTCAAGGCCGATGAATGTCGTATCTATACGGATGTGGATGGCGTCTACACAGCCGATCCGCGGATCGTCTCGAAGGCAAGGCGCCTGGACACGCTGACTTATGAAGAAATGCTGGAACTGGCAAGCCTGGGATCGAAGGTTTTGCAAATCAGATCAGTCGAATTTGCCAGTAAGTATAATGTACAACTGCGTGTGCTATCCTCTTTTGAAGAAGGACCGGGCACATTGATTACTGGTGAGGATGAAACTATGGAACAAGCGATAATTTCCGGGATTGCCCATAATAAAGATGAGGCAAAATTGACGATTGTGGGCGTACCTGACAGGCCAGGTATCGCCTACAGTATTCTCGGACCTATCGCGGACGCCAATATTGAAGTGGATATGATAGTACAGAATGTCGGCGTGGATAAGCTCACGGATTTCACATTTACCGTGCACCGGAATGATTATGACAAGGCAATGGCTATACTTAAGAAGAGCGCAGCCAGTCTCGGTGCCAGAGACATTAACGGTGATACCGGTATAGTAAAGATATCTGTTGTTGGGGTTGGAATGCGCTCACATGCGGGTATTGCCAGCAAGATGTTTAATGCCCTTGCCAGAGAAGGAATCAATATCATGATGATATCCACCTCTGAAATCAAAATTTCAGTCGTGGTAAACGAGAAGTATCTGGAGCTGGGAGTCAGGACCTTGCACTCCGAGTTCGGGCTTGAAAATGGCCAAGGTAAGGAAGTAGCGGCCGGGTTGTCGTCTTGAAAACAGATGATGCGGGATAAATTTTTAAGACCAGAGTTGCATGCTGGAATTGAAGCATAACAGGAGAAGTTGACATGCTTATTTTAACTAGAAGGGTTGGTGAGTCTTTGATAATAGGTGACGATATCACTGTCACTGTACTCGGCATCAGAGGAAATCAGGTGCGCATTGGTATTAATGCGCCGAAAGATGTCTCCGTTCATCGTGAAGAAATTTACGAACGTATCCAGCAGGAAAAGAGCGGTGGGGCGCATTCAGGTCAGTCAGACGAAGACCAGACCTGAATTCGAAATGGCGCTTGATATGTCATTTCGTTATTTTCTTGAGAGATGACCGGTAAAATCGCAGGAACGATTTTATAAGCTAGATCCGTGTAGCTTATCTTGACAGGCAATCATACTGGCACATGATGTTCAAAATTACATCCTTAGCTCCATATGCGATACGTCCATGTATCACTCCTGCTTCAGGCAATTTTGTGAACAGTGGATGTGAAGGGATGGAGTACGAGGTATAGGGAAATACAAGTGTCGCGGGTGCAGGATGCACAAGAGCGGCCAGGAGGTACGGAATAGGGCGCGGAAGGAGCGCCGTTGTTCAAACAGATTGAATTAAGATCACTCTTAAAAGTACTTTATGAGTTTCGGAGAGATGGCCGAGTGGTCGAAGGCGCTCCCCTGCTAAGGGAGTATACGTCAAAAGCGTATCGAGGGTTCGAATCCCTCTCTCTCCGCCAAATAATTCAGAAAACCTGATGGGGTTTTCTGAATTATCAGGAGTAAGAGGTTTTGATGAGAACCCTCTGGTTTGACATATCGGCACGACTACATGGATGTAGGAGGTAGAGCGAAGCAGGAAGCCAGGGCCGAGGATAGCCGATTTGCACCACGCGAAGCGTGGCCTGAAAGGAGAGGTACAGGATGTCCCGAGTGAATCCCTCTCTCAAATATTATAATCGGTAAAACCATGCGCCCGTAGCTCAGGCGAGACGGATAAAGAAAATGACACTTAACGTGTCATTTTCCCATCGAGCGCTTTGGAGAGGATGTTCAAAGCTGTGTCACTTGATGAGGCCGGGATGGCCGAATCTAGTGACCAAAGTTAGTAATGCACGATGCGAACATGTTGTTTCTGGTTTTTTTAACAAAGCGCCCGTAGCTTAGTTGGACGATGTGCAGGATGCACAAGTGTCGCGAGAGGCAGGATGCCGATAGCGACGAGAGGACAGCAACTCAAAGAGTTGCTATTTATTTGATGAAACGAACATGTTGTTTCTGGTTTTTTTAACAAAGCGCCCGTAGCTCAGTTGGATAGAGTACCTGGCTACGAACTAGGGGGTCGGGAGTTCGAATCTCTCCGGGCGCGCCAAATTAATGCACTTACAAGGAAGTATTTGCTAACCTTGTCCCATAGAATCTATTTTGTCCCATAGAAATTATCTAAACTATTATTTTAATAACCTAAGCTTTAAAGAAAAAGGGGAATTTAAATGGCTTATAGATGGAGAGAGATGGATGAAGAAACAAGAAATATTATATTGAATGATGTAAACAATGAAATCAACCATTTTCGTGGTATAGCAAACGAAGCGTTCAATAGAAAATCAAAATTATTAACAGCTGGAAATGCAGGTGGAATTATCACCCTTATTACTTTTATAGGTACGATAGAAATTGGATTAGGAAATTATGTGTTATTTTCTTTTTTATTTTTTATCCTGGGCTTAATTTTTAATGGAATAGCAATTTATTTAGCTGAGAGTAGATTTAACAATTATCTAAATGGCCTATTAGATGCGAGAACTAATTTTATGAAAGATAATAGTGACATTACAGATGATGATTATAATGAAGAGATTCGTAATCTTGAGGAATCTACTAAATGTGAAAACAATCTTGAACTGCTATCCGGCTTTACTTTCTTAATAGGTGTGATGTTAGTTTTTCTTGCTATATTAAATTAACGAATAAAATTATTTAGTGGGTTTTACTTTATAAGCTTTTCTTACATATATTTTTTCTGTAATTGAGCTTGATGAGTGGCCCAATAATCTTTGTGCATGCACGAGTTCGTTATCACTAGCAACCTTTGCTCTTAAGTCATGCTCTGTAAACCTTTCCTGAACTTTTGTTCCAGATAACACCTTTTCCATAAACCTTCCCCAGATTGAATCAAACCCATTGGCTGTACTGTCTGCCTTGATGTAGGGTTGTCCCTTATTAGTATGAAATAGCCAGATGGAGTAAATCTTTTTCCTGAGTTGTTTTATTTCCTCAATAGAAGCTCGTAGCTCATCCGACCAGGTAATAATCATTTTCTTGCCGGTGCTATTTGCGGTCTTCCTGGGTGTGACATGAATCCCGTCCTCTTTGAGGTCGGATATTTTGATGGAAAGCATATCGCCACGACGGAGGCCGACGAGAAGTTTTAACCGAATATAGGCCTTGATGAACGGGGAGGCAACCTTGAGGGCTTCCTCAATTTCCCAATCTTCAATATAACGTCGCCTGGGCGGGGTAGAGAATTTTTTCACCTTGCCCCGGATGGGATGATGTTCACACAGTCCCCATTCAATCGCTTTAGTGAAGGCGTGACTGAGTACTTCGATATCCCGATTGGCTGCAGATTTTCCTTCCCGGCCACGTTTGTCCCGGAACTGGTAGACGTGGATAGGTTTCACCGCAGCGATTGGCATATGCCCGAAAACGGGCTTCAGCTTACGGATAGAGATGAGGTTGGACTCCTGCGACTTCCATGCCTTCGTTGGAATCACTTCCAAGGCGTAGCGGTCGAGCAATTCCGCCATGGTTTTGGCATTGGCGAAGATGTCCAGGTGCATCGCCCAAACGCGGTAGGCTTCGTTTATCGATGTCCCCAAACGAAACTCTTTTTTACCTTCCCAGAGTTCGGCCAGTCCATCAGGGACCCGGTAGTAATATGCTCCGTGCTTAAATCGCCAGCGTGCCGGCAATCCTCGATTCTCTTGCCGTCTGGGTTTTGGACTCATTGGAAAATACTGAAATCGGGTTGAGGTTCAGGTGACTTCGTTGGGCTACCGTGGCCACTCATGACGGCTTCGAAGTGATGCCGGGAGACTACAGGCACACCATCTGCCCGGAGCTTGAAATTAAACCCGTGTTGACGTAACCACCGCGCCTGTGCCGAGCGTTTTACCCGTCCGGTAATCTCGCGCAGTTCCTCAATGGTCAGACATATTCCAGTCACTATCACTACACTATCTCTCTTAAGTTACGTTTACTCTGGACGCAGCTCACCCGTCAAGCAACGGCTGTGAGCTGCGCTCACAGGCGTTGTAGTTCATTCCCGGGGAGTGTCCGACGCGGGAAAGGATTCCGTTGTGGTGGAATCTGACCAGAGGCCTGCAAGCCCCGAGGTCACATCAGGCAGGTTGTCCGAGAGAAAGATTTCCCCGTCTTTGGTGACGTATTTGCTTAAATAGCGGCTGACCGCATGATTCGAGAGGACAGGCACAATCCTCGCGTATCCGTTCTTGTTGCCCATGCCTGCCCAGGTGTCCATATAACTTAAACGGCGGGCATCTTTTACGCCGGCCATCAAGAGATGCAAATGGATGACCCCCCGTTTTTGGTATTCGATAGCGGCCACCCAATACACACCCTTAGGGACTTTTTTGTGCCAGCGTGGTCCGTATAGCTCACGGTTCAGTTTAGAAATCCATACCCGCATGGCTTTGAGGGCGGCCTCCGGGTGGATGTTATCCGTGAAGGTGAGAGTTACGAACCATGCCCAGGGATACCGGGCAATAAGATCTGACCAGCCGTCCTGGACGCGCCATTTGTAATGTTTTAAGATAGGTACGGGAGATTCCATATCCCGTAGTATAGGTAGGATAATATCAGCAAGTCAAGGGATAACCAGTCTCCCTTTTTGATTATTTTGTTATTTGTGGTGTTCGGATGTCCGGGATTTCACCTTTTACGGCCTTCCAGTAGTTACTTACTTTTTTTGCCAGGTTCCAGGCGACAGATTTATGAGCCCATACGCCTTCAGGTTCAAGGATATCCCTGAATTTGATGCCCAGAATCTTCTCGTATTTGGCTAAAGTAGTCTTGTCATGGATGAGGTAGAGCGGTTTCCAGCCCAATTTGTCCCCTACAAATAAAGCACCTATGGCAGTTTCGAGTGTGGGTAGTTGACCTTTGAAATTTTTAATGGCGGTATCAATAATTTTCTTGGTATCTTGCTGATTCATGGTCTATCCTCTAGTGCAAGAATTCATATTGATCATAAGCTGTAAATGGTGATTCATCAACCCCGCCTAAGTATGGAGTGCTGGTGTATGAAAGTCTTTTTAGGATTTATTATTATTATTCTCTTTCCCTTTCAATTATTAGCAGACGAAATTCCTCCAAATTCAAAGCCAAATCCATACGGCAAAGGCTGGACTTGCAATAGTGGATATAAACAATCTGGTGGTAAATGTATCGCAGTAGAAATGCCAGAGAATGCAAAATTAGATTACACGGGGCATGGCTGGACTTGCAATAGTGGATATAAACAATCTGGTGGTAAATGTATCGCAGTAGAAATGCCAGAGAATGCAAAATTAGATTACACGGGGCATGGCTGGACATGCGTTGATGGTTTTAAAAAATCTATTAATAGTTGCATTCCAATGACAGATGAAGAAATACAAATACAAAAAGCGCATGAAGCTAAAATAATTCAAGAAATACAAAGACGAAAATTAAAAGGTGTTAGCGGTGATGATTGTGAAAATGAATATAAAACAAACGCAGAAGTATGTGTCACAATTACGGGTGGTGATTTAGATTGTAATAAAAGTTTCGATGGAGAATATTATCGTGATTGTGATGTAACAATTAGCTATGAAATTGAGACGGACTATGAAGGTGGCTCCTATATAGAAGCAGAAGTAGAATGTAATGTAGAAATTGAGTACAAAAGAAGAGATTATTATTCAACTCGATCTGATTCAGATTATGATGATGAAACATATGATCTTTATGCACATGATTCAGAGAGTGATACAATGGATTTTAACTTTTCGTTTAGTTCGTATATGGAAGTATATAAAGTTGAAATAAGCTCAACTGACTGCGAAATTGAAAACGTTGAATTATTGTAAACAACTCGCGATTGTATACTTGATGCAGGTAGTATTATACCGTCTGTATGCTTAAATCATTTACTACATGGTTATCGCAGGCTACTGGACTCTGGCGCGTCCTCGAATTGCTCTTCCCGTCGTTGGGTGGTTTCATGACTGGGTGGCTAGCTGCATTAGGCGGCGTTCCGGCGCACTTGGTCTTATTTTACTCTTTGGGCGCGGTCTGCTTTTGCGCTCTATCGGTTGCGTGCGTGCATTATGTTATTCGCTACCGAGCTATTTATGAGCGCCTTCGCTACGCAGGGACTGAGCCACTATTTGTAAACCCAAATCCAACCGCAAACACAATCGGCATTATGTTCAAGTGCAAACTTATGAACATGAGCCAAACGTGCTCAATGTATATTGAGCTTCGGCGCTGTGATGCGCGTTTACAAGGCCGCACAAATACAGACCCAGTTCTCAAAGACACTATCGTAATAGTTCCTCCATTTAGCGATTTTGCGATAAACACTGCGGCCGTTCCCGATATAAACGTATCACAAGAGATTAAAGGGAAGCTGGAAATAGAGATCGCTTACGGCCCAAGCCCAGATGATCTGCGTTACTTACTCGCTTACGAGTTAGAGCCAAGACTGGATATTAGCAACCTTACGGACAAAAATGCGCAGATACTCTTTACTGGCCCTCTAAAAAAATACCAACACAAGAGGGCATAGGATACAGTATTAATCTGTCCCATAATCCTTGATAGGGACATTAATTTTCAGATAGTTATATACGTGCATAAATATATCCAATGGGACAATAAACTAAGATAACATATTAATAATATAACAAAATATATTATTAATATAACTATCTACGAACTAGGGGGTCGGGAGTTCGAATCTCTCCGGGCGCGCCAAATTTAAGTGATTACAAGGAAGTAATCACTAATTACTGTCCCATATACAGTCCACCCCTTAACAAAAATCAAATAGATATAAAATTTAGTAAGGAGTTCTACGGGGACAAATATTATTATTAAGTTAATGATTTGTATCTCAAAATAAAAGCTACTATGTCTGGCTACGAACTAACTGTCTGCTGACGACCCAAAGCAGACATTCATGAGTCTCATCCCAGCAATGGTGTAATCCAAATAAAACCAGTTTTCGATACGGTCAATAATACAGAATGAGAAAGCGAAAGCTGCTGAGGGAAAAATAATAAAGATAGGTAATATCCAGTATTTTGAAAATGAAGCCAAACGCGAGTCGGTAAAGATCCAATTAGCAGCAGATGGTAAGCTAGAACTTGGAACAGTACGGGTTATTGAAGATTCTCATTGTAAAAAGCGATCAAGTAAGAAGCAGAGACCTAAAAGAAGACGAAGAAAATGAAAGAAATACCAACATATGTAGGTTGGAACGCTGATCAACCAAAAATTGAAGAACCGTTACCCAGTACTTTTGCTAATTGTAGACTTCCAATGCTTCCCTTTAAACGGTTTCCAGTTATCCTTTTACGAGATTTCCCACCAATTGGATTATATAAAGGAGATAAAATTGATGCTGAATATAGCCCGATTGGTGTAGTGTATTTGGCTAAACGTAGTGTAAATAATGAATACCAAAAAACATTTTATTCAGGGGCAATAGAAGGGAAAGATTATGAAAAAGATAGCGACGAAAATAGCCATTAGAGGAAAATTATAGCCTTTGCTATATTTATAGTTTCACGAACGTCCGCTTTCCGATAGCTGACAGTCGCCTCCCGGCCAGGAGCGGACATTCATAATGCTAATGTCGGTGGTTTAAGTCCATTCAGGACTTTATAGATATAAATTATGTCAAATCACGACTCCATGTGCCCACTCTCTGGCCTGTTAGTCAGAAATTATTTTTGAGATTCTCTCTGACTCTAGAAGTCTTTCACTTTCTTCCTTAAAAAGTATTTCATCAGATAAAAACCCAATACGTATAAGTGAATTACATTTCATGCATTTGTTTATAGAACCACCCCATAAGCCTATTACTTCCCAATCCCCCTGATCAATTTTAGGGCTAGATCTTTGTCCGCAGCTTGGACATTTCTGACCCATTCCGAAAATTATCGGCAAGATTGCCATTTTTTGTTTCCAATGTATAAAACTTTATAACAAATTTGAACCCTATAAAAAATTAATCGGAAACCTCTAATGTGTACATGGTGAATTAATAATGCGCCATGTACATCTTTAATTCCTAGTTTTAAACTTGGTGGCCTCATCCGAGCCGCCAGTGGCGTCGCCCTCACTATATGAGTGTGCGCCCGTACCAGCCAGTTTTCCGCCTTGAACAATCAGGTATTCATCCCTTATCGGTTTGGCATCAAACCAGCACTCCAAAATCTCCCTTACACCTGCAGCGTATCTTGCCTGGGCCGAAAGTGACGTCCCAGACGTGTGTGGTGTCATCGCGTGGTTGGGCATACTCCTCCACGGATGGTACTGGGGTGGTGGCTGTGGAAACCACACATCGCCAGCATAACCAGCTAAGTGACCTGTCTCCAGCGCCTTTGCAACAGCGTCCCGATCACAGATTTTCCCTCGGGCTGTGTTTACGATATAGGAACCACGCTTCATTTTGCTTATTAATTTCTCGTCAAAAAGGTGTTCTGTCTCTGGATGAAGTGGGCAGTGGATGCTCACGATGTCGCAAGCCCGCACTAATGACTCTGCATCCTTGTGAAACGTCACCTCGAGTTCTTTTTCGACCTCGGCCGGTAGCCTGTGTCGATCGGTGTAGTGAAGTTTTACATCAAAGGGTTTCATGCGCCTGAGCACTGCCAGTCCAATGCGCCCAGCAGCGAGGACACCGACATTCATTCCTTCGACATCGTACGACCTGGCAACAGCGTCGGCTATGTTCCATCCACCCTTGATGACCCAGTTGTATTGCGGGATGTAGTCACGCACAAGCGCCAGGATCATCATGACAGCGTGCTCTGAAACACTGATGCTATTACAAAAGGTAACCTCGCATACCGTTATGTTGTTGTCGATCGCGGCCTGCAAATCGACGTGGTCCGAGCCGATCCCGGCCGTGATAGCCAATTTGAGGTTTGGAGACTTCGCAATCCGTTCGGTTGTAAGGTACGCGGGCCAAAATGGCTGAGAAATTACAATATCAGCATCAACTATTTCCTTTTCGAACACTGAATCCGAACCATCCTTGTCAGACGTTACGACAAACGTGTGACCACGATCTTCCAGAAATTTTCGCAGACCAAGCTCCCCCGAGACACAACCGAGGAGATCGCCAGGGGAAAAGTCGATAGCACTTGGTGATGGCATTGACTGCCCGTCTGGATACGCCGTGAGCATTGGAATGTCATCACGTGCATATTTCGGCGGGTAACCATCGACAGGGTCATCATAAAGTACGCATACGATCTTCTGTTTCTCGTTAGGACTGTTCATTTTTTAGCCACCTTGGGTTCTTCAAATTAAAAGGGCGCAGGCCATTGGGGGAGTGAAGAATGCCTGCGCTAAGGGTCCCACAGTAGTATGTGGGGTGGGGGGGAACTGTAGTATTTCATCCATATGGTCATCGGATTCATCTCAAAAACACCCATTCTCTGCCTGGTTCTATCTTTACATTTAGTATGGAAACGAAACTAGTTGATTAGCCACAGGATGTCAAGATAGTTTCGAAACGCAACTATCTTGGGTCCGGCCTGAAAATGAGTGTGGGATCCTGGACGGAGGTCTTTAAATCGCACGACATCCGACACTCATTAAGGTTACTCAGTTACTTTAGGATCACCTGGCTTGAAGGGAAGGTAGTATTCTCTAATCTTGGGTTATGGACCCGTTGGCAGGGTGCGGGAGCCAATAGCCAGACGGTGCGAACGGATGAAAGTTTACTGAACCGGTTGGAAACTGACGCAAAGCTGTTCGATTTCTGCTTCTTCGAGCGGCTCATCCATCAACGTACAGATGTAAACTGATTCGCCCTTCTGGCAACAGTCGTTTTTTTGAAAATACTTACAGTTTGTGCACATCCCAAAGAGGCGTTTGCCTTCCTGCTGTGCAAGTTTGCGCAACATGCGTTCTAGACTACGGGCGACAGTACGGTACTCAGATACCGACAGTGCACCGGCTGCGCCCACCAAGGCCTCGAAGGGATCCTCTGAGAGCATCTTCTTCGACTTATGAGTCAGATTGAAGTGTACACTGCGGCCGTCGGTCTTCGAGCGCTTGCGCGTAAGATAACCGCTCTGTACCAGACTTTTGATTGTCTGAGATGCTGTGCCACGGGTTGTGGCATGAAATTCGGCAAATGCCGACATGGTTCGCGAGAAGCGATTTGCGCGGGAAAAGTATCTCAGTGCTGTCCACTGTGCTGGTGTTAGCCCGTTGGCAAACGATTCTCCATAGGTCATACGACCTAATTGTGCGACCAATTCTGCGACCGCACGCTTACTCACATCTCGTTTAGCAGGCATTAGCAACATAGTAGCGTTCCCATATCATCTTGACAAGCCGCCTTGTATCAATTAGTTTGATTTCGCTATTAAAACAGTTGAAAACTATCAATCAGCTCTTAATATCGTTTAATTGAAATGGCGATTGGTGCCGAAGTAAATGGCAAACTTGTTCATTCACCGGCAGTGGATGATTCACGTCTGGTTCTGGGCCATGCTGATCCAGTGAAAGCCCTTGAATAATGTTTTGTATTAAATCATTCAGGTATTAGTTAGTGACTGTAGCAGAAAGTGAAATACCAGAACCGTTAGTATTCAGTACTGCGGCTGCGACAAAAGTGAAAGAACTCATTGTTAAAGAAGACAATGATGAATTGATGTTTCGTGTTTTTGTCAGCGGTGGTGGTTGCTCAGGTTTTCAATATGGTTTTACTTTTGACGAAAATATAACTGAAGGTGATACAGTTGTTGAAAAGGGGGGTGTAAAGTTACTTATTGACCCAATGAGTTTTCAATATCTTGTTGGGGCTGAGATTGACTATACAGAAGGGCTTGAAGGTGCTCAGTTCGTAATACGTAATCCTAATGCGCAAATGACCTGTGGTTGTGGCTCGTCTTTTTCAGTTTAAAGTAAATATTTTGCAGTTATTTAATCACGCTTTACTTCATATATAGCCTCCGATTTAGTAGCACCCGTTTTCGTCATCTGCATTATTCCATGCGTACTAATGTCCGCTTCTGGCCGTAAGTGACTAGGCATTTAACGATCCTTAGCAGTCATTCACGACTTATAAATTCTGACCAGTTTGCTCGGTTCGTACTTGCTGAAATTGATATTTTTTAATATCGGGCGTAACGTTCTGAATATTATTAGGAAACAGCCTAAATCGTATAATATTTTTTGGATGATAAAGGAACCGTTAGGTCCGTTTAATACTATGTTAGGCATCGCTAATTGTCCGGGATCGAGTCGCACCTGAGAGGGACCTTGACTACATCGATCGCGTCGAACATGAGCAATAGAATGGAAACTACAACGAAGCCTGACCAGTCACTTCACCTGACCTCCCTAGTCGTGGGTGAGTTGGTTCGTTATACTTTCAGAGAAATGATTACAAAAAAATGAGCATATTAGTTTTACAAATAGTTACCAATCAATGGGATAAGAGTCAACGAACAGAAGCACATGTTTTGGAGAGAGCTAAAATTCCAGATAAATATCCAATAATATTTCCGCCAGCTTTTTATGTTTTCAACAAGAAATGTGTAATAGACGAACATGGCGATGATTTGCAAGGAGGTCGAGTAAAATATTCACAGTTAGCAGATGGGAAAATCAAATTTGATAGGTTTCAAGTTTGTATAAATGGCAAAGTTCTTGAGTATTTTGGCATACCGGAACTTAGTGAAGCTCCTAGAATAATTGGTTCGCTAAATAATAAATGGATACAATGCAAATATAATTGGAGATATGGCGTTTTCGAGAGTGATATGTATTATTGGTTGTATGAAGAAGTAACACTAAATGCAATTTGTATAAGTAAGTTAAACGAAAAAGTTTTTTTAAATGCTGAGCCTGCGATTGTTTATGAGGATTTGAATGACCTTTATAAATAGAGGCAAGCATAACAATGCAATCAAGGGGGACGCACTAATTCAATATGGTGCTGTTAAGCAACGAACCGATAAACATGGTGCAGTCCACCCAACGATACTGTTAACTTGGCGTATCAGACAATACATAACTTACAGATATTATTAATGTGAAACCCATGGAATTACAGTTAAGTTGACAGTACCCTAAATCATGTTGTCCAGTTGATCACATTGACAAAAATATCCAAGAAACAAAGTAACACCACTAACCTTGATATCGTAAACGAGTATCACGATCGGACTAAACATCAACTTCAACGCTACGCACGTTCATTGGGCTATATGGATTGGAAGAGTCAACCCGATCCATTCCGGTGTTACGATCAATCATTAACACTTCCACTTGACCATCCGCAGATTACAGAAATGCCTACCTATGACTCATTATTCGATACATGGCAGGAACCTACCGCACCAATAAATCGGGATTCCATCAGCCGTCTCTTTTATGAGAGCCTCGCGATTTCTGCCTGGAAACAGGCAGGCGGAAATCGCTGGTCATTACGGGTTAATCCTTCAAGTGGCGATCTCCACCCCACCGAGGCTTATTTGATCGCCGGGCCAATTAAAGATTTAAGTGAAGTGACAGCTATCTATCATTATTCCGTCTACGGACATGCACTGGAGCGCCGAATCATCCTGACGAAAGAGGAATGGAATGCCATCAGTCAGAAGCTGCCGCCAGATTCCCTGTTGATTTCACTGACCTCGATTTACTGGCGTGAATCATGGAAATACGGTGAACGCGCCTTTCGTTACTGTCATCACGATGTCGGACATGCTATTGGTACAGTCACTTTCGCCGCCGCGTCTCTCGGTTGGAAGGCCAGGTTGATTCATTCCGTAACGGATGATGATCTGGCTACGTTGTTAGGACTGCGCCAACAGAAAGGCATCGAGGCGGAACATCCGGACTGCCTGCTGGTAATTTTCCCGTTAGATGAAAACATAACACCAACAGATCTCATCGTTAATCTCCCTACTGCATTACTTGAACGGTTTAAAACAATCGATTTTGAAGGCTGCCCAAATACATTAAGCAATTATCATCATAATTGGCCGATCATTGACACCGTTGCTGAAGCATGCCATTTCGATGGTCATTATCCATTGAATCACAAACAGTACCCCGTTATAAAACACAATAGTAAAATTGAATTTGATGAAGACAGACAAATATCAGCTCGAAGGATCATAAGGGAACGTCGAAGTGCGCTAGCGATGGATGGGCATGGTACGATCAGTAAAGATACATTTTATAGAATGATGATGCATGTCTCTCCGCATTTTGGCAAAAATATAATAGAAGTATTACCTTGGCAGGCACAGGTTTCACTTGCACTCTTCATCCATCGTGTGGATGACTTGCCAACAGGATTGTATTTACTCGTCCGCGATCCTGGTCACGAACCTTCATTAAAAAAGGCATTACGTACTGAATTTCGTTGGGATAAACCCAAAGGTTGTCCGGAATCTCTCCCTCTGTATCTGCTACAAGTAGCCGATACACGTGATACCGCACGAATAATTAGTTGTTATCAGGATATCGCTGCAGATGGCGCCTTTGCACTAGGCATGCTGGCAGAGTTCGATGCCAGTCTCGCACGACACGGCGCATTATTTTATACGCGCCTGTTCTGGGAAACGGGATTAATAGGACAAATACTATACCTGGAAGCCGAAGCAGCTGGGATTCGATCTACGGGCATCGGCTGCTTTTTTGATGATGCCATGCATGAGGTACTTGGCATTAGTGACCACAGTTGGCAGAGTTTGTATCATTTTACTGTCGGCACGCCCGTGGACGATCCACGATTACAGACACTACCTTCTTACTGGTACCTGAAAAAAACCATTGAACACAAATAAATCCACCTGTAAAGGTAACATCACCTCGATATACTAATCGAACGTTTCCTACGATCAA
>JBCKWI010000016.1:0-35772 GCA_038922795.1 Gammaproteobacteria bacterium
CCCGCTTCCACCACCGGTGAGGGTGCTACATCCATCGCCATGGTCTTCATCGCCCGTTCATACATGATCGGCGGCTGATAACCGCCGGAATTAATGTGGATATTCACGATGCGGTGGCTTTTCTGATCCATGTGTTTGCCTACAATCGCAACTCTTTCCTTGAAGGCCACCATGGCCTCTTCAATCAATTCATTTTCATGTTGCTTGCGGGTGGCATCGGTGGGGCTGAAAGTCATCTGCTTGACCTGTAACTTCTCCTGCATCTTGCCCACCAGTTCTGTCAGACCGGCCATCTTTTCACTCTTGATTTCCACCTGCTGGCTGCTGCGCCAACCAGTGATGGTCTGTTTGTTGTAAATTGGCCAGGTCTGGTAGTTACCCGTTTTGCTATCCACGTCTTTGTAAGTCTTAATGATGTCCAGTGCCCATTGCATATCCTTGTTGATCGCCTGACTGATACTGGCTGCATTGCTGCCTTCATGTTCCGTGGCCAGAATAACGATCATCTGGTCATTGGGGATCTCACGCTCGACCTGTGCCTGCAGGTTGATCACGTTGAACAACGTTTCATCCTCATGGGCAATGGCAGGAAACGCCGGGGCAAGTAAAAGGCAAGTTAACAGGTAACGGGGCAATTTATGATTCATTGTGGTATTCCATGGTTATAAATTGCCCACATATAAACAAAAAACCCGAGTGACGCGCATGGAAGCACAAATGCCGCGGGCGCAGGACGACATACAGGGATGTATTAGTGTCGCGTGAAGCAGGATGCTGACAGCGACTGCGCAGGACGCCTACAGGGAAGTAAGGAGGTACGACTCCAAGGATGGGGAAGGTAGAGAACCGCGTCTGGACGCCTACAGGGAATGTAGGCGGTAGAAAACGTCAGGAACAGGTTTTCGAACATCGGTCGAGACAACATCCGGAACATGTTGTCGAGCGTCGCAGCAGGGTTTTTTATTTAAAGATTTATTAGCTGACCGGTTTCCAACTTCCATCCGGCTGCCTGCATGCGGTGCCATTGATTTCCTCATATTCCCCATCTACATAGATGGTTTGGGTGAAATCACGGCATGGCGTGCCATCTGCGGAGGTATAGGTTCTGGTCGGGGTAATGTTGCCGGAATGGCCAGTATCCGGATTGGTCCAGGTGGAGGTCTGACCAATCTTTTGTGTTTCCAGCGAATTCTGGGTGGTGTCGTAATGTTGCTGCTGTTCCTGACAGGACATGGCCTTGCCGACCTTGTTGCCCAGGAACCCACCTGCCAAAACACCGGCCCCTATCGCAACCTTATTGCCCGTGCCACCACCAAATTGTGAACCGACCAGACCACCCAGCGCCGCACCTGCCAATGTTCCCAGGATTTCACCACCGCTGGTTTCCCCCTGCTGGCATTCCGCACGGGCCGCAGAGGAAACAAAAAACAGACAAAACATTGTGAATAAAATCATCTGCTTAATCATACTCATGTCCTCACAAATAAAATTGATATTTTTATGATAATTAGTATAGCCGTTTAACTGCCGGGTTGAATGCGTTTTGTGTCACAGATTATATTAATTTTTCCGGGGAAATTAAAATACCATCTTCATCAGCATAAAGATAATGGCCCGGGGTGAAAGTCACGCCAGCGAAGGTCACCGGGATGTCCCGATCACCCGCACCTTTTTTGACACTCTTGCGCGGATTGGTCCCCAGCGCCTTGACGCCGATATCAATAGTAATAATCACGGCAGAGTCGCGGATGCAACCGGACACGACTATCCCGGCCCAGTCATTGTCCTTGCCGAGTTGTGCCAGCAGATCGCCGACCAGTGCGCAACGCAGTGATTCACCGCCATCGATGACCAATACCCTGCCTTCGCCTTTTTCTTCGAGTGCAGCCCGGACCAGCGAGTTGTCTTCATGCACTTTAACTGTGGTAATCTGTCCATGAAATTTCAACCTGCCGCCAAAATCATTGAACAGGGGTTGTGCAACCTGCAGTTTCTCACCATATTCATCATATAAATTTGCTGTTGTGAAGCTCATGGTTTTCTACCTTGCTTTAAATTGAGATCTGAATAATATTCTGGCCGCCGGTCACGCAGGACTTCATTCAGCGGTGTGATACTCTTGTCACGCGCCAACATGGGATCTATATCCATTTCAAAGAGTTCATCACTTTGTGATTTTGCCCGATAAATCAGCGTGCCGCCCGGCGCCACAATCTGGCTGCGCCCGGTGAACCTGAGATTACCATGTGGCCGCTTGTCATAGCCATAACGGTTGGTGGTAACGGCATAGACCTTGTTTTCAAGACAGCGAGTAAGCATGGCCTGCTGGCAATAACCCAATACCAGGTTGGATGGATGACAGATAATGTCCGCGCCCTGCAAGGCAAGCACTCGCGTGACCTCCGGAAATATCCAGTCAAAACAGATCATGATACCTATCCGGACATTTCCTATCCGGTTAACCTGCAAAGGGATATCGCCGTCATCAAACCATTTTGTCTCTTCGTTGAAGAGATGAATCTTGCGATAGATGTATTCAATGCCTTTCGGACCGATCAGGAGGGCACTGTTGAAATATTTATCTTTGGCCTTTTCGGTGAATCCGGTAACCAGATGAAATTTTCTTTTCTTGCAGAGTGCTGTCAATGCATCGACCGTGATCGATTTTCCCGGATCCTCGGCCAGCGTCATCACCTCAGCGCGGTCCTTGAAGTAATAACCGGTAAAAGCAAGTTCCGGTAAAACAATCAGATCAGCCTGTGTATCGCCGAGTTTTTTCACCACCTTGTTCAGATTGTGACTGACATTACCAAAGACAGGCCGGTATTGATAAAAACCGATTTTCATCTATTAGTGTCTCGTTACTCGTGGCTGGTGACTGGTACTAATGTTTATGTTTTTTGGGGCGCTTCCATTTTGTAACGATTTTCTGTTCCGGCCGGCTGATGGCCAGCACACCGCTCTCCACATCCTTGACGACTGTTGTGCCGGCAGCAATGGTGGCACCAGCGCCGATCTTGACTGGCGCAATGAGTTGCGTATTTGAACCGATAAACACATCATCTTCGATGATGGTCTTGTGTTTGTTGGCGCCATCGTAATTACAGGTGATGGTCCCTGCGCCAATATTGACATTTTTTCCGACCTCGCTGTCACCAACATAACTCAGGTGGTTGATCTTGGAACCCTTTCCGATCTGAGATTTCTTCACCTCGACAAAATTACCGATATGGACATTATCATCAAGCAGTGTATCAGGACGGATACGGGCAAATGGACCGATGCGGCAACCATTACCGATAATGGCATTTTCAATCACGCTGTTGGGCATGATGTCCACATTATCTCCGATAATTGATTCCCTGATGCAGCAGTTGGCGCCGATCGTAACGTTATTGCCTATCTTCAAACGGCCTTCGAGCAGAACATTGATATCAATCATAATATCCTGTCCGATCTCCACATCACCTCTCAGATCAAAACGCGACGGGTCCATGATACTGACACCCCTGCGCATCAGTTGATGTGCCTGTATGAGTTGATAATAGCGTTCTATCTCGGCGAGTTGCGCCCGGTCATTGATGCCGCGGACCTCCACAGCGGAACCCGGATCGATGGTACTAACGGTCATTCCTTTATTGACAGCCATCTCAACGATGTCGGTCAAATAAAACTCTTTCTGGGTATTTTTGTTTTTCAATGCCTTGATCCAGCGTTTCAGCGGCCCTGCGGCAACCACCATGATGCCGGTATTGATCTCGCAAATGGAGCGTTCTTCACCTTCAGCATCCTTCTCCTCAACAATGCGGACTACATCGCCAATATCATTGCGAATAATGCGGCCATAACCGGTGGGATTATCAATACAGGTGGTCAGCAAACTGAAACCGCTTGCACTCGCTGCCTGCTCGAGTTTATGCAGAGTATCAGAGGTGATCATGGGAATATCACCATACAGGATCATGACGTGGTCCTGGTCCGGGATATGCGGCAAGGCCTGTTTCACGGCATGACCTGTTCCAAGCTGTTCTTTCTGCAGTATCCATTCCACATCCAGTTCTGCATGCGCGTTTTTAACCTGGTCACCACCGTAACCATAAACCACATATACTTGCCGGTGATTTACCAGACTGGCCGAATTATAAACATGCTCCAGCATGGTCTTGCCGGCCAACCGGTGCAATACCTTGGGGAGTTCGGATCGCATACGTATGCCCTGACCGGCAGCGAGGATGACGATGGATAGACTCATATTGATATGGTATCCGATTGTATAAGTATGGGGCTAGGGGCTACTGTTTAGCCCGGTGTGAAACAGGATGAAAGGATGCTGATTAGTGATAAGCGATTGGTTTTGCCTGTTGCCTGTCACCTCTCACTAATCACCAGTCGTTAATTTATTCACTGCTGCAACTAACGGCCAGAACGTTTACGCAGGCGTTGTAAGGTTTGTAACTGTGCCACAGTCTCCGCGAGGGCGGCCTGTGCTGCGGCATAATCGATCTTCGCATCACGATCATGGAAGACTTTTTCAGCGTCCTCCTTGGCCTTGAGTATGGCGGCTTCATCGAGGTCTTCAGCGCGTAAGGCGGTATCGGAGAGCACAGTGACCACCGTGGGCTGGATTTCCAGCATGCCCCCCGAGATATAAAAACTCTCTTCCCTTCCATCAGGATGCTGGATGCGTACTTCACCGGGGGCAAGTCTGGTCACCAACGGTGCATGCCGGGGTGCAATACCGACTTCTCCCATGATCGCAGGCGCGAAGACCATCGCCGCATCTCCGGAAAAAATTTCCCTTTCAGCGCTGACGATGTCGACCCGGATAGTGCTTGTCATGATAGATTATCTGCTCGTATTAAAGCTTTTTCGCCTTCTCAACCGCATCTTCAATGGTGCCGACCATGTAAAAGGCCTGTTCCGGCAAGCCATCATGTTTGCCTTCCACAATCTCACGGAAACCCCGGATGGTCTCTTTCAACGGCACATATTTGCCCGGGCTGCCGGTAAACACCTCGGCGACAAAATAGGGTTGTGACAGGAAGCGCTGGATCTTGCGGGCGCGTGCCACGACCAGTTTGTCTTCCTCGGACAATTCATCCATACCCAAAATGGCGATGATGTCACGCAGTTCCTTGTAACGTTGCAACGTGTTCTGCACGGCGCGGGCAATATCATAGTGTTCCTGGCCAACAACCAATGGGTCGAGCTGACGGCTGGTGGAATCCAGCGGATCCACTGCCGGATAAATGCCCAGCTCGGCGATCTGACGTGACAACACCACGGTCGCATCGAGGTGCGCAAAGGTCGTGGCGGGCGATGGGTCAGTCAAGTCGTCTGCCGGGACATAAACCGCCTGGATGGAGGTAATGGAACCGGTCTTGGTGGAGGTAATGCGTTCCTGTAATTTACCCATTTCTTCGGCCAGTGTCGGCTGATAACCCACTGCGGAAGGCATACGGCCTAACAGTGCGGACACCTCGGTACCGGCCAGAGTGAAACGGTAGATATTATCGACGAAGAACAATACGTCACGTCCTTCATCACGGAATTTTTCAGCAAGGGTCAGACCAGTCAGACCCACACGCAGACGGTTGCCAGGCGGTTCATTCATCTGGCCATAGACCAGTGACACCTTGTCCAGCACGTTGGAATCCTTCATTTCATGATAGAAGTCGTTACCCTCGCGGGTACGTTCACCGACACCGGCAAACACGGAATAACCGCTGTGCTCGATGGCAATATTACGGATGAGTTCCATCATGTTCACGGTCTTGCCCACACCCGCACCACCGAACAGTCCAACCTTGCCGCCCTTGGCAAACGGACAGATCAAATCGATAACCTTGATACCGGTTTCCAACAGTTCCGTGGTTGGGTTGAGTTCGGTAAACTTTGGCGCTTCGCGATGAATGGACATCATTTCCTTGGTATCAATCGGGCCTTTCTCGTCGATGGTTTCTCCCAGCACGTTCATGATGCGGCCGAGTGTCTTCACGCCGACCGGCACGGTGATGGGTGCTCCGGTATTATTGACGGCCAGACCGCGCTGCAGACCATCGGTAGAACCCAGGGCAATGGTTCTTACCACACCATCACCCAGTTGCTGCTGCACCTCCAGCGTGGTCTTGATGCCTTCACCCTTAACAATCAGCGCGTCATAAATCTTCGGGATCGCATTACTTGGAAATTCCACGTCTACTACTGCGCCGATGATTTGTACGATTTGTCCAGAACTCATTTTTTGGTTCCTCAATTTACATTTATTCAATAATTCAGTTTATTGCTTTCAATTCACTCTCAAACTTAAAGTATATGGCAGGTGGTAGATGGAATATGGGGAGATAATGTATTCCCCCATATACCACCTGCTAACTACCACATGCTGAAGTTCATACCGCCGCTGCCCCACCAACAATCTCGGACAGTTCCTGTGTAATCGCAGCCTGCCGCGCCTTATTGTAGATCAGTTGCAACTCACTGATAAGCTTGCCGGCATTATCTGAGGCGCTCTTCATTGCCACCATGCGCGCCGCCTGCTCGCAGGCGATGTTCTCAACCACATCCTGATAAACCAATGATTCGATATATCTGTTCAGCAACTGATCCAGCACTTCTTTCGCATCGGGCTCATAAATATAGTCCCAATGATGTTTGAAACTCTTGTCTTCGCCTTCTTCGACCGGTATCAGTTTTTCCAATAGCGGGCTCTGGGTCATGGAATTAATAAAGCGGTTGGCCACGATATAAAGTTCATCGATCTTCCCGCCCGTGTAGGCCTGCAGCATGATCATGACGGTACCCAGTAAATCATCCATGCCGGGTTGGTCGCCGATATGTGTGGCCTGACCGACAATGCGGCCACCGATACGATTGAAAAAACCGACAGCCTTGGAACCGATCACACAGATATCGATCTCCTTGCCTTCCTGTTCCCATGTCCTCATCTGACGCAGGACTTCCCGGAACAGATTGGAATTAAGACCACCGCATAATCCGCGATCCGTGGAAACGATGATAATACCCACACGCTTCACATCCTGGCGTGGGACAATATAAGGATGTTTGTATTCAGGATTGGCGTAACCCAGATGGGCAATCACTTTGCGGATCCTGTCCGCATAGGGACGCGCTGCACGCATACGTTCCTGCGCTTTGCGCATCTTGCTGGCCGCCACCATTTCCATGGCCTTGGTGATCTTCTGTGTGTTTTTTACACTGGCGATCTTGGTCCTGATCTCTTTTCCGCTTGCCATTTAGCCGTCTCTCGTTTTTAAATTTTTCCTGTTATTTACCCGCCGCTCCTCTGCATCCATGCAGCCGCGGCGTTCGTGCTCCCTGCACATCACCAGGTATGATTCTTCTTGAATTCTTCAATACTGCTTTTGAGGGCAGCATCAATCTCATCATTATAATCACCGGTAGCATTGATCCTCTTCATGAGGTCTGTCTTCTGACTGTGCATGAAACTGTGCAACGCAGCTTCAAAATCGCCGATTTTTCCCAGTGCAATATCATCCAGAAAACCATACTCAGCGGCATACAGACTGACTGCCATATCGGCCACCTTCAATGGTGAATATTGCTTCTGTTTCATTAACTCCATCACCCGTTGACCACGCTGCAACTGTTTGCGGGTAGCCTCGTCAAGATCTGACGCAAACTGCGCGAAGGCCGCGAGTTCACGATACTGGGCCAGGGCCAGACGTACGCCACCGCCGAGCTTCTTGATGATCTTGGTCTGTGCAGCGCCACCTACACGGGACACCGAGAGACCTGCGTTGATGGCAGGACGAAAACCGGAGTTGAACAGATTGGATTCAAGATAGATCTGGCCGTCAGTAATGGAGATCACATTGGTCGGAACGAAGGCTGATACGTCACCTGCCTGGGTTTCGATGATTGGCATTGCGGTCAGTGATCCGGTCTTGCCTTTCACCTTGCCACCGGTCAGCTTCTCTACGTATTCCGGATTAATACGCGCAGCACGCTCCAGCAGGCGTGAATGCAGATAGAACACATCGCCCGGATAAGCTTCACGGCCCGGCGGGCGTCTGAGCAACAATGAAACCTGGCGATAGGCCCAGGCCTGTTTGGTCAGATCATCATAAATAATAAGCGCATCTTCGCCACGGTCACGGAAATATTCGCCCATGGTACAGCCGGTGTATGGCGCCAGATACTGCATGGCGGCTGATTCAGAGGCGCTGGCTGCGACAACAATCGTATGTTCCATGGCGCCGTGCTCTTCAAGTTTTCGGACCACCACCTTGATGGAAGACGCCTTCTGACCGATGGCTACATAGATACATTTAATGCCGGTATCTTTCTGGTTGATGATGGTATCCACTGCTACAGCAGTTTTACCGGTCTGGCGATCGCCAATAATCAATTCACGCTGGCCACGTCCGATCGGCACCATCGCGTCAATAGATTTCAAGCCGGTCTGTACCGGTTGTGATACGGACTGCCTTGCAATAACGCCCGGTGCAATCTTTTCAATCGGCGCAGATTCTGTGGCTTCGACCGTCCCTTTGCCATCAATGGGATTTCCCAGTGCATCGACCACACGACCCAGAAGTGAAGGGCCAACCGGCACTTCCAGAATACGTTTGGTGCATTTTACGGTGTCACCTTCGGAGATATGCAGATAGTTCCCCAGGATCACCGCACCCACTGAATCACGTTCCAGGTTGAGCGCCAGGCCGTAGGTATTGCCGGGGAACTCGATCATCTCGCCCTGCATCACATCGCGCAATCCATGGATCCTCGCGATACCATCGCTCAGACTGACCACAGTGCCTTCGGTGCGGGCCTCGGTATCCAGATTGAGATTCTGAATCTTTTTCTTTATCAGATCGCTGATTTCAGTTGCACTGATAGACATGGTTTTTCCTCATTGATTATCGTTAAATTAACTATTCCGCAAAAGTATGCCCCAACTGCTTCAGGCGCCCTCTGAGTGATGCGTCGATCACGGAATCTCCGGCACGAATTACCGCGCCGCCGATCAGGGACTGATCGACATGGGTGGTGAACTTGATCTTCTTGCCCAAACGCCTGGCCATGATCTGTTTGATCTTTTCCTGCTGTTGATCTTCAAGTGGATAAGCGGATATCACATCAACCTCCGCTATCCCTTCCGCCTCTGACTTTTTCTCTTCAAAAAGCTTGCAGATCTGCGGGATAACGGACAGACGTCCGGCATCCACCAGTACCGTGATGAAATTTCTGCCATGCTCGTTGAGATGTGTGCCGCTGATATCAAAGATGATGCCAGCCAGTTGCTCGCGATCCACCTTCGGATTTTTGATCACTGCCTGCATGCCGGTATCCGCAACAATCTGATTCAACAACTGCAGTATGGCTGACCATTTACCCAGTTCTCCGCTGGCCTGGGCCTGCTCAAATACGGCCCGGGCATAGGGTCTGGCGATTGTGGTGTTTTCCTGCATGTGCGTTCCTGGAGTATCTTCTACGGGGTTACAGGCCAGCGCTAATCTTGTTCAGCACCTCATTATGGGTCTTGCGATCCACCTCGCGCATCAGAATCTGCTCGGCGCCCATGAGTGCGAGTTCAGCCACCTGCTGCCTGAGCGTCTGGCGGGCTATTTCTTTTTCCTGATCGATCTCGCTGCGCGCCCCTTCCTTGATGCGATCACTTTCAGTTCGCGCTGCGTCCTTAGCCTCTTCAACTATTTCATCATGACGTTTCTGCGCCTGGGCGATAATAACCGCGGCATTCTTTTTCCCTTCCTCTACCAGTTCCTCAAAGCGGCGCTGGGCAAGTTCAAGCTCTTGGTGGCCCTTCTCGCCGGCCGCCAGGCCATCTGCAATGGTTTTCTTACGTTTCTCCAGCGCATTGATGATCGGCGGCCACACATAATTCATGGTAAAAACCACAAACAGAAAGAATGCGATGGATTGGCCGATTAACGTGACGGTGATATTCATTGCCTATACCTCATTCCGGTTTGGCATCCCTTAAAATTAATAAAAAATCAGGCAGCCACTGCAAACAGCACATACAAGGCAATGCCTACCGCAATCATCGGCACCGCATCCACGAGACCCATAACGATGAAGAACTGGATACGCAACATGGGAATCAGTTCAGGTTGACGGGCAGCGCCTTCGAGAAACCGGCCACCCAGGATACCAATGCCGACAGCGGCGCCCAGAGCGCCCAGGCCCATCATCAAAGAGCCTGCGATATACAATAATGCTTGTTCCATTTTTGCCTCCTCTCGCCTTCTAAAGTGTCATTGAAAAAAACCAGTATTTAAAAATTAATGATGTTCCTGATGGGCCATGTCCATGTAAACAATGGTCAGTGTCATGAAAATGAACGCCTGTAACGTAATAATCAGAATATGAAATATGGCCCAGCCAATTTGCAGTATCCCGCCGAATACTCCCATGCCAATACCCGCGCTGTACATCAGTGCAATCAGGATGAAAATTGTCTCTCCCGCATACATGTTACCAAACAACCGCAAGGAAAGGGACAGTGGTTTGGCCAGCAGTGAAACACCTTCCAGTATGAGATTGACAGGCAAACCGTATTTCCCAAAAGGTTGGAAGGCCAGTTCCGCCATGAATCCGGCTGGTCCCTTGATCTTGACGCTGTAGTAAAGCATCAACAAAAATACCGCAATAGCCATACCAAAGGTAATGTTCGGATCAGCGGTCGGTACCACCTTGAAATAGACATGGCGTGGATCCATGCCAAAGGCGTGGTGACCAATCTGTTGCGCCAGCATCGGCAACCAGTCAACGGGAATCAGGTCCATCAGATTCATCAGGAATACCCAGCAAAAGATGGTCAGTGCCATGGGGGCAACCAGATCATTTCTGGAAGTGAACGATCCGCGTACGCTGGTATCAATAAATTCCACAATCCATTCGACAAAATTTTGTAAGCCGCCGGGGACGCCTGCGGTCGCCTGCCGTGCAGCCTTGCTGAAAAAGTAGAAAAAGACCAGGCCCAGAACGACCGACCAGCCGATGGAATCAACCTGGATGCCCCAGAAACCCATTTCCCTGATTTCATCGACGTTATGCGCAAAGCCCCAGGTGCCATCCGGATGCTTGCCAAAGGTAAGGTTGGTCAGGTGGTGCTTGATGTATTCAGTTGAAGTTATGCCTTCAGCTGCCATTTATTTTTCCTGATTGTTATCTTGAATTTTCTTGTCTGTTGATCCTGCACAAGGAGAGTCCGATCAGATTTACAATAACCATTAATATGTACATCATGAACAAAATCATCACATGCAAATATCCCACCCATACAAAACACAGAGTAAACATCACAGCGGTCAAAATAAATTTTCCCGCCTCGCCCATATAAAACCAGCGCACGATTAGATGTGGCGACTCCTGTTTATTTCCCCTGAATGCGCAACGTGTGAAATAGGCATTCGGCAAGATATAGATCAAACTACCCATTAGCGCTGACCAGGCTGGCTCCACGCCCGAATAAAGCATCAGCAGGAGCGCGACTACAACTGAAATGATCAGTTGTATCCCTAACAACTTATATGCGGCGGATCTGCTTGTCGTTATTGCTGTTTGCTTGCTCAACCGCCGCCTCTCCAGGATCCCAGTCTGTTCTTAATCACCAGCCCATGTGATCAACCAGATATAACCAATGGACACTTGACTGGCATACATCCCGATAGGAGGGGGGCAAGTATAATAACCTGACACAATGAAATCAATCGCTGCGACGCACAAAAAACCACTTTTATCACAGAATATATAACTACACCCAGGCCCTGAATATTAAAGATTATTTAATTCTCTTAAGGACACCATCCAGTTCATCCAGCGAATTATACTGGATCTCCAGTATTCCCTTGCCTTTTGCCTTCTGTTTTATATTGACCCTCGCCCCCAGACGTTCGGAAAGATCATCCTGTAGTTTGCGAATATTCGGATCCTGTTTATTATACCGGTTGGTTTTTGGTTTACCCTTTATTTTCTGAGCATTTCTTACCATCCGTTCGGTTTCCCTCACCGACAGACCGCCCTTGACCACACGTTTTGCAATCTCCGCCTGCAGCTCCAACGGCAATGCAACGATCGCCCGTGCATGCCCCATCTCCAAATCACCGGATTGCAACAAGGCCTGTACATCACGATGCAACTCCAGTAACCGCAGCAAGTTGGTCACCATGGAACGTGAACGGCCCACAGCTCCGGCGATGGCCTCATGCGTCATCTTGAATTCATGCAGCAGACGCGACAGGGTCTGTGCCTCATCCAACGGATTCAGGTCCTCACGCTGGATATTTTCAATCAGAGCGATACAGGTTGCGGTCTGATCTGGCACATTGCGGATCACGGCCGGGACTTCATGCAGTCCCGCCATCTGCGCCGCGCGCCAGCGCCGTTCACCGGCAATGATTTCGTATTTATCCGTCCCGCTGAGCGGGCGCACCAGGATCGGTTGCACCACACCCTGCGCCCGGATTGAATCCGCAAGTTCCTGCAATGCCTCCGGATTCATGGTCTTGCGTGGCTGGTACTGGCTTTTTTTGATCAGATCCACCGGCAGGTTGCGCAGTTTTTCGATACCAACATGTTCTGACAATCCGGCCCCTGTACCGAGCAGTGCGTCGAGACCTCTGCCTAGTCCACGTTTCTTGGCCGTCATGGATCAGTGCTCCTAACCATCCATGGTGCAATGTTCCGGCCTGGACATCCGTTGTCCAGATTCGATCCCGTCGAATTTGTCGACGGGAAAAATCTGTATGGAACAGATTTTGGCAGCGTCAACTGCCCGAAGGATGCAATACAAGGATGTATTGCATCCAAAAAGTCCACTGGATTTTTTTCTATTCCGTCACGCCCGCGTTTTTTTTGTGTCATTAGATTTCCTTCCCTCACCCCTACCCTCTCCCGGAGGGAGGAGGATTGGGCCCTCTCCCCTCCGGGAGAGGGTAGCGTAAGCGGGTGAGGGTGCCTTTGTCTGTAACACCGATTGTACTGGAACAGGGTCAGCAACATTTATCGAATCCTCTTTCTAATTAATCAATGCTCCTGCGCAACACCAGCTTTATTTTCCCGGCGCAGCATCTCGCCGGCGAGTGCCAGGTAGGCCAACGCACCACTTGATGCCTTGTCATATTTGATGACCGGCAGACCGTAGCTGGGTGCCTCTGCCAATCGCACATTCCGCGGGATAATAGTGCGATAAACCTGTTCACCGAAATGTTCCAGCAATTGTGCGGAGACCTGCGTGGCCAGATTGTTACGCGGGTCATACATGGTGCGTAACAGACCTTCAATCTTCAGATCCGGATTAAGGTATTTTTTGATCTTTTCAATACTGGACAACAATGCCGTTAATCCCTCCAGTGCATAATATTCACATTGCATCGGGATAATAACCGATGTCGCCGCCACCAGTGCATTGACTGTCAGCATATTGAGCGCGGGCGGACAATCAATAAAGATAAAATCATAATTCTGTTTAACTTCATCCAGTGCCTTGCGTAAACGCACCTCCCTGGCCAGTTCATCCAGCAAGGCCACTTCGGCGCCGGTCAAATCTGAATTACTCGGCAACAAATCATAGCCACTCTCGGCACATTTGATGAGCACTTCCTGGATGTTCTTGTCGCCCATCAGTATTTCATAACTGGTACTCTCAAGACCCATCTTGTTAACACCACTACCCATCGTCGCATTACCCTGCGGATCAATATCCACCAGCAATACACGGCGCTTGGCCGCGGCCAGTGATGCCGCCAGATTGACACTGGTCGTCGTCTTGCCGACACCGCCTTTCTGGTTGGCAATTGCGATTATCTTGGTCATGAATGCGTATGCAGGGGTGATGTCAGTGTTATTAAGAACATCCGGCTATTATTGCATAGTCAATTCAATCAGGGTAAAGCCTTAATTTCCACAAGCGTCCGTGATTCTCTGATCCCGGGTACATTAAATGTATGGATCTGCACTGTTACAGTGCCCTCATCCAACCCCGTCAGCTCACCGGCAAGGTCGTTACCCTTCATTGCCAGCAGGCTGCCTGAAGGTGCCAGCAGATGCCGGGTCTGCTGATAAATCAGTGAGAGACTGCCAAAGGCGCGGGTGATGGTGGTAGTAAATAATTGTTCCGTCTTGTATTGCTCCACCCTGACACATTCGGTCTTAACATTTTTAAGTTGCAGTTCAATGACGGCCTGGTTTACAAAGCGTATCTTCTTATGATTACTGTCCAGCAAGACCCAGTGTTTCTCCGGTATGGCAAGCGCGAGGATCAAGCCGGGCAAACCCGCGCCGGTCCCCACATCCAGACAATAATCACCATTGAGCCAGGGCAATACAGACAGACTGTCCAGAATATGGCGTGTCACCATTTGCTGTGGGTCGCGGACCGCGGTGAGGTTGTAGGCGCTGCTCCATTCTTGCAACAGTTTGATATAGCGAAAGTAGGCATCAACCGGATGAGCATCCGGTTGCATGCCGAGTGCTGTCAGTCCATTGCGAATACTGTTGACGATCTGGTTTGAGGATTGCGGATCGCTCAAGCGCTTTTCTTGTATTGAGCTGAGTATTTCTTGAGATAAATACGCAATAATGAAATGGCAGCGGGAGTGACACCCGGAATCCTTGAGGCATGACCGAGGCTATGCGGCCGGTGCTCGGAGAATTTCTGCACCATTTCCGATGAAAGGCCGCGAACACTGGTGTAATCAATAGCTTCGGGAAGTACCGTATCTTCATGATGGCGGTTGCGTTCGATCTCGGCGGCCTGGCGTTCAATATAACCGCTGTACTTGGCCTGTATCTCCACCTGCTCCATCACATTCCGGGCAATGTGTTTGTAATCGATATCAAACAGATCCATCAGTTGCGGGTAATTTACTTCCGGTCTGCGTAACAATTGCATCAGACTGTATTCACGCGTCATGGCCTGCCCCAGGATTTCCGTGGCAACCGTCTCAGTGATCGCGCCGGGTTGTACCCAGGTCTGTTCCAGGCGTGTCTGCTCTTGGCCAATGGCTGCGCGTTTCTCTTCAAAACGCCGCCAACGATCATCGTCCACCAGACCCAGCTTATGGCCGATCTCTGTCAATCTGAGATCGGCATTGTCTTCACGCAATGACAGGCGATATTCCGCACGGCTGGTGAACATACGGTAAGGTTCATTGGTACCGCGTGTGATCAGATCATCGATCAGCACGCCAATGTAGGCCTCATTCCGGCGCGGACTCCAGCAGGGCTCTCCCTTCACCTTCAGCGCTGCATTGAGGCCTGCGATCAGGCCCTGTGCGGCGGCCTCTTCATAACCGGTAGTACCGTTGATCTGGCCGGCAAAAAACAATCCTTCAATATATTTGGTCTCCAGCCAGGGCTGCAGATCACGCGGATCAAAATAATCGTATTCGATGGCATAACCGGGACGGGTGATGTGTGCGTTTTCAAAACCCTTAATGGAACGCACCAGATCATATTGCACATCAAAAGGCAAACTGGTGGAGATACCGTTCGGATAAACCTCGCTGGTATTCAGTCCTTCCGGTTCAATGAAAATCTGGTGCGACGTCTTTTCCACAAAACGCACCACCTTGTCTTCGACCGAGGGACAATAGCGCGGGCCGGTGCCTTCGATTCTGCCACTGTACATCGGCGAACGGTGGATCGCACCACGGATGATCTCATGCGTGCGTTCATTGGTGTGCGTGATATGGCAGGACACCTGTTGCGGATGATCTTCTGCATCACCGGTAAATGAAAACACCGGTACCGGCACATCACCCGGCTGCTCCTGCAATCCGGTGTAGTCTATGGTCTTGCCATCGATACGCGGTGGCGTACCGGTCTTCAACCGGCCAACACGGAATGGCAATTCCCGCAATCTTTTCGCCAGGGCATTCGACGGCGGATCCCCCGCCCGGCCTCCAGTGTGGTGACTGTCACCGATATGAATTAACCCGCCAAGAAATGTGCCCACAGTAAGGACTACAGCGTGTGCCCTGAATTGCAGACCCATCTGGGTAACGACGCCTGTGACTTTATCGCCTTCAACAATCAGGTCATCCACGGCCTGCTGGAATATGGAAAGATTGGGCTGCTGTTCCAGCGCCGGCCTGACAACCGATTTATATAAGGAACGATCGATCTGCGCCCGGGTCGCGCGTACGGCCGGTCCCTTGCTGGCATTGAGTATTCTGAACTGGATACCGCTGCGGTCGGCCGCCCGGGCCATCAAACCCCCGAGGGCATCGATCTCTTTCACGAGGTGACCCTTGCCAATCCCGCCTATGGCCGGATTGCACGACATCTGTCCGAGGGTATCGACGCTATGGGTAAGTAGCAGTGTCCGGACACCCAGACGTGCGGAAGCCAGGGCGGCTTCGGTTCCTGCATGACCGCCGCCGACAATGATTACGTCGAATTGTCTTGGGTACACTGTCATATTCAATAATTATACTCTGTGGTCAGGGGCTCGGGGCTAGGTGCTCGTATGCCAATAAACTAATTCATCATTTCACGAGCAACGAGCCACTAGTCACTTTTTTCCAGTGCCTCAATCATATAAGTCGGCAAAAAATGGCAGGCGAGATGGATATCGGCATTGTAATAACGGGTCTGGAAGGTTTTTTTGCGTGCAGCCGTCTCACGGAAACCTTTCAGTTTCTGTCCCTTACGCGCCATGGTCGCCGACCACCAGCCGGACGGATACGTGCACTGGGGAAAATGAATGGTCTGGGTATCATCCGCACCGGCTTCTTTCATGGCCTTGTGTATATGCTGAATGATATCAACATTAAATAATGGTGATTCACTCTGTGCCACCAGCAACCCGCCGTCTCGCAGTACCCGCAGACAATCCCCGTAAAATTCTACTGAAAACAAACGGGCCGCCTGCCCGACCGGATCCGTGGTGTCGAGGATAATCACATCGGCCGTATTAGGCGTTGCCTCGCCCATCCACTGGATGGCATCCTGAAATAAAAATGCAGCGCGTGGATCGTTATTCGCATCACAAAGATCGGGAAAATACTTTTCTGAAACGCGGGTCACACGTTCATCCAGTTCCACTTGCAATGCCTTTTGTACCTGCCTGTGCTTGAGTACCTCTTTCAGGGTACCGCAATCACCACCACCCACAATAATAACGTTTTTCGGATTTGTGTGTGTAAACAACACAGGATGGGTCATCATCTCATGATAAATAAAATTATCGCGGCTGGTCAGCATGACCAGACCATCCAGAGTCATCAGGTGGCCGAAGGTCTCCGTGTCATATATCTCGATACGCTGAAATGGCGACTGCTCGTCATGGATCTTCTCCCTGATCCTGAGGGAAATACCATAGCCTTCTCCCTTTTCAGTAAACCAGGACTCATCCAGCACCATCGTCAATTCTCCACTAATCTATCGGTCAGCAAGGCGCGGCATGATAACGGAAATTGACGGAATTAACGAGAATTTGACCTAAAGGTTATTCTGGTCTCTATGAAATTTGCCCCGTCATGCTGGTGAATACGACCCACAGGATGTGGGAAATGCCGCGAAAGGACACGACTACATGGAAGGGGGAAGGGGATACTGGCAGGAGTTTATACCCGGAGGGTACCAGAATGACGATTCAACCTAACCTTTCAGGATTCTTGTGCTGATTCTTGAGTTTCACATAATGACTGGCGGAATATTCCAGAAATTCGAGTTCTTTCTCATTCAATTCACGCACCCGCTTGACCGGACTGCCGACATAGAGATAACCCCCTTCCAGTACCTTGCCGGTAGGCACCAGGCTGCCTGCGCCGATGATTAACCTGTCCCCCAGAACAGCGCCGTCCATGATGGTTGCCGACATGCCAATCAGACAATAGTTACCGACGGTACAGGCATGCAGTATCACCCGATGTCCGACAGTGACATTGTCACCGACAACCAGCGGGAAACCGCCGGGCGAAAATTTTCCATCGTGAGCAGCATGCAAGACACTGGCATCCTGAATATTCGTGCAATTACCAATACTGATGGAATGTACATCTCCCCGCACGACGGTCATGGGCCAGATGGATGAATCCTCGCCAATTTTGACATCGCCGATGACCACGGCGCTCTCATCAACATAGGCCGAATTTGCAATTTCCGGCGCCTTTCCGGCAAATATCCTGATCGTCATAAATGTTTTTACCTGGTTATTGAACGATTCGCGCAGTTTGCCGTCTTATTATCAGATTGTGTTGCCGCTGAAAAGGCACATCACCAGCGGCAAGCCCTGTACCTGCCGGAATCCGATTAAAAAATGACCCTCCTCATGGTCTCAATCTTTATCCCGCCTGCTGGCGGGATTTTTATTTATATACCTCACGCCAGGATTAAATCCTGTCATAATTGAAGCCAAACCACGCCGGGAGATTTTTTCATGTTCAAGGCTGTCAACAACCCCTATCTGGTCCCTTTTGACGGGACATTCAGGGTTAAAAATGCGGCTACTTCTCCACCATCGAACGCTAACGGTAATCAACAATGTAAACAACTGTTGAATGATCTTGTTGAACAACTGGATGAACTGCAACGCATACTCAATGCCCACGACCGGCATGCCATGCTGCTGATTTTCCAGGGTATGGATACGGCAGGCAAGGATGGTACCATCCGGGCCGTCATGCGTGGGATTGATCCGGCGGGTTGCCAGGTGATGTCATTCAAGCAACCGGGCCATGAAGAACTCGATCATGATTTTCTCTGGCGTACCACAAAGCACCTGCCGAGACGCGGTAGTATCGGTATTTTTAACCGCAGTTATTACGAGGAAGTCCTCATCGTCAGGGTACATCCGGACCTGCTGAAAAACCAGAAACTGCCTGCCGATATGGATATGCAGAATATCTGGGACCATCGTTATAAATCGATCAACGCCTTCGAAAAACACATGGCCAGAAATGGTACGGTTATCCTGAAGTTCTGGCTCAATATCTCCTGCAAGGAACAACGCTGGCGTTTCCTGTCCCGGCTGGATGAACCACATAAACACTGGAAATTTTCAGAATCCGATGTAAAGGAACGGGGACACTGGAAAAGCTACATGGAAGCTTTTGAACAGGCACTCAATGCCACTTCAAAACCCTGGGCGCCCTGGTATGCAATCCCCGCGGATAACAAGGGTTACATGCGGTTTTGTGTTGCCGATATTATTGTTAAAAGTTTGCAGACACTGGATCTGCATTACCCCAAGGTCAGTGCCGCGGACAAGAAACGCTTCGACAAGGTGCGAAAGATACTGCAGAGAGAGAAGGATTAATAGTTGCTCTTTTACAGAATCACTGCTAAGTTTTTAACAGCAATCCAACTCCCATAATCCATCAGGCACATGAATTTGTATCTCAGGATATTGTCCGCAGCATCAAGGAGTGAATATAGCCTATGAAAAGCCCTCTCGGTTTTAAGCCGGAAAAAGCCCTCCACGTCATCCTGTACGTGGCTGACAAATTACAGCGCGAGGATAACCTCTATGCAATGCTGAAAGTCATTTATTTTGCCGATAAAGACCATTTGCACCGCTACGGCCGTTTCATATTCGGCGATAACTTATGTTGCTATGAGTCATGGCCCTGTGCCCAGTGGCGCCTATGACATCGTCAAATATGTGCGTGGCGATGGTTGGGACATTGGTTTTGAACAGGCACGGGTTGCCTTTGCTGTGCAAGATGACAAACATATTCAAATTTACGAAAACCCGAATACCGATGTATTCAGTGATTCAGACATTGAATGTCTGGATCGCGCCATCACCGAATACGGCAAGCTCTCGTTTTCAGAACTCAAAAAACAAAGTCATGATACGGCTTATGATCAAGCCGATCTGAATGAATCCATTCCAATCGAGGCAATCGCCGCGACCTTCACAGACGGGCAGTCACTCATCGAACACCTGCATAATTAACTTCACGGATGAACAGGGATGGCACTGGGTGATAGTCTGCCGGAACAGCAGAAACTCGAAATCATCCGACGTCAGCTAACCATTGGCCGTGTTGTCAGGCTTTTTGTAAATTCACCACACCTCCCGAAGAAAAATTACTGGTAGTGGCAAACATCCAGCCCTATTCAATCCTGTTTCTCATTAATTCTGAAACCAACTCTTTTGTCAGGGCAAGACCACGGTTATTGGAGTGCCAGGTGCAAATAGATGCAACAACACATTCATTCCTGAATCATCACTCGTATATTGACTGTGCACAGGCACAACATTTCACCATGCTGGAGATGGAATCCCAAATCGTTCAGGACATGGGCCGTATAAAAGATTGCCTCTCAAATGAGCTGATCAAGGAAGTGATTGCAGCGGTAGAACGGAGTGTAACTCTGGATCGGAAGGAAAAACGCTGGATACTGGCTGCATTAAAATCACTCTGATAACTGGTTTAGGCAAGCGATGCAAACAGGCGGTCTATATGTTGCTGCTCTCTAATACGTTCAGCGAGTCTGGCGCCCTCTTCCCAGTTACGGCCCAATGCCTCGAAGATACGCTCATAGGGAATAGGTTTTGATGAACCCTGCGGATCTTCCCATTCAGGGCAGTTATCATGAGTGTAATCACGAATTTCCCACTTCGTCATTTTGCCAAAACGTTTCCAGATCGCTTGCAGGATATCAATATCGGCTGGACTTAATTCATCGAGTTCTGCTTGAGTAGACCCACGATCACGTAACATCACTTCATGGTTCTCACGATCACTTACCCATGCTTCCCACCCATCTTCGCCAGATTCCACATCACCATTAATATGGTTGAGAGTCATGGACAGCACCGGCCCTTGAGGCATGGCGACAACCTGATCTCCGGTAATGGGATAGCCGTGTTCAGCCATTGCTTGTCGATCGGCAAGATACATCAGCTTGATGAGTTTGAGGTGTGGCATTCTGCCAGCTTCTTGCCGCAGGAACCACGCAGCAATTTGGGCAGCTTTTCGCTCGTTAAACATAAGAGGTGTCTCTAAATTTGATGGAATTATAGTACATTTGGTTACAAAACAAACTAAAGTTCACCATGAAAAATAGAAAAGAAATAAATCTGTCACCTTTTCTTACTCGCAAACGCTGAAGACCAGGAAGTCGCCGATCTAGTCAGGGATGCATCGAATATTGATAATCGACAATACGGCACCACCCTTGCAGATTTTGAGAAACACCACCGGCATTTCTCAACGCGTTAGATATTTCTTGATTATGGAGTTGACGGAGCGCTTCCAGATGATAGAAAAGCCGGATCTGGTATTCTTCCAAACTCGCAGCGGCAGATCGCCAGGTTTGCAGATCAGCCTGACTGAATCGATCTAATAGATATAATTCGTCGCCATACGTGCGGCGTGTTAACTGTTTTCCGCGCTTCCCTTTATGCGCCACTTCTTGCGTTCGCTTGGCGCGCTTCCGTAATAAAAATCAAAAGCTTCTTATAGCGCCCGTAGCGAATCATGTCCCGTGGGGAAATCCCTCCGAGCTGGGGGTTGGATGTTTTGAACCATAAAACCGTCTTCTCCGCATTACCATTAAAATACTCGGCAACCAGCGTGCATATATTGGCAATCTGCTCCAGACTCTCCTTGAGGTCCTGTGGGATACGATCATCAAGACGAACGGATTGTTTGCTCACACCGCCAAGTTTCGATAATTCGTTGGTGTCGAAACCCAGGAAATCCGATACACGGTGATAATTAAGCCCATGATTGGACCAGAATTTCAGCGGGTCAGATTGGGATATATTCTGGAATAATGCTGTGTGTGCGGTGGTCATTGATTTTTGCTTGTATTTGCAGTCTATTGGGTTAGAAAGTATAAGCCATCTTTCAGCCAGATTTCAACCATATATTAACCATGGCCTAACTGTTTATTTAATTCTCTCTGCTATTTCTCTCTGCTATCACTTTTTTATTCGGGTTTTTTTCAAACTACGTCAGAGTTCTCCCTGAAAGGCGCGATGGAGGCAGGACGGGAAGAAATTATCGAGACGGCGGCGGGTGGCGTTTTGCTCGGTTTCCAGCTCGCGAATTTCAGTCACCAGCTCGGCGAACTCCTTTTGCAGCGGCAACGGCGGGAGGTGGACGGCAATTCTCTTGAGCAGAAGTATCGAAAGTTACTGAGCCGAACCACTGGTAACAGGTGTGCCCCAGTATTCGATTACATCATAGTACTCGTAGTACGCTGGCCGATCCTGACGGAAGCAATAACGCTGGGTCTTTTTGTTGTGAATGGTGATCACTGAACAACGCACGACTCCTTAACGTTCACGACTTTATCCGAACACGCCTCTTGCGCTCGGATTTCCGATTCGATTGAAAAGTTTATGGGACAGCAGTGTGTCTGACCTCATTGACCTTTCACTGAGGAAGTGGTGCCGGAGGCGCTGGAGTTGCTTCATCGACGCCAGTTCCTCGAAGTTCCGCTACCAGTGCTTGCTCGGTCGACTCAACCTTCTGCAGGTGTTCCTGAACATCGGCATCGGACGCCTCGATGACCCGTGGCATCCCACCCGCATTGCTATTAAGCGTGGCCAACTGAATCGGTCCACCGACCCCGCCAGGATTGGTTCGACTTACGTGGTCAATAGCCCAGACGGCAGCGAGACGTCCCTCAGCTACACTTGGCTCGGTACTGGACCAAAGCAAACGGCGTAATAGTGCGAGAAACGGATCTGCAATAGGTTGGCCGGACCCGAGAGCAATAAAGGGAAGTTCTTGGGTAGAACGCTCGGGTGAGCCATTAAAGTCGAAGTTGAAAAGGTACGGCTTATGGTCCACGGGCATAGCGATGATTGACTTGCAAAGAGAGCCCTGAGCATCGCCGGTTATCGCGTGCTGCCATTGACCAACCTGAAGATACGGCGCTACTACCGCGTTGATCTTTTTTCCAATGGTGTCCATCACCGATTCTGGAGATTTCTTTCCGATGAATGTCTTGGCTTCCCACAACTGGTTAATAGTGTCGCCGATTACCTGCGAGATGCCAACAGCCCCCGTGCTGGCATAGAGGATGTGGTCATTTAGCTGGATTAGCTTCCGAACATCCTGCTGACCAATCGTAGGTCGACCAAACGTCCCGAAAGTTGCGGCGCTATCAGAAGCCATGACAACGCCGTCTTTACATAGGATCCCTACGATAAGCGTCAAGCATCACCCTTGAACACGCTGTTCTCTCGCATTTCTGGATAGGCTTTATATATCGCGCTTACTAACTCGTTGAAAGAAACACTCTGAGTGAATTTCACTACGTTGCTAAGATAATCCAGCGCTCGTTCAGATAATTTACGTCGTAGTTCATCTGCTCGTGTTGTCCCAGTTGGCGTGATGCTGTAAAGCTTGTACCGCGTCGTAGGTGGTCGTTGAATTTCTATAAGCCTCTCTGTCTCAAGAATCTCCGCGTCGTCGTATACGGCACCACAGAACGGCCCGTAGTCGTACGCTTGAAACGAGTAAAAGTTGTCAGTCGCCAAGTCTGTTTTTTCAAGATTCCGGCCAATCAAAAAAAGGGACTTCTGCAGTTGGACCGGTTGTACAGGAAGGGCGCCTGCTTCGGCGATTATCAGCAGCATCCAATCTTTAGGTGTAATCACAATATTCCTCGTGTTGTGCGTATCGAGCCGAAGCCTGCGGGCAATTTTACATAAATATTAGTTAACGCGCTATGCTGACCCCCTATTTGTTATTCGCCTCCTTCTTAAGAGTTTATCGTCTCATCCCACCTGAACCGGTATCGACGCTCTCGATCTAAAAAAGCCCGCTTTCCGCCTTCAAGGATGTTGCAGACTGCCTGCCGAATTTCGTGGTTCTCCAGCGAGCCACAGAGGTAACTGATACTCGGCAATCCTTCTGAGCTCGAGCGCTGTGCGGTCGCGACAATCACCTGGTCTGCGTCGGTATTAACGACGAGGTTCGCATTGTGAGTCACAAGGATAACCTGTCGACGTTTCCGCGCTTCCCGAAAGTGCGGCACGAGTTCATCATAGACCGATTGGGGATCGAGGTTCTCCTCGGGCTGATCCACGATGAGAGGCCGCTGATCTCGTTTATCGATAGCGAGATATAGAAGCAACAGCACGATCCCACGTGTTCCCGGCGACAGCTGCTCGATCGCAACGCCATCAAATTGGATTCCGTATTCGACCAGAATATGGCTGGTGTCGTAGAGCCAAGCGGCCATCTCCTGTATGCGGATACTTCGGTCATCCGTGGACAAGGATCTTGGTAAAGAGTCCATCAGGTCTTTCTGAAACTCATTTCGGAATGTCTCCATTGCGCCCGCGATCTCTTCTGGAGAACCCTTCGCCCAAGCTGGCAGGAGAATCCGTTCTGTCTCTTTGCAGAGTGCACCTTTACCTCGAAGCTTCTGCGCAATTCGAAGATCAATGAATTGCTCACCGCGACGCGCCCATTCACCCACATCAACACGTCGATAGACGACAACGACAAGCTTGGCAAGAGCCCCCTTGGCACCATTGAGCTCCTGCGCCAACGAGGCATATAGATTTTTAAGTACGGATTCTTCTTCAAGAAATGACTTGAACACATCAAGGTACGTGCTTTTCCTTTTCGCGATCAAATCACCACGTCGCATGTCCGCACCTTTCGCAGCGTCAATTTGTGTGTTCAGTCGCTTAAGCGCCGTCTCATTACTCCGGATATTTCGAAGCAGAGTTTCGTATCTCTTCTGCAAATTCGCATCAATACCGACGTTCTTTTTCGCCGCTTCCAGTCGTTGTGATAGTTCGGCTAGGGGCCAGTCGGATGTTGGCGTCAGATTCAAATCGACTGGATTTTCTGGATCACCTGTCTTCGCAGTTTCAATTGCCTTAATAACTGTCGTTTTAATCTGCTCTAGAGTGGAATCGACATCACCTGCGAAGACGAGTCTGAATGCCTCCCACTGCGAGTCCAATAAATTGACTTCCTTGAATGCGTCGCGCATTTCCGCCCATCGGTTGGGCTCCGTGTAGTCACGGAGGTCGATGACGTGTTGTGCCAGTTCGGACAGTTTGTGCTGTTGCAGATTGAGTGCCTCCAATTTTTCCTCTGCCACCCTATAGACTGCCCCGATCAGTTCGAGCTGCTTCGCGTGTGCTTCCTTGTCCTTGGGTAACAACGCAGCAAGTTCCTTGTGAAGCTTCGCGATTTGCTCTGCGAGAGATTTATATTTTTGCTCTAAAACTGGCAAGGCGCGTTTACTAATATCCTCCGCCGCAACTTGCTCGGACAGATGCGCAATGTGACCCCTCAATTGCTCTTGTCGTGACCGGATCGGACTAAGTAGGCGGGTAGCAAGCTCGTCAAACGTGTCGGTTTCCATCCGATCTGCAGGACTGATGGCCTCAAAAACCACGCGCTCGATTTCTCGTCTCAGTTCGACCGCAAGCCCCGATGATGAGCACAGGCGATCAACGAATTGCTGGGACAGGTAACGTGCTTCCGGCTCACTCTCGTCTCCATTGTTATCCTCAGACCATCCATCGAGCCTGTCCCCCGAGGTCGCACCATCCCCCCATTCCACCTCAATAGAAGCTCCCTCCAGATAGTTCTTCGGAGTAGACGCGCGCATGAGGAATGAAGAATCGGCGAGGTCTCGACCGAGCGATTTAGTGGCAGCCGCGATGATCTCGACCAGAGCAGTCTTACCGGAGCCTCTCGCCCCAATCACCGCAACAAGCCCAGGATTCAGCTCCAACCGATCATGCTGAAACCAGTCTGCCCCTTTTGGATTGAGTGCATAAATTCCGAACGACGCCATTCCTGTGGATGGTGCTTCAGCACTTACGCAGACCCGCTCCTCGGGCTCGATTACGGCTTGGCGCAGAGTTTCAAAGGTGAGATCTCCCTTGATCCAGCAATAACGGTTGTGTGCTGACTCTCCCACTTTCTCCCCTACATGGGCATCACTGCCATGGAGGCAGGGCTTTAAGAACCCATAGGTTTTTTCGATGCTCGCTGGGTCTACTACGCCTTTTCCCAACCAAAAATCGCGCTGTTTTGGGTTGCCGGAAAAAATGATATGCGCGAAGCGCTCAATCTCTTGTCGCGTCGCCGCAAACGAGTCATCGGCTTGCAGGCCTGCCGTGCCGTCCACGCCGCTGCCGGAAACAGCTACTAAGCAATTCTTTTGTGCCCACGGATCTTTAAAAAGTTCCTTAAGGTCCGACAGACAAGTCTTGAACTGATTTGCGCCAATGCGAATAGCTGCATTTTCATCGAGTGACTTTCCCTGGAATGCCCTGCCAAGTTGTGCGAGCGAGGTCGGAGTGCATGGGTATGTAACGTCTTTGAACTCGAAACTCAACTGCGCGAGCAGACTCTCGATCTTTGCCTCGTGATCTTGGTCGTGCGGAGAAAATAATAGATGAATATTGATGCCCTTAGATTTCTCCGTCTTAACATCGAGTCGCATTTCGACATTTGGGAAAATTAAGCCGACATCGGGTAGCTCACCATCCTTCTTACGAGCCTTAACTGCTTGATACCCCAAGATACAGAAATAATCCGTGATCCCAAGAGCCTGTATCGCAGGATTCGCTTCCTCTACACGGCTGAAAAACGTCTCCCAATCGCCCTTATACTGATCATTTAGGAGAGTTTCCGGCGCATGAATGTGCGGATCCCATCGCCGCCATTCCGAGCCTTTCGAACTGTGGCCTGAATTTGTGCCGCTCATTTCACCCTCCGCTCCTTGTAGTCTACGTCAAGTGTAAAGTCTGCATTGCCCGCCAAGGCCGCAGTGATGCTTGTTTCCATAAGGCAGCAGCATACGGTCGGGGTTGTGGTGAGCCGGGCTTCGAGTTCGTCGCACATCGCCATCAGTTCTTCCACCTTCACTACGATCCGGTGTTTCATCCCACGCTCACCGGCACCAGCGTCATGGTGTCGTTGCCGAAGATGTCGATGACTTTCACGGCCATGGTGTAGCGGCCCGCCATGGTATAGGTATGCGGTGCTGAGGTGAGTTCCAGGTCGCGGTTCTTGCGGGTGCGGAAGCTCTGCCATTCGTTTTCGAAGATGAAGCCGCCGGTCCAGCGTTCTTCGTATTCCTCCCTCACCCCAACCCCTCTCCCAGAGGGCGAGGGGCTTTCACTTCCCTCTCCCGCTTGCGCGGGAATGACACCATCAACTCCTGTGCTGCGGGCGACCTTGATGATTTCCTTGCGGCTCATGTAGTCGAAGTCCACGGCCCAGTAGTCCACCCAGTCGGTCCAGTTCTTGGTGAGCGTCTCGCGGGTGACGACGCCGTCTTTGTCCTTGCTGATCTTGATGAGCTGGCCTTGTTCGCAGACGACTTCATTCTTGCCTTCCTTCAGGTTGGCAATCGCGGCGTCCATCGCGCCTTGCGTGTAGTACACGGAAAAATCGGTCAGTTCGATGGCGATGGTGTATTTGTCTTTCTTGTCGTAGCGCGGCGTGGCCTCGACAAAACTGATGTCGTGGAACACCACCTGGCCGCGATCCACGGCGCGTTTGTCGAAGACTTCCGCCGGGATGTATTTGGGTGTGAGGTCGATGCCCTTGCCCTTGGCCTCTTCCAGTGCGGCGGGGAACAGGCCCATCTCGAACTCGAAGGCGAGCATGTCCACGCGCGAGGCGCCGCGCTTGCGGCACTCGGTGATGACCTCTTCCACGAACAGCCGGCCCACCGGCAGGTTGATCGGGCCGACGACCACCAGCCGCCCGGCGTTCTTGCCGTGGAAGAAGCTCTCGCCTTCCAGCGGCTGGGCCTTGTAGGCACGCAGGATGAGATCGCGGAACTCGCGCTCTTTCTGCGCCAGTGCCTGTTCCTTCTGCTGGCCACTGAGCCGGCCGCCGACATTCAGATAAGCCTGGCGCTCGTAGCGGCCGAGGTTCAGCACCTCGAAGGCGTGGAACGGCTGGCCCGCTTCCTGGCGGTCGCGCTGCACCTGGATCAGGCGCTTGCGGGTGGTGTGAATGCCGAACTTGCCGAGGTCGGTGCAAATCCACTTGCGGCCGAGCTTTTCCGCCACCGCCGCCGTGGTGCCGGAGCCGCAGAAGAAATCGGCGACGAGATCGCCTTCGTTGCTGCTGGTTTTAATAATCCTCTCCAACAACCCTTCGGGTTTTTGCGTAGGATAGTCAAGCCGCTCTTTTGACTGTGAGCTCAATAGAACATCCAACCACAGGTCTTGGGCGGATACCCCTGGCATTTCTTCCAAAAAATATTTTAATCGTGGCAAACCGCTGCTCGTGTAATAAAGTTTTTTCTCTCGTTCAAACTTTTCCATATTTTCTTTTGAATACGCCCAATACCGTCCGCTTTTAAGTTTGAATCCCTTCCACTCATACGACGTGTCGCCGCCTGGTTTTGCAGCAGTAAGGTCAACTGCTTGGAACCGCCGTCCGTTCTCGTCGGTCATTCTATAATTCTGGTCGATGTAATCTTGGTCGTATGCAACGTATTGTTGATTCCAAATGAACTTTTCATTTTTTCTTACAAAATAAATCGTGTCGTGTTGTCGCCCGTAATTCTTCGACCCCTGTTTTGCGTCGCTATGAGCAGATGTTCTTTTCCAAACAATTTCGTTTAAAAAATTATTTGCACCAAATATTTCATCAAGTGCGAGACGTATTAGTGCAGTCACCCGCCAATCGCAATGCACATAAATACTCCCATCCTCCGCCAACAAATCCCGCATCAGAATCAGCCGCTCATAGATCATCGAAATAAACGAATCCGCTCCGCGCCCCCAGGTGTCGCGGTAGGCGATCTGTTCGAGCAGGTTCGGTTCCTTGTGGAAGGTCTCGCCGCCGATCTCGATGTCCATGGAGAAGTCGGCGCCGACGTCGAAGGGCGGGTCGATGTAGATGAGCTTGAGGCCGCCCGCGTCCTCGATCTGCCGGCGCAGCGCGCCGCTCTTGAGCGAGGAGAGGATCAGTTTGTTGTCGCCCCAGATGAGTTTGTTGGTCCAGCCCTTGAGCTGGCGGCCGCGGGTGTCGAAGAGATCCGCCTGTATTTCGGGCGCGGCCTTGCGCGGCTCATCCACGTGCTCCAGCGACTGGAACGGCAGCACGGTGGTGCACACGTCGTGCGTCTTGCTGTTCCACACCAGTTCCACCTCGCGCTTGTCCTCGAACAGGATGAAGCGGTATTTCTCGGGCAGCGGTTTACCCTGCTGGATGAGCAGGGTGAGGTCGCGCTTCTCGGCGTCCGAGAGGTCGTAGGCTTCTTTGGGCGGTTTGGCCATGGTTTATTGCTCAATATTCTGGTTAATCAATATGATATTGATAATGTTTTTGTTGTGGTCTTTGATAATTCCCGCATTAGACTGGGCCCACTTCCAAAGAAAAATACTGTACTTTTTGCAATAAAATGCCGATAATATTCCTATAGTTTGGTCGCCGGGTAGCGTGGGTTGACCAAATTCTTTGGACTGGGGATTCCCGGTCGGCAACTGGCCTCGGCGGATACGTCGGGGCCTTTTGCTTTCTACGGGAAGCACTTCAACCCCCAGCCCAAGCGATTGCCACTGGCGTTGGTATAAAATTTCCCTTCCACTACGCCGAACGCGCGGTTCGGCTGATCCGGCCGCAGTATATTCATGCCAACGGGCCTTGCGACCAGATCGGCCAATTGCAACCCCGGCAAGTTTGCCTTCTTATCCGCAAAAACAATCTCCAAAGATAACTTTTCACCGCGGTAATTTGCTCCATCGCAAAAACGCCGAAACTCCAGTTCCAGCTCGGCGTCTTCTCTCCGGCCCCGCCGCTCCACTATCACATGAGTTTTCGCGTCATCGGCACTTCGCCCCTGTAGGTAATAATGGATCCGCTCAAGCCCGAACCCCAACGCAATGTGGTAAGGGTTGCCGGGGTTTGAATATTTCTGTTTCAGCGCCTCTTTGCGAATAACCGAACAGATCAGGGTAAAGGGCGCATCGGCCACGATCTGTGTCAATTCATCCAGGAAAGCTGTTTTCTTAGCCTTTGATTTGAGAAAGGCAAAGTCGCCGGTATCCTTGCGGATATCCCGCTCATGCAAAACGATGTTGTCGTGGCCGAAGTGCTTGAGCTTGAAGTGCTGAATCGCCGGAACGATCTTGCCCACATAATCGGCCTTGTTGATTACACAGAAGGCCAAGACAAACACAGGATAACCAGGATCAATGGTATTGAGGCCATGGTCACCACTTTCGTCCACGAAGACGAGATAATCGGAGAAGTTGTCACTCATACTCGCACCAACGTCTCATTTATGCCCCGCGCCTCACGATTAAACCTCCTGGTATTCAGTGAAGCTCGCGACGAGTGAAGCAAAGGCCTGCGGCGGGTTGCGCTCGTAGCCTTGCTGATCCACGTACACAAAGCGGTAGGCCGGGCCGCCCTCGGCCTGGCTCGCGCTGGTCGCGTCCGCGCACCACTGGCGCAGGCGTGCCATTTTTTGCGGCAGGTCGAGTTCGACGCGGCCCTTGGTTTCGACGATCCAGACCGTGCTGTCGGTGGTTTTCACGAAGAAGTCGGGGACATAGTTCGAGAGATCGCCGTCCGCCTTGACGTAGTCGATCTTGAAGCCGACGGCGAGGTAGTTCTTGCCGAACGCCGCGACGTCCGGCGCCTCGTCGAGGAAGCGGGCAAAGGTCAATTCGAATCCACCGGAATGCGGTTCGCCAACGATCTTGCTGAACACCGATTTCCTCGGCTCGAGGTAGGGACGGTTCTCGGTGCGGAAGGGCCGCGTGTCGCGCAGGCGAATGCGGTCTACGATACGGACCGAGCCGGTGTCCTGAATGGTGAGCGCGTTGATGGCGGTTTTGAACGAGTCGAACAAAATCTTTCCAGCCTCGGGCTCGGAGAGGTTGCGTAGCACCACCGGGTCTTCGAGATCAACGGGCGAGTCGCTGAATAAGCAATCACGCAAAAATGTTTTCACCCTTCCATAGAGGATGTCGTAACCGGATATGACCGTCTGCTTTTTACTGGCAAGGCGCATCTCCTGTAGTAACTGCCGGGTGAAGAAGCCCACGACCGAGCGGTAATCCGCCGGGCCGGCGCCATCGAGCTGTATGGTGTGATGCACTTCGGCGTCGAGCATGGTCTTGAAGACAATCTCGCGGGTTTGCTCCGGCGTGAACGGCTTGAGCGGGAGTTTGGCATTGCCGAATTTCGCGGGATCGAGCGCTTCGAGGTCTTTGTATTCGCGGTTGAACCGACGGGTAAGCTTCGGTATTTCGATATCCAGGGCGTCGAGGTTCTTGTCCGCGTTCTGTTTATCCACCTCGACCACCAGCGAATCCTTGCGGCCGGAACCAGTCCCCATGGGCACGCGCTCGAAGGTGACGCCCTCGCTCTGGATGGATTCCACGAATTCCATGAAGGCGGCCGTGCCCATGACCGAGACTGTTTCCGGGATGTCCGTGCCGAAGTACATGCGGCGCAGGCCGCGACCGAGTGTTTGTTCTGGAAGAATGTTCGCAGGGGCTACATATGCACGGAGGCCGACGATGGTGGTGACGTTGCGCACGTCCCAGCCCTCCTTCAACATCAGGACGGAGACGATGGCCTTATGCGGGCTGTGCCAGGTATCAATTTCGTTGGCTTCCTTGCGCAGTTTCTCAAGTTCGTCCTTGTTCTTGCCGGATGCGGCCTCGGAGATTTCGCCGTTGTTCTTGGTGTGGATGACGAGAACTGCACCCTGAAGCTCCGGGCAGACTTTTTCCAGATAGGCACCGACCTCATCGCAGTTGCGGGTGTCATCCACCATTACGAATAGTACGGCCTTCTCCCCTAACGCTTCATGCTCGGCGTAGCTCTTGCGCCACTCCTCGATGCCTAATTGCAGGTAATCGGCATAGTGCTCGCTGAAGATGGCGCTCTTGTGCTCCTGCAAACGGGTGCGGCTGGCGGCGTCGGGCAGTACCGGGTGCTTGACGACATTCTGGTATATGGCTTCAACCAGCGGGTAATCCGAGACGGTCTGCACGAAGATCGCGCCATTGTCGTGACGGGGCGTGGCGGTCACGTCCACCTGGAGGGCCAGCCGTCCGTCCTTCTGCAGCATGCGGTGATGGATGTCCTGGATGCTCTTGAACCAGGCCATCTTCGGATCGTGGATGTGATGGGCCTCATCATTGAATACTGCCAGTTCTTCAATCTCGCGGACGATTTCGCCGAGATCAGTCTTGCTGTCAGTGGTCTTGCCGACCGGCTTGGGGCCAAATGGATTAAGGAAGTAGTCGCGCAGGTCTTCATCATCCAGCGAAGGCTCGCGCACGTCGCCGAGATAGACGCGATGGATATTGGTGAGAAACAGGTTGCCGGTATCGCGTACAACCCGCACTTTGTCCTGGATATGCAGCGTGAGCTGGAAGTCGTCGCGCCAGTTGCGTCCCTCGTGGCCATTGTCGGGCAGCACGGGATCGTTGAAGAAAATGCGCAGCCCGTCAAAATCGGCGCGCAGACGATCCAAGACAATGATATTAGGGGCGATCAACAGAAAATTCCGTGCAAGTGTCGAGTCGGGCTCGTAGAGCTTGTGAAACCAGCTCCAGGCCATGAGCAGGGAAATGATCTTGGTCTTGCCGGCGCCGGTGGCCATTTTGATCACGTAACGTGGCCAATCTTCATCGAACATGCCGGCAGAGACAGCGCCGGAAGCATCGAAGCGGAGCAGGTCGAACTTGTCCCGCACCTTGCGCACATCGTGTAGCCAGATGACGGTCTCGACAGCTTCCCGCTGGGCAAAGTAATAACGGAACGGCGCCAGTGTGCCATCGGCCTGTTCGACCAGGTGTTCGGTCTCGAACCACCAGTTGAGAAGCGCGCGAGAGGTGTTCGAGGTGCCGGAATAACCGGCCTCCCGCCACGCCGCCACCTCGGTGCGGATATTCGCGACCAGCGGCGGCAGCAGCTTTTCATAGGCCGTGCTGCGCAGTTCCTCCGCCGCAGGGAACCAGCGCTGGTCCGGTTTCAGAACCGCGTAGGGTGATGTCGGGAATTCAGGATGCAGGGCCATGTGTCACCAGCCGTTATACATTGACTTGCTCAGACCGAAAACTATCGAGACTTGCATAATTGGTGAACACTATATTCCCTCTCCCACCGGGAGAGGGAAGGGGTGAGGGAATTTATCAATATTCACCAATTATGCAAAATTCAATAAGTGCATATACTTGCCCGCATCCGTTCTGCCGCGCATGGCATCTGCCAGAGCTGGGCCTCGTAAGCAATGTTAGTGCCGTTGTTTTGCTGTGTGACAACCCCTTTAGTTTTCTTCCCCCTTGCCACACTTTTCTCCCCTATCCCGAATAACGGGATTATTGATGAATTTGCCCATTGCGTGAAGTAAAAATAACTCTTTACTGTCTATCAGGATCAGCCGGCCCCATAATAATCCGGCAACAATAAAGTATCAGGAAGGAATATCCTCAGGTCGTTATCACAACGGTCTGAGGAAGAGTTTTGCGATAAGGAATCTAGTTATCGCCCCAGCCACCACTGGCACGAACCATGTAATCAGTCGTAGCCTTAACTTCATCATCGCTCAGGCTGGGAAAACCACCACGGGGCGGCATACCACGCAGGCCATTGATGGCATGGGCATACATGGTTTCACGGCCCTGTGCGATGCGCTTGGCCCACAACGGTTTGCTGCCGTATTTGGGCGCAGCGTTCAGACCTGTCTTATGGCAGATTGCGCAATATGTGTTATACACCTGTCCGCCATCAACCGGTGCGGTAGTGGCTGGTGTTGCGGTAACGGCAGTATCCGCAACTGGTGTTTCCGCAACAGGCACTGCCGGCACAACCGTTGCAGCGGGCGGCGTTACCGGAGCCGGTTCCGGTTCAGCGCTTTCCGGCACGGATTCCGGCGCCGTTTCCATCACCACGGCCGCGCTGTCCGTCACAGCAACCATCGCCGGTTGTGGTTCTTCAGCAATCGCCGGGGGTGTTTCCGTTGTGGTGACGGCGGGCGCTGTTTCGCCGGATGAAGACGTTGCAGGTGTTTCACTCTCGCCACAGGCAGTGATTATCAGTGCGGAGGCAGTGATGAGGATGACATATCTCAGATTATTCAACATAGGGACACTCCATCAATAGGTGTTCATTATATTTGACAGTATCTATGATGCAGTGTCCTTGAGATATGTCAAATTCACAAAAATTGTCATTTCGAACATAGTGAAAAATCCGCCGCAGGCGTCCCGTGCGAAGTGAGGGATCTCATAGAGATCTCTCCCGATGGCCGGGACAAAGATTTCTCGCTCGCAGAAAAATTTCCCATGCCATTTCTGCACTTCCACCGTCCATGGTGGCCGCGCTCGAAATGACAGGTTAGTATAGTGTCATGCCTCTGAACTCCGCAAAGCTCGCTGAATTCTGCTTTAAATTCTGGGATGAGTCCGCCCTCCCGGAACTGATTGAATATATCCGCATCCCGAACAAGTCCCCGATGTTTGACCCGGACTGGCAGACACACGGCTATATGGATCAGGTGGTGCAGCAGTTTGAACACTGGTGCCGGACCCGTAATATCCCGGGTATGCAGCTTGAGGTGGTACGCCTGCCGGGCCGCACACCGCTGATCTACATGGACATCCCGGGGGATTCTGACCATACCATCCTGCTTTATGGTCATCTGGACAAACAACCGGAGATGACCGGCTGGCGCGATGGACTGGGCCCATGGCAACCTGTACTCGATGGCGACAAATTGTATGGCCGGGGTGGTGCGGATGATGGCTACGCGACATTTGCCTCACTGATTTCCATCATGGCGCTCAAGGATCAGAGTATTCCTCACGCCCGCTGTGTGGTGATTATCGAGGCCTGCGAAGAGAGCGGCAGTTTTGATCTGCCTTTTTACATTGACGCGCTGGCAGACCGCTTCGGCAAACCGGATCTGGTGATCTGTCTGGATTCCGGTTGCGGCAATTACGATCAGTTATGGTGTACGACCTCCCTGCGCGGACTCATCGGCGGTGAATTAAGGATCGAGATACTGGATGAGGGTGTGCACTCCGGCGATGCCAGCGGCATCGTGCCCTCCAGCTTCCGTATCCTGCGGCAATTACTGGACCGCATCGATGATTGCAACAGCGGCCGGGTCTCAACACTGGAATTCACAACGGACATCCCTGAAAAAAGAGTCGAACAGGCAAAGACCGCCGCCGCGGTCCTCGGTGACAGCGTCTATACGAAATTTCCGTTTGTCCCCGGCGCCCGGCCTGTTGTGGATGGACCGTCAGAACTGATCTTGAACCGGACCTGGCGCCCGGCATTATCGATTACCGGCGCGGATGGACTGCCTGCCATAGCCAATGCCGGTAATGTGCTGCGGGCCGGGACCTCGGTCAAGATCTCGTTACGGCTGCCACCTACGGTTAATACCCAAACTGCAACACAAAAATTAAAATCCCTGCTGGAAAATGATCCGCCTTATGGCGCCAGGATAAATTTTACGCCTGACTGGAGTGCCGGCGGCTGGCATGCACCTGAGCTGCAACCCTGGCTGGAACAGGCCATAGACCAGGCCTCATTGAATTATTTCGGCAATGGTGCTGTGTATATGGGTGAAGGCGGAACCATTCCTTTCATGGGGATGCTGGGGGAAAAATTTCCCGCTGCACAATTTCTGATCACCGGTGTTCTCGGCCCGCATTCGAATGCCCATGGCCCGAATGAATTTCTGCACCTGCCAACCGCCAAAAAGTTGACCTGTTGTGTGGCGGAAGTCATTGCCCGGCATTTTTTAAGCCAATAATCCGCATAGACTGGAATACACATAACTAGAACCTATCTCAAAATTTAACTTCCTCCC
>JBCKWI010000017.1:0-31486 GCA_038922795.1 Gammaproteobacteria bacterium
ACTAATCACTTTTTTAATTTCTTCATTAATCGCTATCAATGCCTGCAGTGGATCAGGCGCTTGGGTAATGGGTCTGCCGATGACCAGATAATCACTGCCGGCTATGATGGCCTCTGCCGGGGTCATGATACGGGACTGATCATTCTTGTCTGAACCACCTGGACGTATCCCCGGTGTGACCAGTTTAAATTTACCACCGATCTTATTTTTTATAGCTTGCACTTCATGCGCGGAACATACCACGCCATCAAGCCCGCACGAGTCTGCAAGTTTGGCCAGTGCCATGACCTGTTCGGCGACAGGTTGCATGACACCAACCTGCTTGAGATCTTCATCAGTCATACTGGTCAGCACAGTCACGGCAATTAACAGCGGTTTATGCGAATTTTTATCAATGGCCTCGCGAGCTTCATGCATCATACGTGTACCACCCGAGGCATGGATATTGACCATCCATACACCCATATCCGCTGCCGCGGTACATGCCCTGGCAACTGTCGTTGGAATATCATGAAATTTGAGATCAAGAAATACATCAAAGCCGTTCTTGATTAATTGCTCCACAATATACGGTCCTGATCGGGTAAATAATTCTTTCCCCACCTTGACCCGGCACAAGCCGGGATTTATTTTACGGACCAGATTCAGCGCCTCATTTGCATCTGCAAAATCAAGCGGGAGAATAATTCTAGAACTCATCTTCGAGCCCATAAACAGGTTTCAATGTACTCCAGTGCTTGCAACCGGGACATTGCCAATGCAACAGTTTAGCGTCAAATCCACATTTGGAGCATTTATACACCGGGCGGTTTTTGATTAATCTGCCGGTAAGTTCTTTTATCGAGATCAGGCTGTCACGGGTACTTCCCTGCGCTTTGGCCAACGCAAATTGGATCAAATGATCTACTCCCCGGATGGTCGGGCGCTTTTTCAATTCAGCGGTAATAAATCTGACAGCGGCTTCTTCACCCTCTTTTTCCGCTATGAGTTCTGACAGCACAAGTATTGAGGTAATATCGCCATGTTGTGTCACCATTTCCTGCAGATACTTCATCAACTCATCGAGATCACCCAGGTTCCTGTAACACACCACCATGGGTATGATAACTTCAGATAAATAATCCGGATCCTGTTTCTCAATGCGTTTATAGGCCTTTAATGCCTGTTTGTATTTGCCTTCTTCATAAATTAATTCAGCCTCAAGTATGCTGGCCCGCACACACTCCGGGTCTATGCTGATGGCCTTATAGAGATTGTCCCTGACACCCTGCTCCTCTTTCCTGGCGCGCATCTCTTCGGCCTTTTCACAATAGAAATGTGCAATGACCTGGTTAAATCTCTGACCTGATACATTTTCAAGACGGCGTGCGCTATTAATCGCATTTTCCCAGTCCTTTTCCTGCTGATAGATATCGAGCAATTCCGTATAGGCCTGTATGGTATGTGACCCTGATTCCACCACTTCCTTGAACAGATTTTCAGCGCGGTCGAACAGTCCCGACCGCATGTAATCCATACCCAACTCCAGTAAGGCAACAGATCTTTCATCACGGCTTAATGTAGGACGGGCAATCAGGTTCTGGTGTATGCGTATGGCGCGGTCAACTTCACCCCGGCGGCGGAACAGGTTGCCCAGCGCCAGATGGGTTTCAACAGTTTCGCTGTCAACCTCCAGCATCTTGATAAAAACTTCAATCGCCTTGTCAGGTTGTTCGTTCAGTACATAATTCAAACCCTTGAAATATTCAGGATGCATACGTCGCAGGTTACTGGTGTCATTTCTCCTTACACTCAATCTGCCCAACCACCAGGAAATAATCGCAGCAACAGGCAATAACCAGATAAGTGTGGTCCAGTGAGCATCCATTAATGTGTGTTCCTGACCGGTAATACTCTAAGATTATTTATTTCCTTCTCGGTAACCCTGATTTGTTTTTCCAGTCTTGATTTCTGTCGTTTGAGGCGAACAATAACCGGAAGAGAAGCAATGAGGCCAAGTAGCACACCCATGCACAGGCTTGCAAATAACAGGAATGAAACAGGTAATTCCTTGCTCCCAACAATGTAGTTGAATTCCATGACCTGATTATTTTTAACGAAAAATAAAAGCCCCGTAATCAATACAATAATAAAAATAATGGCATATATAATCCGCATTACGAAATGAGACATAAGCAGCCCCTGTAACTGTGATTTAGACGTGTCAGCCAATGCTCCAACAATAATCAGACTGGCGGTTGAAGACAATAGCCCGGAAAGGATGGTTTTGCTGTAAACCTGAAATGATAATGCGTATCAGGTAATCGCTGCTTTGCAGTTGTCGACGCGTTCGCGTAATTCCTTGCCCGGTTTGAAATGAGGAACATGCTTTGCAGGTAAAGATACCGGATCACCGGATTTTGGATTTCTGCCGACCCGAGGTGGACGATAATGCAGGGCAAAACTGCCAAACCCCCTGATCTCAATACGTTCACCATTGGACAGTGTGTTGGCCATATGTTCAAGTATGGTCTTGACTGCAAGCTCAACATCACGATATGCCAGTTGTGTCTGCCTACTGGAAAGCAATTCAATGAGTTCAGACTTTGTCATAACTGTGTTTCTCGTTCTGGTGTGCGGCATAATAGTACCCGCACATGGTTAACGATAATGACATAAAACTACGTGAACCCGAAGTCAATATTGTCCCGGATAAAATTATCGGGACTGATTATTTATTCTCCAGGTGCCCCTTTAATATATCACCCAGTTTCGCCCCGGTGCCGGATTCAGGCGAATATTCTTCCACAGCTGCCGCTTCATCATCGACTTCCTTGGCACGTATGGAAAGATTGATGATGCGTTTTTTCCGGTCCAGTGCGGTAATCTTGACTTCCAGTTCATCCCCTTCCTTTATCTCGGTGCGTGCATCCTCAATCTTTTTGTCCAGTGAGATCTCGGAAGACTTTAATTGACCCTCAACCCCGTCTGCCAGTTTGACAGTGACAAATTTGGGCTCGACAGTGACAGCTACACCCTTAACAATACTGCCCTTGCTGTATTCTGCAACATAACTTGAGAACGGATCTTTTTCCAGTTGTTTTATCCCCAGCGAGATGCGTTCCCGCTCGGCATCCACAGCCAGAACAACGGTTTCAATCTCTTCTCCCTTGGTAAAATTATGGATTGCCGCTTCGCTGTTGTCCGCCCAGGTGATATCTGACAGGTGGATCAGGCCATCAATACCGCCATCAAGACCAACGAAAATACCGAAATCAGTGATGGATTTAATGGTGCCTGTAACACGGTCACCCTTATTGTGTGTCGCAGCAAACTGTTCCCAAGGGTTGGGCTGGCACTGTTTCATGCCCAGTGAGATACGGCGGCGTTCAGTGTCAATATCCAGGATAACAACATCCACTTCATCACCAATATTGACCAGCTTGGAAGGATGGACATTCTTGTTGGTCCAATCCATCTCGGAAACGTGTACCAGACCCTCAACACCCTCTTCCAACTCGGCGAAACAGCCATAATCAGCCAGGTTGGTGATCCGGCCACGCAATTTTGTGCCTTCAGGATAACGCCTGGTCAGGTCGGCCCAGGGATCATCACCCATTTGCTTCAAACCCAGGGAAACACGGTTGCGCTCACGATCAAACTTCAATACCTTGACTTCAATCTCATCACCGATGTTGACGATCTCGGAGGGATTTTTGATACGCTTCCAAGCCATATCGGTAATATGCAGCAGTCCATCAACACCGCCCAGATCCAGGAAGGCGCCGTAATCGGTAAGGTTCTTCACCACACCCTTGATGATTGAGCCTTCTTTCAGATTCTCCAGTAATTCATCACGTTCGACGGTATTTTCCTTCTCTACCACAGCGCGGCGGGAAACCACCACATTACTTCTGCGTTGGTCAATCTTGATCACCTTGAATTCAAGGGGTTTGCCTTCAAGGTAACTGGTATCTTTAACTGGTCTGACATCTACCAGGGAACCGGGAAGGAAAGCGCGGACATTCTGAACATCAACTGTGAAACCGCCCTTGACGCGTTCTGTTATCACACCGATGACGGTCTGGTTTGCTTCGTGGGCCTTTTCCAGGATGGTCCAGGCCATTAATCGTTTCGCTTTTTCGCGGGAGAGCCGGGTTTCGCCATACCCGTCTTCGACCGTATCCAGGGCTACATCGACGATATCGCCAACGCTGACCTCCAGGTCGCCCTTTTCATCATAGAACTGCTCTATGGGGATCAGACCTTCCGATTTAAGACCGGCATTTACGATTACTGTATCCTGGTTGACGTCCACTACCGTTGCACTGACGATAGTACCCGGGCGCATTTTGCCCTCGATTTTGCTCTGTTCAAAGAGCTCCGCGAAACTTTCACTCATTAAAAAAATATCCTCTTGCAAGGGCCTGTTGGTGCAGACAATCATGGATTATTTGCAGTGGGTTAATAATAAAATCAGTTATTACTGCCAAGCTTCCCCGTAATATCAGGAAAACGATCACGCACTAATTCCGCTACACGATCGATGACATCTTCGATGTTAAGTTGCGTTGTATCAATGACGGCGGCATCATCAGCCGGCCGTAATGGAGAAACAGTGCGTTGACTATCCCTGACATCGCGTTCGTTTATCTCATCAGAAAGCTGCGGGAGGTTAACATCAAACCCTTTTTCTTTCAACTGTTTATAGCGCCGCTGGGCCCGTTCCTGAACACTTGCAGTCAGGAAGATTTTGAGTGGTGCATCCAGGAAAACCACAGTCCCCATATCACGCCCATCGGCCACCAGCCCAGGGGGTTTCCTGAAGCTGTGTTGCCTGTCCAAAAGAGTCTGACGTACCTCCGGCAGGGCGGCAATCCGGGAAGCAGCATTGCCGCAGGATTCAGTCCGGATCAGATCACTGACCTCAGTACCCTCCAGCATGACTGAATTGCCGTCGCCTGAAGCTGAATGTTTGAAGACCACATCCAGGTCCCGGGCCAGTTCAACCAGCCCGGACACATCCTCATAATTGATGGCATGACGTTCCGCAGCGAGCGCCAGCACCCGGTACAGCGCCCCACTGTCGAGAAAATGCCACTGTAACCAGTTGGCGAGATAACTGCTGAGCGTGCCCTTGCCCGTACCACTGGGGCCATCAACCGTAATAACCGGAATTTCAGCTGGCACCTGGAATTTCCTGCTGGATGTTCAGACCCGCTGTTTGCGCCAGTTCAATAAACCCCGGAAACGAGGTGTTCACATTCGTACAATCCTCAACCCGGATGGGTCCTTCTGATTTCAAGCCCGCCATGGCAAAGGCCATGGCGATACGATGATCAGTATGACTGTTAACTGTCCCGCCCCTGATCCTGCCACCGGTGACCTCGATGCCGTCATCATGGGGGACTACCGAGACACCGATAGTGCGCAGGCCTTCCGCAATAGCTGCAATCCGGTCACTCTCCTTCACCCGTAATTCCGCCGCACCCCGGAGTACAGTTTTGCCGGATGCACAGGCTGCCGCGATCATAATCGCCGGGAATTCATCAATGGCGTTCGGCACCAGTTCCAGCGGAACATCAATCCCGTGTAATTGACTGGCGCGCAGCCGGATATCAGCCACCGGTTCACTGGAGGCAATGCGCTGATTGGTGAGGGTGATATCTGCACCCATGGATTGCAATATACGGATCACCCCGTCACGGGTAGGATTAACACCGACATTTTCCAAAGTAATATCCGAACCTTCTGCAATACTTGCCCCGATCATGAAAAATGCTGCAGAGGATATGTCAGCTGGCACAACAATTTCAGATGCCTTTAATTCATTGCCACCCCTGATGCATATGGCATTATTTTTCTTCTCCAGTACACAACCAAAATGTTGTAGCATGCGTTCGGTGTGATCGCGTGTCGCTACTGATTCATGGATACAGGTTTTTCCTTCAGCATAAAGGCCAGCGAGTAACAGGCAGGATTTCAACTGTGCACTGACCACAGGTAAAGTATAATCAATTCCCTGCAAGCGTTGTCCACCACGGATTTTGATTGGCAATGTGCCCCGCTCACTACAACTGATATCTGCGTTCATTTCTTTTAATGGATCAGTAACACGGCGCATGGGGCGTTTCATCAATGAGGCATCCCCGATGATCTCGCAATCAAATTTCTGGCCCGCCAGCAAACCTGCCAACAAGCGTGCTGAGGTACCGGAATTCTTCAAGTCGAGAGGATGAGCGGGTGGTTTCAGTCCATATAATCCGGCGCCATGAATTCTTACTTCCTCTCCCTCATGATCGATCTCAATACCCATGGCACGAAAAGCGGCCATCGTGGCCAGCGTATCTTCGCCCTGCAGAAATCCCCTGATACGGGTCTGTCCGTTGGCAATGGCGCTCAGCATAACCGCACGATGCGAGATGGATTTATCACCAGGCACCCGGACCCGGCCATGTAATGCTCCGCCGGGAGAAACAATATAGTTAGTGGAGTGTGACACTGTCATGAATAACGAGGCAAAATTTATTCAGTCGCATCATTGCGTTTACTGCGCATCTGTGTGAACCGGTCCCGTATCTCCTTGGCCCGGCTGAATATCTTCAACAATTCATCACTGTTGTCGTTTGCTATGGCAGTACGGATGTTATTCAGATATTCATCAAACCAATCCAGCGCTTTCAGCAACTGTTTGCGATTGGAAAAACAGATGTCATGCCACATCCGCGGGTTGCTTGAAGCAATACGGGAGAAATCAGCAAAGCCACCGGCTGCAAACTCGAATATCTTATCGCGTTCCTGCATACCCGCCAGACAATCCACCAGTGCATAGGCCAGCAAGTGCGGCAGATGACTGGTGACCGCAAGGATTTCATCGTGCTGCTCAACTGAAACATGCACCACTTCCGCGCCCGCGAGCTCCCACATCTGGTTTATCAGCGCCAGTGCATTGACCGAGGTTTCTGGTAATGGCGTTAATATGACACGATGATCTTCAAACAGATCAGCAACTGAGGCTTCTACACCACTTTTTTCCTTGCCTGCAATCGGATGGCCAGGGACAAAGCTTGGAAATAATTTATCCAGTGTCTTTCTTGCCGCATCCACGACGCTGCCCTTGGCACTGCCAACATCGGTGATGATGACATCATCGCGAAGATAGCTGCGCATGGATTTGAGCAATGATTCCGTGGTGGCCAGCGGCGTGGCAAGCACCACGACATCGGCATCTTTTACAGCACTGGCTATAGTAAGGCTGTATTCATCTATCACACCGAGGTCAACGGCCTTCTGCAGATTGGCCATATCGCGGCCATAACCGACCACTCGGCCACAGGCCTTCTTGCGTTTCAAGGCACGCGCCAGCGAACCGCCGATGAGACCCACTCCGATGATGGCCAGTCGTTGAATCAGCATTTTGTTATTTGGCATAAAGTATTTGGTAGATGGTATATGGTAGATGGGAATATGGTAGTTGGCAGGCGGAATATTGGGTCAATACTTGTTTCCCCATATACCATCTACTATCTACCACCTGCCATCTACTTTTCAGTGCTTAATACCTTTTCAAGTGCCTTAATAAATCTTTCGTTCTCTTCTTCCAGTCCGATCGTCACGCGTAGATGATTGGGCATACTATAATTATCAACCGGCCGGACAATAACACCTTCATGCAACAACTGGTTATATATGTCCCGGCCCGGACGTTTGAAATCCACACAGACAAAATTTCCGGCGGAGGGAATAGAGTCGAGGTCCATCCGCTTGAATGCATCCGTGAGATAGCGCATACCGGCCTGGTTGTTACTGACTGTTTTCTGAATATGTGCCCTGTCATCCAAGGCTGCCTCGGCACCAGCCAGGGCCAGACTGTTGATATTAAACGGCTGGCGCACCCGGTTCAGCAGATCGGCAAGCTCCCTGTGTGCCATACCATAACCAATTCGGAAACCGGCCAAACCGTAGGCCTTGGAAAATGTCCGGGTCACGAGCAGATTCGGAAAGTCGGGCAGCCATTGAATACAATCCGGATAATCCGGTCCCTGCACATAATCAAAATAGGCCTCGTCTACAACCACAATCAGATCCTCGGGAACTGATTCAAGCAAATGTCTGAGTTCTGCTTTTTTCAGCCAGGTCCCGGTCGGATTATTCGGGTTGGCAACAAACATCAGGCGGCTGTTTTCTGTAATTGCCGCCAGCATGCCATTCACATCATGGCCCCACTCTTTTGCCGGAACAACAACAGCCTTGGCACCGATTGCCTGTGTCACCAGCGGATACACGGCAAAGGCATGTTCGGAAAAGATCACCTCATGTTCCGGGGTGAGTATGGCCCGTGCGATCAATTCCAGGATCTCGTTGGAGCCATTGCCCAATGTGATCAGATCGGCATTCACAGCGTGGTAACCGGCGAGTGCCGCTTTTAAGCGAAAACCGTTGCCATCCGGATAACGCGATAGATCACCGGGATTTTTCAATACAGCCAAAGCTTTCGGACTTGCACCCAACGGATTTTCATTCGATGCCAGCTTGATGATATTTTTAAGGCCCAGCTCGCGTTCCAGTTCTTCCACTGGTTTCCCCGGCTGGTAAGGTTGCAAAGACGCAACACCGCGCGTAGCCAAATGCAATAAATCGCACGACATATATTAAAAGTTTCCTGAAAATTGACTATTTTGTTTCAAGACAAAGCGCGGTGCCAGCGAGCAGCGGAGCATACGCGGACAGTCTGTGAGCAGCGCTGAAAGTATCGCAACGAAGTATTGAAGAAAAAGAGACATTTTCAGAGGACTGCAACGGGATATGAGCCTAGAACCTTCACCATCGAAGCCACGCTCTCCAGTTTCTTCAACGCGGCAACTACCTTGGCATCTTGTGCATGACCTTCCACGTCGACAAAAAATACATAGTCCCACATCCCCAGCCGTGATGGTCTCGATTCTATCCGGGTCATGCTGACATGGTTCTCGGCAAAACATGCGAGCATGTCATGCAAGGCGCCGGGCCGGTTGGGTGATGAAAACAAAATGGAAGTTTTGTCCTTGCCACTCGGTGTGGTGTCATGTCTTCCCAGTATCAGAAAACGTGTAGTGTTGTCTGGATGATCTTCAATATTCCGGTACAGTATAGGCAGGTCATAATATTCGGCTGCTGTTTCACCGGCGATGGAAGCAGCGTGGTTCTTGTGACTCACCAGCCTTGCCGCTTCACCATTACTGCTGACGGCAATACGCTCCGCATCCAGCAGATGAGTATCCAACCAGGCACGGCATTGCGCCAGCGATTGCTGGTGCGAATACACCTGTTTTATCTGATCGAGCTTCTTCGCTTTGGTCAATAGGTGATGATGAATACGCAATTCCACCTCGCCGCAGATCTGCAATGGTGAATTGATCAGCATATCCAGCGTGTGGTTCACCACTCCTTCAATCGAATTTTCGATCGGCACCACGCCATAATGACTGGCGCCGGATTCAACTTCCCGGAAAACCTGATCAATGCTCCCGAGTGCCGTAGTCTTGACCGAATGACCGAAATGCTTGAGGGCCGCCGTCTGGGTGAAAGTCCCTTCGGGCCCAAGGTAGGCAATATTCAGGACCTGTTCCATGGCCAGGCAGGCAGACATGATCTCGCGAAACAGGCGCGCCATTTCCTCCTCGGAAAGCGGGCCGCTGTTCTTCTCGATAATCTTGCGCAAAACCTGGGCCTCACGTTCTGGGCGGTAAAAACTGTTATTGTTCTCAGTCTGCCCCTTGACTTCCGCGATCTCTTTTGCCAGACGCGCGCGATCACTGATCAATTCCAGCAAGCGGGTATCGATCCCATCAATACGATTACGCAACTCGGTTAATTTAGATTGTTCAGACATGAATATTCGGCTTTAGGTCAGAGTAATGTCATTAAAGATAGCGTTATTCTAGGCACAATCAACACGCCGGGCAAAAAGAACTTGATGACATTCAGGCATAAATCCTTTGCATGTCATTAATCATCTTTTTTACTCGTTTTCTCAAGGTTAGTGGCCCCAGTACCTCAACCTCTGTACCGTGCCGCAGGATATCCATGATCAGTTCGCGATCGTCGGCATAAGGCACTTCCAACAGATAATTGCCCCGCTCATCAAAACTTCCCTTCTGCGTAGGATGCCATTGCTCGCGGGCCACCCAACGGGAACGTTCCGGGGTAAAACGCAGGCGGGCGGTGAATTCCGGTTTGCCCATGAAGATGCCGTAACTTTCTGCCAGCACTTCATCAAGTTTATTCCCGGAAATCTCTCGCGCCGGCTGTTTCATCAGGACCGCCGATTCGATGGCATCCGCGGCAAAGGTGCGCAAAGCACGCCGCCAGTGACACCAGGTATCCATATACCAGTTGTCACGGTAATACACCAGGCGCTGCGGAGAGACCTCACGTTCGCTGCGTTCATCCTTTTGCCGGTGGTAATGGGTGATCTGTAATCGCTTCCGCGACAGCAGGGCAGAACAGAGCACTTCAAAATGGCGGGGTTCCAGCGGGCGGGCGCCCATCGGCAGGACACGAATCCGCTTCAGCACTTCCTGTGTGGCATGATCGCCTTTCTGGATCAGCGAACGGATCTGGGTACGCAAGGGTTGTACATACGGGGTCAGCAGGCGCGGCTCCATCTTTTCCAGCAACTGCTCCATCACCAGCAGCGCGTGGATTTCCTGGGCGCTAAACCAAATGCCCGGCAGTTGATAACGTCCGGCATCGGACGTTTGCTGATCATAACAATACCCATGCCGTTCATGGTCCCAGATGATCGGCGCATGCAACCGGTCCCGCAGATATTCCAGATCACGCCTGAACGTCGCACGGGAGACTTCCATATCCCGCAGAAATACCTTCAGTGGCACCACCTGCCGCCGGGACAGCAATTGATTAATGCGATAAAAACGTTCGGTACGATCCATGGCTTTCCCGTTTCGCTTGAAATGACAGCTTGCTCCGGATTTTCTGATGTAGGTTTGAAAAGAGAGTAGCTGACACGCCATGCCCGATCAAGTCCTGCAACTTGATTATGCCTTAGGGTCACAGGCTCACCGTATGAACCAGTGGCATGAGATAATGTGCCTTTATCATTAACCTGATAGGAAAGCCTATGTCCACCGTCGTCATGGATAATCAACATCTGATCGATACCCTGCATTATCGCGTGCAGGTACAAAAAACCCTGCCGCAGAAAGATGCGCGGCTGCGCATCGGCATCACGGCGCTGGTACACACCCAGGACAGCGATCAGCAGGGCCTGCTCAACCGCATCCGCGCACAGCTTGAGACCTTTATCCGCGCAGACTGGGGATTGTTTAATATCGAACGGCACGGCGATGCCATGGGTTACGAACGCGTGACCCTGAAGGCCAGCGCCCGCATTCCGCACACTGAAAACTACAACCTGACGGAACGCGCCCGCCTGGCCTCCCATGACGGACTGGCCCTTACGGAACCGGAAATTGATTACGGATTATCCGCCGCCCAAGTGGACAAGGTATTACAGGAATTGCGTATTGAAGCACTGGCTACGATTACAGAACAGATTGAAGCGTACAACCGCGTGACCGGCCGCGCGTGGCGTTTGGGTAAAATAGAGTTTGGCATACCCGGTGAAGTGGAAGATTTTGTCCGCCGCACCAGCAAGGGTGGTTATCGTGCCCAGCCGGAGGCATATGTCTGTGATGGTGATGAAACCGGCGGCCTGACCGCCGCCGAACGCATCGTGCTGATTGCTTCGGTCACACTCAAGGCCGCAGCCTGAACCGGAATATATGATCCTGTCAGCAACACATGAGCATCCACATGGTTAACGTGTATTACAGTCCTGCGTATATCTCGGCCCGGGAAGAATTTGATACCACGCGCAAGAGCGGCTGGATTGCCGAATCTTTGCACATCGATCCGATCCCCGGTGTTGAGTTGCATCCGCCAGATCTGATCACAGAAACCGCGCTGGCCGGGATCCATGACCCGGCCTACATCAATGCAGTAAAAACCGGCACACCGCGCTCACTGGCCGAATCACAAGGTTTCCACTGGGATCCGGGCCTGTGGACGGCTGCATGTGCTCATACGGCTGGCATGGTTTTAGCGGCGTCAAGAGCGTTTGCCACAAAACACATTACGGGCACACTCTCCAGCGGACAGCATCATGCTTATGCCGGCCGGGGCGCGGGTTTCTGCACCTTCAACGGTATTGCCTTATCGGCGTTCAACGCCATTGAAGAAGGCGCCCGCAGTGTGCTGATTATTGATCTGGACGCGCACTGCGCGGGCGGCACACATGCAATGATTGCAGGCACTGAATGCATCCGGCAACTGGATATCGCCGTCAATGCTTTCGACAGCTACACACAGTGCGAGCCGAATATTTTTGATTTTATCGAATCAGCAGATGATTACCTCCCCGCTTTACGCACTCATCTTGCCGCACTGGATACCACAGCGGTTGATCTCTGTATCTACTACGCAGGGATGGATCCGTTCGAGGATTGCCATATCGGCGGCCTTGCCGGGATTACGTTTGAACTTCTGGCGGAACGTGAGCGTATTGTGTTTGACTGGTGCCGCCAGCGCCAATTGCCGGTTGCATTCGCTTTGGGTGGAGGCTACATCAACCGGGACTTCCCGCGTGAACAATTAGTTGCCCTGCACCGGCTGACGCTATCTTCCGCAACCTCAATAGCAACCATTTAGCGTTGGAGTAATTGACAACACTGTTCAGTGTTGTCAATTACTCCAACAGGAAAGCCCGTCTGGTTTTGCCATATACTGGATGAAGACGCTTTTGCTGAATTGATCATCTGGGAATTGCCAGATCCGGTGCCGGGGAGCAGACACAAATACAAATACCGGCTGGCCTTTGTGGTCTCAGGCCGTTGCGTGCTTCGTTATGACAACGAAACTGGCAAGGGTGATCACAGGCACATCGGCAGGAAACAGTTTGACTATTCCTTCACCACGCCGGGGGCTTTGTTCAATGATTTTTTCAACGATGTAGCGAGGTGGCGCAATGAAAACCGTAACTCTTGAAGTAACCCCACAACATGCTGTCAAGCGCCGTTTTGTTCATGCGTTCAAAGGCGAGAAACAGGGTTCATATATAAGCTTCGCCTCACCGGCGCTGCTTTTCAAGATACTTTCCGGCAAGCGCTGGGAACTGCTGAATGCCATGACCGGCGCGGGCCCCATGTCCATACGTGAAGCGGCCCGGCGTGCGGGTCGTGACGTGAAAGCGGTACATGGCGACGTAACGGCACTATTACATGCCGGACTGCTGGAAAAGACCACTGATGGAAAAATTGTCTTCCCGTATGATGCCGTGCGAGTCAATTTCGTGTTGCAGGCCGCTTGAGTGAAGTGAACTACCACCCACCGGCTGTAAGCCGGTGGCTTCCTGGTTGCCGGCTCGAAACCGGCTTTACTCCCTTCTCCCTCCGGGAGAAGGGCTAGGGATGACGCCTACACGGATGTAGGCGGTAGAGCGACGCACGACTCCAGGGATGGAGGAGGGTTCCAGGCTTATGTTCGCTATGCGAACATGTCGCAATGACTTGCTTCGCCTGAAGTCTGCCCTGTACTCGATACAGGGGCGACAGGTTTCCACCATCCCCGAGGGGGCAATAAATTGTGCGGGGAGTCGTCCGGATTTGCACCGGCCCTTGCAGTTTATTGGCTGCACGTCTCACGACCCCGGCCCCCGCACTAACGATTATACATATTCAAACTGTGATAATCTGGTATTCCCACCTAACCTCTTCAACCTGGTTTATCTCGACGCCAGTTTCTTTTCGTTGGCGAAGCGGCCGGCATAGCGCTGTATACCCTGCCCGAAATACCGGATCAATTCCTTGAATAACCAACTGCGGTTTCTTTCAAAATTTTTAAACGTACTCAACAACACTTCAAAGTGCGGCTTGACAGCGCGATAGATGTCCTCGTCGAATGCTTCGCTGTCCCACTTCCTGGTGTGATGTTCCAGTTCACGCAATGGCGCATTGTGCAAACGCATGACATGCAATCCCAGTTCATATAACTGTGATTCCAACGGCTGGTTGGCAAAACCCTTGATTTGATCGACTATCCAGATTTGACCATCCGGGCAAAAACGCAATGAAAGCGTGGCCACCCGCTCCATCGTCGCCGCGTTACGCGCAGAAAATAATCTGTATTCGCCATCCCCGATAACATCAATGTAATCATCAGCGCAATGGCACATGGCATAAGCCTCATCCACCAGTGCCTCAGGATTACCAAGCGCATGGATCACATAACCATCATGTTCAATAAAGGGCACCGGGCATACCCAGGATGCGTCAGCATGGCATGATAGCAACAGTTTTTTCTTTTCCCATGCCCGCGCCTGCTTCAAGAGCCACGGCCAGCCAGCCTTGCGCTGTGCTCTGTCCATTCGTGGTTGTACTTCCGTGGCCCACTGGCACACCAGCAAAAAGTTGTTAATAAACTGCCGTGATACCTCTGTTAGCGGCAACCGGCTCGCTTCCCGGAAAGCTGCCAACAAAACGGCATCCGGTTCATCGGGTAACCAGTGCGCAAAATTGATATGGCCACGATATTGGCGCAGGTAAGCGCGCATGACTGATTGAGGTGGTGATACCGAAAGTCCAATCATCATCAAGAACTGCAAATAGCTGACTGCTGCATCAATCCGCGAAGCGCCGGGTTCGATCATAGCCCATACCGCCCGGAACATACTCACACCCTGGCTGATGACACACTTCCACAGCGCGGGGGACAGGTAACTATTACCCGCCAGGACTGCTCGCAGCGTTGCCAACGGCTGGTGCGAGAGACCCGCCTTGTTCTCTAGAATACAAATGGCAGCAAGCGGCGCGGTTTTCGGACAAATCCGGTTCACCTGGCGCAATTCATCTTCATGCTGCCAGATCCTGGAGTAATCGAAATTGCAGAGATAAATTGGCAATGAAGTCCGTGCCAGCAATGCGATATGTACCAGCTCAGGATCAAGGCCAATAGCTTTACGTAATTCCCGGCGCAACCTTAAAAAACGCGGATTGCGCTTGAGCAGTGCATAAGCGATATCGGCCAGCCATTCGTCCCGCCGCTGCATCAACTCATCAGAAATAAACAAATCCTTCTGTGGTTTGATCTCACTCAAACCCAGTGCGCCGATAATCTTGTGCAACCACCTGCTGGTTGAGAGTGGGCGCAACAGACCCACACGCCAGTTCTCCGCGATAAAACGGCCATCAGAAAGCCAGCCCGCAGCAACCGTTTTCCGGATGCGATCAATCCGGTACACCAGTGTGTCAAACACCACCACATCACGCAGCGTGCCGTCATCATGAACCGTGATTGCGGAGCATGGGATCAGGGAAAGGCCCGACAACAGCAAATAGAGTTTGTCATATAACACTCTGGCTGTGGCATGAAAATCAACTTCCGTGGCAGGCAATATTTGCAACGCTTCACACAGCAGTTCTCCATCACATCCCATATGTTGCATAGTCCAACGGTTATCCGACCGGATCAGTGTTGCTTCCTCGGTCAAGCAGTCAAGGTCTTTGCTTAGAATATGCATGGTCGTTCTCGGGTCACACTAGACAGTATCATCAAGCGAGTCGTCTGGAACAAATCGGTAATCAAGCTGTTCAGGAAGTAGAACCTATCTCAAAATTGAACTTCCTCCCCCTTCAAGGGGGAAGGTATTAGAGCAGAAAATTAATTTTGAGATAGGTTCTAGTAAATCCGCTGACCAAGAACTTACAGAATCGGCAGGCCGGTTCCAGACGGATTAATCGATACCGGCTATTGTACGGGGCCAGAGGCTCAAAGGATGAGCCTGATGTATAAAGGCAGGGAAGATGGCGGTTTTGCCGCCTCATTTGCCCTGCGTCCATCAGGCCCGGTTGAAGGATAGACCACTTAAATCCTGGTTCAATATGCAACAGGCACTGGTTCCGTGAGAGCTTGAGCAGGGTGGTAAGCGTAAAGATGCATGCATTGAAACAATTGCCGCCTGAAAACCAGCTAAACCTGTGCATCTGGCCAAGGAAAGGAATACCGGGGATAACCAGAATATAAAGTCCATACAAGGTCCAGGAAAATGATCCATGGAAATAATCAATTGATATTTATATAGAAATTATATGCGGCACTTAACTTATCAGCGAGCTATAATTACACTTGAACACAATATATTACAGGTAACCACAATGGCTGGAAAAACGGCGTCTGTCCGGATGGGCGAAGAAAAATTACAACGGTTGGATAAACTCGCGAGTATCACCAAACGTTCCCGCGGGTGGTTAATTAATGAGGCCGTTGATCGCTATCTGAGTTATGAAGAATGGTATATCAAGGCTGTAGAGGCTGGCATAGAGGATGTTAAAGCCGGTCGAGTGACCCTGCACGAAGCGATCAAAAAGGAATGGGAGGATAAACTTGCGAATTCAATGGACTGAAAAAGCGCGAAACGATCTTAACTATATCGAAGCCTGCATCAGTGAAGATAATCCGGCCGCTGCACTCAGGACTGTTATCAAGATCATCCATACCGTTGAATCAAACTTGTCTCTGCATCCCGGCATGGGACGGCCGGGCCGGCATCCACAGACGCGCGAACTGGTGATACCAGGGACTCCCTATATAGTTCCTTATCAAGTCACCGGCGAAACTGTTTCGATTTATCGTGTTTTACATGGCGCCATGCAATGGCCGGACAAGCTGTAAATGCGAAATGCCTGCTGAATAACTGAAAGCAATAATTGAAATTCAGGGAAAATTAGATAATGCCGGCATTGACCTGGCGCTGTAACTCGCACGGCAACTGGAGGATTAAACCATGGCCATCAAAATGAATATGGCTTATGTATAAGCCCCATAATCAAATATCTGGTATGGGCACGAATCCTGGTTTCACAGCAGGACTTTATCTGCCCAGTTCACTCATCAAGTCCGATACCCAGCCTTTGTATCGGCAATTACGAACAGCTTCAAAGAAGTCCGGGATATTCTGGGTAGAGAGAAAATAAAAATGATACTGCCAGCCTTTATTTTCACTATTAAGATACCCATTCAAATCTGCAAAATGTTTTCTACCATCTCTTAGTTTCGCCCGGTTCTTGTTTGAATCGTCACCATCCTTCTTGGTCTCGACCACCAGGATTTCCTGTCTGTCTTTCAACTTGAGAAAGAAATCCGGATTGAAATTTTCCGATTTTGGATGCGTTTTGGCGCGTGTTGCCGGTTTGTAGGTATATGGAAATGAATAGAAGCCCTTATCTGAGGATTTAATGATTGAATCGAACTCGTCCGTATACACAAAGAAGGATTCCAGAAATTTACGTTCCGGTTCAGATGCGCTCACCAGCAAATTCCAGGGCGTTTTGAATTTTTTAGCTTCAACATACTTGAGTCTTCTGGCAATTTCCCGTTTATCCTCGCTCAACATGACTTCATCACCAGCGGCAATATATTTTTGCGTTTTCATCCATTCAGCCCAAAGCGCTTTTTCGTCAACATCAGTTATTCCATCTGTAGAAGTATCACTGTAGAACACGTGCATATTGCTACACAGACTGTCTTCCGAAAATGACTGCCGATGTAAGATTTCTGGCTGAATGCAATACAATGCATCAGGCTGCATCGTATAGCGTGGAACAGATTGACCGGTTTGCCGGAATAGCGGGCCAAAGGCCTGTTGAGTTTTGTAGAAATTATTGAGGCTGATGTAATCGCTTTCCGCGCCTATGGCCTTGAGACTATCAACCATTAGACTTTTAAGTTTCTGGGTAGTCCATTGTTTGGCAATTACTGGATCAGCATCATTCAGAAATATCTTCATGCGCTTGACGGCTGTATCTATCGCTAAAATATTCCGATCCTCGATCAGCGTAGATACCTGACCGGTCCTGGCATACGTGCTGGTTTCCAGCCATTCTTTGGATTGTTGTTCATAGCCGAGCGGCGCTTTCGGTGGTATCGCTTTCCCTGTTTTTGTTTCGATGGTTTGCTGTTGAGTAGAATATTTCAGGTTATATAACGGGAAGGCATAATCTTTGTGCTGTTCCAGCCAACCCCAGGTGAGACGATTTTCGATTTCGAGTATGTCACGGTACAGTTTTTCAATCGCGGGAGTCCAGCGTTCATGGTTGTTGATTTTCACCGCTACCTCACCAGTTATACCGGGAGGTATGCGCAGTCCACGACCCAGAACCTGGGCTATAAGCAACTTAGAATTAAATGCCCTGTTTTCATGCGGAACGATTTGGAATACATTTTTCACGTCCCACCCTTCAGTCAACATACTGACGGAAACAATCCATTCCACCTGACTGTCCGGACTATCTACATCCTTCAACAAAGTAATGTTCTTGCGACGCACTTTCTCCGGTTGCTCCACAATGGATTTAACAATTTCGCCATCTCGTCCAGAAGGTATACCGGAAGCCACCCAGATGACCTTTTTCCGCGCCTCCTCAATCGAAATCTGCTCCTTGCTGGCAATAAACTCTGTGAGTTCCTTCCATACCATCACGCAGGCGGCGATCTTCTCTGTTACCACGATGGTAATGGGCCTGAGTTTTGTTCCATATTTGTCCCGGTTCAGCACATGATTTTGATAAGTCACCTCGTATCCGGCATCACGCCCAACCAGATCTTCCAGCTTATAGTCAATCTGCTTGACAACGTGATTATCTATCGCCTGTTTGAGACCATACCGGAACACCACATCAGGGAAATAATCGTCCTTCGTATAGGGCGTACCCGTAGAATTTACGATATAACGAAAACTGAATTCCGGATTCTGCAGAAACTCCAACCAGCGTCTTGTTGCCGTATCCACACCGCTAAAGATGTGATGTGCCTCATCATTCAATACCAGTGTGCGGGCGCCCTTGCCACCGCCGAAACTGTCCATAATCGAGGAGCCAGTGCGTTCGTACACGGCGTGGATGTTCTCCACGCAGATGTCGCCCGGTTCGATGGGATCATTTGCACTCTTAATCTCTGGTGAGCGCCAGACTGCGCCCAATTCCTCCATGATGGCATTCAGGTTTGGATCAGCACCCAGAATGTGGAACTTGTCTTTCAAACCTTCCTCGATCGTCAGTGACGGGCACAGCACCAGTACTTTATCTACCAATCCCTCGGCGAGCAGTATCCGTGCCAGACCATAAATGACATAACTCTTGCCTGTGCCGGTTGCCAGTTCCACACTCACTGCTTTCCTGTCCGCGAGCGGGATGCGTTCAAGCAACTGTGCCAGCGAACCGTAATGGCCCTGCAACCGCTCGTTGCTATCGAAGTTTTCAGTGGCAAGATCGCGTGTGTTCGCATAACGGGTTGATACCAGAAATGTGAGGGCCACCCGGATCGCCCCACGCTGGAAAGCATAATGGTCATCACACAAGGCGGCCAGAAAAGCATCGTATTTATTCACGACATCAAGCACAGCCGTGGAGTCATCACGGACTGCCAACACCAGATCACTGTTACGCAAAGTTACCGGCATTATTTGAAGTCCTTTCTGGTCAGTTCGAGTTTCTTTTCGTTGCCGTATTTATCAACAATGATCACCATCATCCGTTTGCCAACATCGTCTTCCGGAATATGGACATCGAGCCGCTTGCAGGCTGCGGCCTTCTCCTCGAAACCGCCGTTCACATCTTTTTTGAGTCGTTTCAATTCTGCCGCCACCAGCTCCTCCGCCCAGAACACATGCTTGAGTTTGAATACATCACCCTGGTAATCCGCATCCACCAGTACCATGGACAAGGTGGCAAAATTGGGGAAGTCTTCCGGGTCAGTAGCCAGCGTATGTGCGCGAAATTCTTTCAGCCGCACCACATAATCCCGTTGTTTGGCATTCAATAAATCAGCTTTCTGTGGTTTGGCCCGTAAACATTCATAATCCACCTGCGGCTGGGAAATGAAATCAAACCCCACAGCATCGATCACGGCGTTCACATCACCTTCCGAGATGGGTTGTTCCAATGCACCGGGTTTATTGGAATCCAGCAACCGCTGTAACACGGACACCGGTACTTTAAGGAAAATATAGCGTGTATCACTATGCCGGATTTCGTCCGTCATGAAAGACATTGCCACCACTGGTGCAATCACATAAAACTTGTCACCCGCTTTCCCACCCAGGACCTTGTGCAGGCTGGCAACATACTCTTCATCCAGCATGAGTTTTTTCTGTTCCGGGTAATTCCAGACAAATGCGGAATCCGCGCCGATATAACCATCCACCTCAAAAGCATGTATTTTGTGTGGAGCATAACGCATGCCGAACAATTTCATTACAAACGGTTTATATTCCTCCCACGGCATGGCCTTGATACGGTCATTGTCATAGACACCGGCATTGAGAAACACGAACTCCTTTGCCCTGAGTGGTTTTTCTTTTTCTGTTTTTTCTTTGGGCGTGATGAACGAAATCCGGAATTCGATGCCTTCCACGGTAATGCCCTGGCTGCCGGGCCCCTCATCGGTATCCTGTAAATGTCTGGCGGGCAGGTTCAACTTGCTTTCCGGGCAAACCAGTGAGAATGGGGTACCTTTTTTGATGAGAGCATGTTTCTTCATAAGCTTGGCCAGATCATGCAGTAAATCCAGTGTCACCTCGCACTCACCCTTACGTGCCTTTTCAGTCAACAGCAGCAACCCCGGAACTGACTTCAAATGTTCATTCCAATCCTCCACACGTTCCGGTTCACTTCGTTCATCTTTCTTCGTCGAACCTATATTGGTGGTAAGCGAAAACATACGTTTCTGAATAGTGTAAATCGCCAGCTTGCCGCAATCCATGGTGATCCAGCGCCGACCCAGCTTCTCAGCAACAGCGGCTGTAGTGCCACTGCCTGCAAAACAATCAAGTACAATATCATCTTCATTTTCATTTGTAGAAGCTCGAATAATACGTTCGATTAGTGCCTCTGGTTTTTGTGTCGGAAAATTCATTCGTTCAGTTGCTACAGGATTTACTGGAGGTATATCGCTCCACACCGATTCAACCAAATCACCCTTAAGATCTTTCAAATAGATTATGCGTGTTCCACCACCTGTTGGATTGACATCATCACGATATAACTCACCATTTTCATCAACTTTCCATCTTGCTAAATACTTTTTTGAGTAAGCACGAAAGACAGGATTCCATATTCGATCAACTGATTTTCCATAGGCAAAAATAGAGTCATGTTTTCGTGGAAAATTTGCAGAAGTTGATCTTTTAAATCCAAAATACCGCCATATAATCTCATTAAAAAAATTTGTCTCACCAAATACTTCATCAAGTATAGCTTTCAGGTAATGTCCTTTTTTCCAGTCAAGATGTACGTAAATCGTGCCATCATCCGCCAGCACTTCACGCAGCAGCACCAGTCGTTTTCTGAGAAACTCAATGAACTGCGCGCCGATGACTTTGTCGCGATAGGCCTTCTCGCGATCTTTCATGAAATCCTGTTTGGTGGCGAACGGCGGGTCAATGTAGACGAGCTTGATGCGATTGCGGGTGCCGTAACGGTTTTCACCACGCTGGTCATCGTAAATTGTTTTTAACGCCAGCAGGTTATCCCCATAGATCAGCAGATTGCGCCAGCCATCATTGAATTTGTTATCTGAATTGAAACTGCGGACTTCCTGCAAGGGAGCTGTGAGTGTATCCGCCAGAATATCCTGTTCGCGCGCTTTTCCTTGTACTCCAGCCGGTAAACTGCCGTGCGCTCCACATATTCCGCATCATCTTTGGCAAACAAGCGCGTTTTATACTGCGCGGGCAAGGGCTGATCCTTCCCGATCAGTTCAATCAACTGCTGCTTCTCCCCTTCCGTCAGTTTCCCCATGAATTTGCATTCCCCCACCTAAACAGACTTAGTAATAACACAGTGTGATCCTGAAATGGTTTTACTTTCGTAATATACGCTCCATATCTTTCTCAGAAAGTATACCTTTATCCCGCGCCCTGCGGCTCCAGTAACCCTGCAAGCCGCGGTATTCCTGCATGTGGCATTCAATGCGAGTCTGCCGCAACACATCCTGAATAACTTCGCTCAACGTCTTGCCTTCCGCTTTGGCCAGATTCTCTGCATAGCGCATAAGGTCAGCAGGGAGTGTGATGGTCTTTTTAATCTGTTTGCTCATTTGCTGTTGATACTGTCAATTTTTTCCACCGTCCCGTCGCTACGGATAATCCGGCGCTGCACGGAGCCATCATGCAATAGTATAAACTCGGTTTTGCGCGCCCACACCGGCGTGCGCCCGGCGTCGAGTTCCCGCAGGTATTGTTCAACGGCTTTCTTAGCTTTGCTCATGTTCTTGTCTATCAGGCTGAAATAATTTCAATAATAACATGGCAGAACAGACGTGCTGAATCCTGGATAGCCTGTTTCATGCCCGTGGCCGCATGGCACAGGTTTCATCAAACAGGCGTTCCAGTCCGGGATTCACACCGCGTAACTGGTCAATAACGCGCTTTGCCCAGTCAAAATATTCCTGTTTTCTGGTAAGCGGCCAGTCCGCCGGTGGTGAATTGATGATGTCCCGCAGGTTGCAGATTTTATCCGCGAGTTTTACCAGTTTGGCACGTTCACTCAAGTGTGCGGCATGTTCCACCTGGCGTTGCTTGCGCTTGGCCTTGGGCAGGGATTTGTCGTCTGTCACTTTCAGTATGATGGCCGTGATATCCAGGCCAAATTCGGATTGCAGTTCTTCTGCTGTTGTTTCCGTATCTTCTATGGTGTCATGCAGCAGCGCGGCGCGCAGCACGGTGATGTCATGGATATTGGCTTCATACTTCAGCACGCTGGCCAGTGCCAGGGGGTGATTGATGTAGGGTGAGGCTTCAGCATCCTTGCGGCGCTGGTTACGGTGTTTGTAAGCTGCAAATGTTGCTGCTTTCAACAGCAAACCAATATCGTCCGGATTTTCCCGGTTCATCATGAGGCTGCTCCTTTATTTTTCATCAGCTTGTCTGCTGCGATCTGGGTTTCTTTGAAAGCATGGAGAATGTTAGTGGCCGATTCCGCAACGAGAACATACGCGGACCATATGATGCACAAATGGCAGCTTTGACACATTGACCAGTTGCTCACGGGCAATGGCATCCACCTCGTCGGTATAGACTATGACCGGCACGGTGCCTTCAGTGATGACTTGTTTTACGGGCATTATTCTTTCTGGCAGGGGGAGGAATAATTGTTGTGGCCTTTCCCTTGCGGGGAAAAGACAAAGCATCTCCTTCCCCCTTGCAGGGGGAAGGTTGGGATGGGGGTGGAATGATATTCAAACCTGCAACATTCAACCCCCACCTGTATCCTCCCCCTGCCAGGGGGAGGAATAATTGTTGTGGCCTTGTTTTGTGCAGGGATTGCTCAGTATGCAATTTTCGATGGTCACTTTGCGCATTCCGGCCAGTTGCCTGTTCATCATCTGTTTAACGGCGAGATCAAACAACCCCGGCAGCCAGTTCCTTGCTGCGGCATGGATGCCTGGATCCTTGCTCTCCCGCGGCCCGGCAATATTCAGGACATGAATCCTGTGCGCCTTGATCCAGTCCCAGGTTTCAATACAATCCGGAGTTTGCTCCAACCGGACTATGCGTACCGGACGCTGATATTTTTCGGCAAGTTGTGCTGTGAGCAAAGTGCCGCCGGTTAATTCACCACGAGTCAGAATCAGCGTACCCCCCGAATCGCGCACATTGAGTTCGGTGCGCTCCGCGTAATCAGCCCGGCCCGCCTCCACCAGCGGATAATGCGCCGGGATCACGCCATCTTCCGCGCGGCGGCCCAACGGACACCAGCCTGCAATGGAAAACCCGGCTTCCACTGCCGCATCCAGCGCGGCGCGATCCACACCGGCCTGCCCACCGGAAATGACCATCTGCAACATCATGCCCCTCGCTTACGAATAACCGGTAATGGCGTTATTTTACCCCTGCTAAAGCTCATCGGGTGAGCCCTGGTGAGATTATCCTGTTGCGTAAGTGTTGGATAATAACGCTTCTGTTCTTTGCCGAAGCAATCCGTATTGCAAAAAAACGATTTGTCTCTAGAAACACTTGACACCACATCCTGCAAATCTGGATAATGTCATTGACAGTCATTGACTTCAATGCAGGACATTCCCATGACCCAGATTACCGCCCGCCTTACCGACAGTCAGATCGCTGCTCTGGACAAGGCCGCGGCCAGACTCAACCGTTCCCGTGCTGATGTGGTCCGCCAGGCCATCGAATACTACATTGCGGATGTTGAAGATCTCACACAGGCTCTGCAGGTATTAAACGATCCGGCCGATCCTGTGCTGGACTGGAACGAGGTCAAGCGTGCGTTACAGCGTAAAGATTAAGGCCAGCGCCGCTAAAGCACTCAGAAAAATCCGGGGGGCTGATCAAGCGCGGTTGATCGAAGCGATTGATCAACTGGCTGAATCCCCAAATGCCGGAAGCGCACTCAAAGGTGAATTCTCCGGATTGAGACGAATCAGGGTCGGAGATTACCGCATCATCTATGAAGTTGATAATGGCATTCTGACTATACTGGTCCTGCGTATTGCTCACCGGCGTGAAGTTTATCGATAGGTTGAAAAATATCAGCCGTAACGCTTTTCAAAATCCGCCATGAATTCGATGAGCCGGTCTACCCCTTCTTCCGGCATGGCGTTGTAGATGCTGGCACGCATGCCACCCACATTACGATGACCGGCCAAAGCGGTCAATCCGTGTGCCTCGGCCTCTTTTATAAAGGTCTGGTTAAGACCCTCATTGGCGAGCAAAAACGGGACATTCATCCGGGAACGGCAACTGACCGCAACGGGATTATGATAAAACCCGGAAGTATCAATAAACTGATAGAGCTTCTCCGATCTGCGTTTGGCCCGCCTTTCCATTTCCATGACTCCACCCGCACGTTTCGCCCATTGCAGCACCAGGCCGGTCACATACCAGGCAAAGGTAGGCGGGGTGTTGAACATGGAATGTTCCCGTGCATGGATAGCATAGTCATACATGCTGGGGATGCTCTTCCCGGCATGTCCGATCAGGTCATCACGGATGATCACAATCACCAGCCCGGACGGTCCCAGGTTTTTCTGCGCCCCAGCGAAGATCACACCAAAGCGTGCAACATCCAGCGGTTTGGACAACAGGTTTGATGTCATGTCGGTGACCAGTGGCACGTCGCCCACCTCCGGAATGGATTGAAATTCGACACCGTGAACAGTCTCATTGCCGGTATAATACACAAAAGCAGAATCAGGGTTCAGTTGCCAGGCGTCAGGTGATGGAATCGAAGTGAACCTGTTGTTCTCGATCGACACGGCAACATTCACCTTGCAGAACCTGTTGGCCTCCTTGATTGCTTTCTCTGACCACATCCCGGTATGCAGATAATCCGCTGATGTTTTGCCGCGCAGGAGATTCAGCGGCGCCATGGCAAACTGGCTGGTGGCGCCACCCTGCAAAAACAGCACCTTGTAGTTCCCGGGAATTTGTAATAGCTCGCGCAGATCGGCATCGGCTTGTTCCGCAATAGCCATAAATGCCCCACTACGATGACTGATTTCCATCACCGACATGCCGCTGCCCTGCCAGTCCACTAACCCGGCCTGTGCCTGCAACATCACCTCGGTTGGCAACATGGCTGGTCCGGCGCCAAAATTACAGGCGCGGCCCGAGTGCAATTCAGGCGCGGGTTTTAACTGGCTATTCTTCATCACCGTTGCCATACTCGACTATTCTCTCAAGACTCGCCAGACTTTCACCTTCGCCCAAGGTCACCAGCCGTACACCCTGTGTATTACGCCCTACCACGGATACCTGATCTACCGGCGTCCTGATCAGCGTGCCCTGATTGCTGATCAGCATGATCTCGTCATCCTCTTTCACAGCAACAGCACCCACGACCTTGCCGTTACGTTCGGTGGTTTGAATTGAAATCACACCGACACCACCCCGGCCCTTCACCACATAGTCTTCAATCGGTGTACGCTTGCCAAAACCTTTTTCCGTGGCAGTTAATACGGTGCAACCGGATTCAACGATAATCAATGATATAACCCGCAGACCACCGCCCAATCGGATACCACGCACGCCACGTGCCGTACGGCCCATCGCCCGCACCCCGGATTCATGAAAGCGTACCGCCTTGCCGGCATCACTGAATAACATGACATCATGATTACCGTCGGTCAATTCAACACCAATCAACTGATTATCCTCCCGCAACTCAATGGCGCGTATACCACTGGGACGCGGACGGGAGAAATCGGCCAGGCTGCATTTCTTGACGGTGCCATCCGCCGTCGCCATGAAAATGAATTTATCTTCCGCATATTCGCGGATCGGTAATACGGCATTGATGCGTTCACCATCTTCCAGCGGCAGAAGATTGATGATCGGTTTACCGCGGGCGGCGCGGCTGGCCTGCGGAAATTCATATACTTTCAACCAGTAGACTTTGCCCTTGCTGGAGAAACACAGGACGGTATCGTGGGTGCTGGCAATCATTAACTTGTCGATGAAATCTTCATCCTTCATGCTGGTGGCGGACTTGCCCTTGCCACCACGCCGTTGTGAACGATACATGTCCAGCGATTGGGACTTGGCATAACCGGCATGTGACAGTGTCACCACGACATCCTCTTCCGTGATCAGATCTTCCATACTGAGATCCTGATGATCTTCGATGATCTCGGTTTTACGCGCATCACCATAGCGCTCTTTTATATCCACCAGTTCATCGCGTATCACCTGCATCAGGCGCTCCGGCCGGGCGAGGATGTCCATCAGGTCCTGGATGATTTCCAGCAATTCGCCGTATTCCTTGATGATCTTGTCCTGTTCCAGACCCGTCAGCCGTTGCAGTTTGAGGTCGAGGATGGCCTGGGCCTGCACATCGGATAAACGGTAACCTTCATCCAGCAGACCAAAATTTTTCGGCAAATCTTCAGGACGGGAGGCATGTGCGCCTGCACGTTGCAGCATTGCCAGAACAACACCGGATTTCCAAAATGGCTCCAGTAATTTCAGTTTGGCCTCTGCCGGACTGGGTGATGCCTTGATCAGCGCAATGACCGGATCAATATTCGCCATTGCTACCGCAAGACCTTCAAGGATATGGGCACGGGCACGGGCCTTGCGGAGATCATGGACGGTACGCCGGGAAACAATTTCACGCCGGTGCCGGATAAAGGCTTCGAGCAGGTTTTTAAGATTCAGCAGGCGTGGCTGGGCGTTCTCCAGGGCAACCACATTGATGCCAAATACATTCTGCATCTGGGTCTGCTGATAGAGATTGTTCAGGATGACTTCCGGCACTTCACCCCGGCGCAATTCGATTACCATACGCATGCCGTCCTTGTCGGATTCATCACGCAACTCCCGGATGCCGGTGATCCGTTTGTCCTTGACCAGTTCGGCGATTTTCTCCATCAGCCGCGCCTTGTTTACCTGATAGGGCAGTTCCTTGACGATGATGGTGTGACCATCCTTGTCATTGGTTTCTATTTCGGTACGGGCCCGCACATAAATACGCCCACGTCCGGTGCGATAGGCCTCATGTATTCCCTTCGAACCGTTGATTATGCCTGCCGTCGGAAAATCCGGGCCTGGGATGTGTTGCATTATCTCGCCGATCTGTATGGCCGGATTATCAATCAGTGCGACACAGGCATTAATCACCTCAGTCAGGTTATGCGGCGGGATATTGGTGGCCATACCTACGGCTATACCGCTGGAACCATTCACCAGCAGATTGGGGATCCTTGCAGGCAAGACTGTGGGCTCGTGCTCAGCGCCATCGTAGTTGGGCACAAAATCGACAGTTTCCTTGTCGATATCGGCCAGCAGTTCATGCGCAATCCGCGACATGCGCACTTCGGTATAACGCATGGCTGCCGGAGCATCACCATCGACAGAGCCGAAATTACCCTGCCCGTCGACCAGCGTATAACGCAAAGAGAACGGTTGGGCCATGCGCACAATGGTGTCATACACGGCAGTATCACCATGCGGATGATATTTACCGATCACATCACCAACGATACGGGCGGATTTCTTGTAGGACTTGTTCCAGTCATTGCCCATTACATTCATGGCAAAGAGCACACGCCGGTGTACGGGTTTCAGTCCATCGCGCACGTCCGGCAGGGCCCGTCCAATGATTACGCTCATCGCGTAATCCATATAGGACTGCTTCATTTCATCTTCTATATTGATGGGGATAACGATGCGCGCGAAATCGAATTCAGACATAAAAAACCACGGGATTTACTGACAATTGAGGGCCCTTTTTCATCTATTCACAAAGTGTGGAATTCTACCACAACAAGAACGTTATCTATAGAAAAAATGCGCTTAAATTCAGCACTCCCGAGAGTGAATTTTGGCTTGACTTTCTGTGAAATATTTATTGAAAAATTGCGGCAATTTTATGCTTGTCCGGATGATGAATGACCCCCCTTTCTGTCACGATCACATCGATGAGCTCTGCGGGGGTGATATCAAACACCGGGTTCCATGTGGCGATACCGTTGGGGGCTATCTGTTTTCCGGCACATTGCACAATTTCATCGGGCCCACGATCCTCAATCGGGATATCAGCGCCGGTCATGGTTTGCAGATCGAAGGTTGAGGTTGGCGCGACAACCATCATTTGCACTCCATGATGCCGGGCGGCCACAGCCAGGCCATAAGTACCGATCTTGTTGGCGACATCACCATTGGCAGCGATGCGATCGGCCCCGACGATCACCCATTTGACTTGACCCTGACTTAACAGAAAACTGGCTGCGCTGTCTGCGATCAGGGTGACCGGAATTTTGTCCTGCTGCAGTTCCCATGCGGTCAGTCTGGCACCCTGTAACCAGGGCCGGGTTTCATTAGCATAGACCATGTCCAGAGTCCCGGCCTGCCAGGCAGAACGTATGACACCCAGCGCCGTTCCATAACCACCGGTTGCCAGAGAACCGGTATTGCAATGGGTCAGGACTTGCCTGCAATCAGCAATCAGTGTTGCTCCCAATGCACCCATATGCCGGTTGGCGGCAATATCCTCTGCATGAATCGTTACCGCCTCCCTGAGCAGTTCCGGTTCCGGGTCGCCCTCAATTTTACTGAACAAGGATTGCATGCGTTGCAAGGCCCAGTGCAGGTTTACCGCTGTGGGTCTGGATTGCGCCAGTGTCTCCAGATCAGCCTGTATTGCTGTCCGCCATCCCTCAGGGTCTTTCCTGTAAGCAGCACGCGCCGCAAGTACCACACCATAGGCGGCGGTAATACCTATCGCCGGCGCACCGCGCACTACCATCTGGCTGATGGCTTTTGCTGCATCAACTGCATTGTCATAGTCAAGGTATTCCATCTTGTCAGGCAATAACCGCTGATCCAGTAATTGCAGATGATCTGCATGCCAGATAATGGAACGCACATTGTCCGGGCTGGGTGTTTCTGCTGTCAAATACTGTCTCCTTTACGGGATTTTTGCGTACAATGAATAATCAACAAGGAAAAAGCAAACCTGATGTTGTAAATAACCAATAAAAACCGTTCCCATGAATATCGACATACTGATCAACGCCCGCTGGATCATCCCGGTTGAACCGGACAATGTAATTTACGAACACCATTCCCTGGCCATCAACGACGGCAAGATAGCCGGCATACTGCCGACCGAAGAAGCCAGGCTTAAATACACTGCTTATGAAGAAGTTGATCTGGAAACCCATGCGCTGATCCCCGGACTCATCAATTGCCACACGCATGCGGCCATGTCGCTGCTCCGTGGACTCGCAGATGACCTGCCGTTAATGGACTGGCTGAACAATTATATCTGGCCGGCGGAACAACGCTGGGTCAATCCCGAATTTGTTGAAGACGGGACACGGCATGCTATCGCCGAGATGGTCCGTGGCGGCACCACCTGTTTTAATGATATGTATTTTTTCCCGGACAAGGTAGCGGAAACTGCGTTGGAGTGCGGTATCAGGGCCAATGTCAGTCTTATCATGATCGATTTTCCAACAGCCTGGGCCCGGGACCCGGATGAATATTTACTGAAGGGCGGACAAGTCCATGACAAATTCAAACATAACCCGCTTATCCGCACTGTATTCGGTCCGCACGCGCCTTATACGGTTTCCGATGCACCACTGCAAAAAATAGCGACACTCGCTGAAGAAATGGACATACAAATCCAGATGCACGTGCACGAGACTGCCTTCGAGATACACCAGAGTATTGAACAACATGGCAAACGGCCGTTGCAGCGATTATTCGAACTGGGCCTGGTGAGTAACCGGCTTATGGCCGTGCACATGACACAACTTGAAAGTGACGAGATCGAATTAATCGCAAAGTACGGTGTAAGTGTTGTGCATTGTCCGGAATCCAACCTGAAACTCGCTAATGGTTTTTGTCCTATAAATGAATTGCTGCTTAATAATGTCAATGTGGCACTCGGAACTGACGGTGCCGCCAGCAATAATGATCTGGACATGCTGGGCGAAATGCGCACCGCGGCATTACTCGGTAAAGGTGTTGCCGGAGACAGCACTGCAATACCAGCCCATACCGTACTCAGGATGGCGACATTAAATTCAGCTACTGCACTTGGCCTGGCTGATAAAACCGGCTCATTGTCCATTGGTAAAGAGGCCGATGTGGCAGCGATTAATCTCAACCATATTGAAACACAACCTTTATATAACCCCATCTCGCAGATTGTGTATGCCTGCAATCGCAATCAGGTCACAGATGTCTGGGTTGCCGGCAAGCAGCTTTTGAAAGACCGTATATTAATGACTATTGATGAAGCGGCTGTCCTGGCCAAAGCACAACTCTGGCAGGAAAAGATTTTCAGCAATAACTAGGGAGCCTCCGAATAAGTCTAAAAATTCTTTGAATCGTCATTCTGGCACCCTCCGGGTATAAACTCCTGCCAGTATCCCCTTCCCCCTTCCAGGGGGAAGGTGTAACTGGTTATTGTTTCGTCACAAAGTACGAGAAACTAATTTTGAGACAGGTTCTTGATTAATATTAACGATGGTACTAACAGGAGAAAGGCCATGAAAAGTACGTGCTCCGTTGTCATTTTGCTTACTGGTATGTTGATGCTGTCCAATGCAGCTATTGCTGAACCTCTGTCTTTAAAAGCCAAAGACGATATTGAATCCGTCTTGTCTGCACATAATGGCAAACGGGTCACTGTAAAACTGAATTCAGGCGATGAATTGACCGGGACGATAGGTGCGGTAAACGACGATCTCGTACACCTGCGCGAACTCAGCGGAAAGGAATTTTTTGACGCGGTTGTTGATACGGATGATATTTCGGCCATTATCATTCGCACTAAAGAATAATAGTCATTAGTCAGCTTCCGGGGCCTTCTGCTCTCCGGGATCTGTTCACTGCCCCATGAAAAGCAGTTTATATCTGGTGCCTGCCGTTTTGTTCCTTGTGCACACGCAAAGCCTTGCGGTATTCCTCGTTGATCATGCGGCA
>JBCKWI010000018.1:0-28910 GCA_038922795.1 Gammaproteobacteria bacterium
ATTTCCTTTTTGATCACAATCTTCTCCCTGTCATCTGCCTCCGTATGGGCAGCCGCTGAACTCAATACCGAGAAACAGAAACTCAGTTACGCCCTTGGCACCTATTTCAGCCAGGGGATTTCGCAACAGGGTGTGGACATGGATATACCTGCATTTCTGCAGGCCGTAGAAGACGTATTAAACAAGGCCGAACTTAAACTCAGCGATGAAGAATTACAGACAGTGTTGACGCAGTATCAGGAAAAACTGGCCAGTGAACGAAATGCTTCCGCCAATAATAACAAGGCTGTTGGTGAAAATTTTCTGGCGGAAAACAAGAACAAAGAGGGTGTGGTCGCACTACCCAATGGTATGCAATATAAAGTCCTCAAGGAAGGCTCTGGCCCCAAACCGAAAAGCGACAGTGAAGTACAGGTGCATTATCACGGTACACATATTGACGGACAGGTCTTTGACAGCTCCTATGATCGTGGAGAACCTATCTCATTATCACTGACCCAGGTCATCAAGGGCTGGCAGGAGGCCCTGCCGTTGATGAGCGTAGGATCAAAATACCAATTTTACATCCCTGCCGAATTGGCTTATGGCGAACGCGGCGCTGGTACTTCAATTGGTCCTAATGAGGCGTTGATATTTGATATCGAGTTGCTCAGTATCAACTGATGGGTTATCTGGCAGTAAGACTGCTGTATTAATCATTCAGCTGGACTGAGCCTGGATGGCGTGCCGCCTCCAGTACCGTTGCTATACCCAGGGCGACAACATCCGGCTGTTCCAGTTGAATCAGATGTCCGCTGTTGGCGGCGATAATTTGCATACCTTCGGGGCTCAATCCGGCCATTTCCTTTTGCATTTGTTGCCATATCGATTCCAGCATTTCCCCGTAAGGATCATCGGGCCACACATGTTTGCCCCGGGTAATCACGACCAGCGGCACATCAGGCAATGGACCTGCGGCGATGACCTGCTGACCGCTGATAGCAAAATTGACCGATTCGCGCCGGTGGGTTTGATACATCTTGGGCAATGACAGTATGCGCATGGCCTTGTAGCGTACGTCTTCCGGATACAAGGCAAATGTTGACTGGCCCTGGTAATATGTAATTAACTCTTTAGTCTTCAATTTTTCCCTGACCGCGGGGAGCTCCGGCAAACGATCTGACTGTTCAGGATGTGATGCATCCACCAGGACCAATCCTGCAGTTTCCGCCGGATAAACTTTTGCAAAGTACTGCATGTTATATCCGCCAAAAGAATGGCCTACCAGGATATAAGGTGGGGGAATTCCGGCCTCCTGCAAGAGTGTGTGTAATTCCTCCACTATCTGAACGGTTGTCCGTGGAGACGGCCCGGGATCACTCCAGCCATAGCCGGCACGGTCATAGGCGCAAACCCTGACCTGTTTGGATAACAAGCGTTGTACGGGGATCCATTCCAGAGAAAAACCGCCTATCCCCGAATCCAGAATGACGGCAGGTCCGGTGCCGTTCCCCTCACATAAGATATGTAACTTGTACCCACCCAGATCGATTAACTGCCCGGGTGGTATGATCCATTCATCACCCTCGTCCGCATGAACCGGGAATAATGCACAGGTAATAATCAGGCTGAGAATCAATGTAATCTGATTATTCAAGATTATTATTTCCTCATGGAATCTGCATATTTTCTGTAATAATAAATACTGAGGGCCATACATCATTTATTGGTTCCAATGCTGTCACAGTACTATGACATCTTCAGAACCCTGAATTCCCGTCTCTATTGGGTGGGTCGTGATTCTGCTGATGGATTTTTTACAGTATAGACCACGCGCCATATGCGTCCCTGGACAGAATCCGCAATATAAAGTGAACCATCCGGTCCGACGGCCAACCCGGTTGGCCGGTAATCGGCATCCTCCGGTACCTTGACTGTCTCGACCCCGGCAAAACCATCCGCGAATATCTCCCAATTTCCCGCAGGCACCCCGTCTTTGAAGGGAACAAACACGACCTGATAACCCACCTGTTCAAACGGACCACGATTATAGGAACCATGAAATGCGATGAAGGCGCCATGATGATAGCGTTCAGGAAATTGTTCTCCGGTATAAAACTTCAGATCATTCGGCCCAAAATGTGCCGGAAAAGCCACGAGTGGCGGGGGATACTCTTCACATTGGTCTGTGATCTTGCCGTCACCACCATATTCCGGCGCCATGACCCTTTTACTCTGTATCGGATCAAAATAACAGTAAGGCCAGCCATATTCGCCGGTATCATCGACCCCCATAAACTCTTCGGCCGGCAACCAGGCATCGTCCTTAAGACTATAGATATCAGGCCACATTTCATGCAGGTGATCGCGGCCATGTTGCACCACGTAAAGACGTTTATAGACCGGATGCCAGTCGATGGCATACGCATTACGTATGCCACTGGCATAATGATAGCCATCTGTTTGCTGACTCTGATTTAATTTATCCAGTGAAAACCGCCAGATTCCGGCGTGGTTTTGCAATTCCGGACAGGGTTCAAGGCCGGGGCTTCCGATCGTGACTTCATCCTGCTGGCAGGCATTCGTGATGGCACCGATATTGACATAAAGGTGGTTGTCTGCATCAAGCGCAAAAGGTTTGCCCGCATGCGGCCCCTGCGCAGGCAAATCACGCACAAGAACCTGTGGCGGCAGTTCGGGTATGAGTTTTTGACCCAGGGTATAGCGATAAATATCAGTATCAGAGGCAAAATAGAGGAAACCATTCTTTATCTTTATCCCCATACCCGGAATGTCACTGAATTTTTCCAGTATGTCCATGCGGCCATCCTTGTCAGTATCGCGCAGGGCAACGATCCCGCCCAGATTCAGGCGGTGATTTCTCAGTGCTACATAAATATCGCCATTATCATCAACAGCGAGATGCCTGATGAAGCCCAGGCTGTCGGCCACAACCCCGGCACAAAAACCTTCCGGTAACTCCAGGCCGCCATTATCTTCGTCACAGATCCGCGCAATACCTGAAACAGGTTTGTCTGTTGTATAATGCCCGCCGTTATCACTGTCGCATGACGTGACAAAAACCAAGCTCAACAAAATGACGGGGAAACAGATTTTGTGTTCGTATACTGCCGGCATAGATTATTGTCCAGTAAAAATGTGGCAAAATATTTCAGTCTTGTAAAACTTCATGGCCGGATTGTTATCTAACCACCGGTAATTAAATAATTCATGCCCTGATTGCATATTGCGGAAATTTAACCTTTATAACCCGGATATCAACCAGACCAAATTGACGAATTTTTCGCATTACATGATCTATCATAGCAAACAATCGGCCTGCAAGATTCTGCGTATGAGCAGCATTGCTGTTCTGTGTCTGTCTATAAGCAACAGTCTGTATGCTGACATTAATGCCGATGAGCAGTTCCAGCTTGGTAAAAATTACTATATTGCGGGAGATTATGAGGCTGCGATCAGTGCATTTACCGATGCGACCGTGACTGCGCCGGATATTTCGTCATATCATCACTGGCTGGGCCGGAGTTATGGCCAGTTGGCCCGGAATTCAGGGCTATTCAGGGCGTATGGTCTGTCTCAAAAAACACGGCAGTCTCTGGAACGGGCCGTAGAACTTGACCGTGAAAATGTAGCAGCCCTGGCTGACCTGATGGAATTTTATGAACAGGCCCCGGCTTTCCTGGGCGGCGGGCAGGACAAGGCCGAAGCAATCCGCAAGCGTCTGGCAGAACTGGAAATTCAGCCTGATAACGCTGAATGATGAATTTATCTGAAATTATTCATTGCTGATTCCCGAGATTGCACAATTTATCTGATACATACGTTGATACAATATATAATTATATACTCAGTCTTAATCCCTGAATCCAATTGACTACTATCATAAAATTCCGTAATTCCGGCAAAATGGCCATCAATCGCATCCTGTGCTGTTTGATCCTCGGCCTGCTATTCCATGGTGTATATGCGGATATTCCTTCTGTTTCTGATGACAGTCTTGTCCCTGCCGTAAGACACCAGCGGGCCACCGAAATTATCACTCATATTATTGACAGCTACCATTATAAAAATAAACCGCTGGATGATGCCCTGTCTTCCGCGATTCTCGATCGTTATTTTGAAAACCTTGATCCAAACAGAAGTTATTTTATGTCGAGTGATATCAAAACATTTGAAAAATACCGGAACACGCTGGATGACGCCATGAAAGATCAGGACTTGACTCCGGCATTCGAGATTTTCAAAATATATCGCAAACGCGTTGATGAACGTGTGACCTTTTCTGTGCATCTGATGGATGAGGATTTTTCCTTCGACAAGGATGAAGATTATGTTTTTGACCGTCGCGACCTGCCCTGGCCTTCCACGGAAGCTGAAATGAATGATATCTGGCGGCAACGTGTTAAAAATGACATTCTGAATCTGGAACTTGCCGACAAAAAACAGGATGAATACAAAACCACCCTGCGCAAACGTTATGAAAGGATCCGTTCCAGTACTTATCAACTGGATGCCAATGATGTGTTTCAAACATTTATCAATGCCTATACAACGTCGATAGAACCCCATACCGCCTATTTCTCACCGCGCACATCCGAGAATTTTGATATCAGCATGCGGCTTTCACTGGAAGGGATAGGTGCAGTCCTGAGCAGCGACAACGATTATACCGTTATACAACAAATCATTCCGGGCGGACCTGCTGATCTCAGCAAACAACTGCATAAAGATGACAAAATAGTCGGCGTCGCTCAGGGCGAAACCGGCGAGTTTGTCGACGTCATTGGCTGGCGCCTTGATGATGTAGTTGATCTTATCCGTGGTCCGAAAGATACCGTGTTACGTCTGGAATTCCTGCCGAAGGATGCCGGCCCTGAAGGACCACACGGAGTTGTTACCCTGATACGTAACAAAATAAAACTGGAAGAACAGGCCGCCAAATCTTCAATTATTGATCTGGGTGATAACAACCGCATTGGCGTAATCAAATTACCCACCTTCTATGTTGATTTTGCTGCCCAATCACGGGGCGACAAGGATTACAAGAGCACAACGCACGACGTGAGCAAACTGATCAGGGATCTGCGGAAAGAAAATATCAAGGGACTGGTTATGGATCTGAGAGGCAATGGTGGCGGATCATTGACTGAGGCGCTGGAACTGACCGGTCTGTTTATTGAAGAAGGCCCCATCGTGCAAACCAGGGATTCTTCGGGACGGGTTGAAATTAATTATGATCCGAACCCAGGCATGGAATACGGTGGGACACTGGCGGTACTGGTTGACAGAAACAGCGCCTCTGCCTCGGAAATTTTTGCTGGTGCAATCCAGGACTATCAGCGAGGTATCGTGATAGGCGAACCGACATTCGGCAAAGGTACAGTGCAGAATATTGTTGATCTGAACCGGTTTGTCCGTAATACGGATGATGATCACGGACGCTTGAAAACCACCATAGCCCAGTTCTTCCGGATCAGCGGCGGCAGTAATCAATTTAAAGGTGTCGTGCCTGATATTATTTTCCCGACAGCAAAAGATGCATCCAAATACGGTGAACGTTCTCTTGATAATGCATTGCCTTGGGACCAGGTTAAACCTGCTGTATATGTTAAAGTCAATGCCCCCGTAAATAAGTCTTCCCAGGCCTATGACAAGCACAGGGCCCGTATAAAAACTGACCGGGCATTTCAGCTTTTACTGGAAGAACGGAATTTCATTGAAGCGGCCAATGAAAGAAGAAGTCTAAGCCTGTTGAAATCGAAACGGGAAAATGAACGTGATCAACTGGCCCGGACCAAGCGTAATTTGCAGAATGAGATCAGGCTGGCCCAGGGACTCCAACCCATTCCTGAAAATACAGACATGGAAGAAATTGAAGCCGATAATGAAGAAATTGACGAAACGAAAAATGATATTTTGTTGAAAGAGACAGCGAATATTCTATATGATCTGATAAACACCGGCAGGATGGAACCGCGCGAGCTGCAGGCAATTCAACAGGACAAACCGGAAGCGATAAATAACCTCTGATTAAGTCATCGGAGTTTTCATAAATATAACAATTTCCACAAAGGAGTCTTGTATAAACAAAATCCCTGTTACTCTGATCGAGGGCGATGGTATCGGCCCGGAGATTGTCGATGCAACTGTTAAGGTCCTGCATGCAGCAGGTGCCCCGTTTGAATGGCAGCGATTCAAGGCCGGTATGTCGGCCTTTGAAGAATTTGGTGATCCTCTCCCACAACCCACCCTGGACAATATCCGCAAGACAAAACTTGCGCTCAAGGCCCCATTAACGACTCCCGTCGGCAAAGGATTCCGCTCAGCAACGGTTCGCATGCGCGAGGAATTCCATCTTTATGCCAACGTCAGACCGGCAATCACATTTATTCACGGTGGCAGGTTCGACAACATTGATCTGGTATTGATACGCGAAAATACCGAAGGACTCTATGTTGGTGTTGAACACTACATCCCCATAGATGATGACCCAAGGGCAGTTGCAGAAGCCTCCGGGATTATTACCCGCAGTGGTTGCCGCAGGATTGCCAAATATGCCTTTGATTATGCCGTCAAACACAACCGCAAGAAGGTCACCATTGTCCACAAGGCGAATATCCTCAAGGCATTGACCGGCCTGTTTCTTGAGACAGCCCTCGAAATTGGCAAGGCCTATGAATCAAAACTGATCATCGATGATCGGATTGTTGATAATACCGCCATGCAACTGGTCCTCAATCCGGCCCAATTTGATGTCATTGTAACAACCAATATGTTCGGCGATATTTTGTCCGATGAAATAGCAGGACTGGTCGGCGGTCTGGGTCTGGCCCCCGGTGGTAATATTGGCAAGGATGCCGCGATATTCGAGGCAGTGCATGGTTCAGCCCCTGATATTGCCGGAAAAGGTATTGCCAACCCTACAGCCCTGATGCTTGCAGCCGCGATGATGCTGGAACATGTTAATCATCTGGAACTTGCCAACAAACTGAAGACGGCAATTACCAAAGTCCTTCAGGATGACAACATCAGGACGCCGGACCTGGGGGGCACAGCGACAACCATGGAATATACAGAGGCCATTATTAAACGCCTCTCCTGATCATCCAGCCTGCTTGACATACCAGTCATAAGTGTCCTTTATTCCTTGCTCAAGCCCGATACTGGCTTTCCAGCCAAGTTCATTCAGCCGCGATACATCAAGCAGTTTTCTGGGAGTACCATCCGGTTTACTGGTATCAAATTCCAGGCTGCCATGAAAACCGCTAATTTCCTTGATTGAATTTGCCAACTCACTGATGGAAATATCCTTGCCGGTGCCGACATTGATAATTTTTTCCTGCTCATAATGTTGCATTAAAAAAACACAGGCGTCCGCCAGATCATCGACATGCATAAACTCACGTCTTGGCTTGCCACTGCCCCAGATAATTACTTTGTCCTTATTACGTGTTTTTGCTTCATGAAATTTACGCAGTAACGCTGGAAGGACATGTGAATTTTCCAGATCAAAATTATCTCCAGGACCGTAAAGATTTGTTGGCATGGCTGCAATAGCATTAAATCCATACTGCCTGCGGTAAGCCTGACACATTTTGATGCCTGCAATTTTGGCAACTGCATACCACTCGTTGGTCGTTTCAAGCATTCCTGTAAGAAGATAATCTTCATTGATAGGTTGTGGTGCGAGTTTTGGATAAATGCATGATGAGCCAAGAAACAATAATTTTTTAACATTATTTTTCCATGCCGCATGAATAACATTTGTTTGAATAGACAGATTTGAATAAATAAATTCGGCCGGATAATTGCTGTTTGCCTGAATACCGCCCACCCTCGCTGCGGCCATAAAGACATAATCCGGTTTTGTCGCGGAAAAAAAAGCATCTACAGCACTCTGCGATGATAAATCCAGCTCGCCATGTGTTCTTGTAATTAATCCGGAATAGCCTTCTGCATGCAGGCGGCGCATGATTGCAGAACCCACCAGACCAGTATGCCCGGCGATGTAAATCCTGTCATTCTTGTTCATCATTGGGAAATCCGGGCGGATTCTTATGCTTACAACCAGCCGCTGGATAGATACATCATGGAAAACCCGGGATTACTCATAATATTTTTTCATGCCGAATCCCTGCTTCTCAATCAATGCGTCTTTTTCTGCGAGTTTTAAATCCTCCCTGACCATCTCGGCCACAAGCTCATTGAATGTAATCCTTGGTTTCCATCCCAGTTTAGTCATGGCCTTCGAAGCGTCTCCCAATAATGTATCTACCTCCGTTGGCCGGAAATAACGTTTATCAACCTTGATGATACATTTGCCGGAATTTTTATCGATAACCCTTTCATCCAGCCCTTCACCCTCCCAGATAAGATCTATATTAAGTTTATCCGCGGCAGTATTGATAAAATCACGGACTGAATGTTGCACACCCGTGGCAATGACGAAATCTTCAGCTTGATCCTGCTGCAACATCAACCATTGTGCCTCTACATAATCACGCGCATGTCCCCAGTCGCGCTTTGCATCAAAGTTACCGAGATACAGACAATCCTGTATCCCGATTTTTATTCTGGATAACCCACGTGTAATTTTGCGGGAAACAAAAGTCTCTCCCCGTATCGGGGATTCATGATTGAACAGAATACCGTTGCAGGAATAAAAACCGTAGGCTTCACGATAGTTGACACATATCCAGTGGGCATATAATTTTGCAACACCATAAGGTGAACGTGGGTAAAAAGGTGTGTTTTCCGTTTGCGGGATTTCCTGGGCTTTCCCATAAAGCTCGGAAGTGGACGCTTGATAAAACCGTGTCTTTTTCCCCAATCCAAGAATACGCACAGCCTCGAGCATTCTTAAGGTGCCCAGCGCATCAGAGTTTGCAGTGTATTCCGGCGTTTCAAATGACACAGCAACGTGACTCTGCGCCCCGAGATTATATATCTCGTCCGGCTGCACCTCCTGGATGATTCTGATCAGATTGGTGGCATCGGTCAGATCTCCATAATGCAGCACGAAGCGGCGATCACTGTCATGCGGATCCTGATATAAATGATCAATCCGATCCGTATTGAACAGGGAGGCCCGGCGTTTGATGCCATGCACTTCATAACCCTTGTTTAGCAGAAATTCAGCAAGATAAGCGCCATCCTGTCCGGTTACACCGGTGATCAATGCCCTCTTCATATCCGTATTTTCACCTTTATAATTGTTGCCATGATTTTTTATTTCCTGCCAAAATCATCTTCATAACGGATGATATCATCTTCACCAAGATAATCCCCGGATTGAACTTCAATTAATTCCAGCAGTTCTTCCGTTGCATTTTCCAGACGGTGCTTTGTCCCTATCGGTATATAGGTTGATTCGTTCTTCTGCAACAAAAATAATTCTTCACCTCTGGTAACTGTTGCCGTGCCTTTGACGATAACCCAGTGTTCAGCGCGTTTATTATGCGATTGCAAAGATAATTTCTTGCCCGGGTTGACTCTCAATCGTTTAACCTGGAAAAATTCACCATAATCAATTGTTTCATAGCTTCCCCAGGGACGATAGACACGGCGATGTGTAAGTCTTTCTTCCCTTTGCTCTGATTTTAGTTTGTCGACTATTTTTTTTATATTCTGCGATTTATCCTTGTCCGCAACCATGATGGCATCAGCTGTTTCGATTATGACCATGTTATTGCAGCCTATAGCTGTAACCAGTCTGTATGCAGATTTTATAAAATTATTGCTTGAATCTTCTAAAATGACATCACCGGCACAAACATTATTATCCGCATCACGATTACCCAGTTCCCATATCGCAGACCAGGTGCCCACATCCGACCAACCTGCATCAAATGTCACAACCGCTGTCATTGATTTTTCTTCATGCGTCAGCTTCTCCATCACGGCATAATCGATGGATTCACTGCGGCAGTATGAAAAAGTCTGTTTATCCAGCCTGAAGAACCGGTCATCTTTTTCTCCCTTAATACACGATTCATAACAGACTGCATGGATATCCGGATGCAGACGTTTAATTGCATCACACCAGACCGAAGCCTTCATCATAAAGATACCACTGTTCCAGAAATAGTTTCCTGCTACGAGATAGCTTTCAGCAAGTGATTTATCCGGCTTTTCCTTAAAACTTGCAATGTGATAGATATTCGCACTATTTGCAGAATCAATCTTGCCATCATATTGAATATAACCATATCCTGTTTCCGCATGCAGTGGCTTGATACCAAAAGTCACCAGATAATTCTCCGATGCCAGTTGATATCCGGAGTTGACCGCACTCTGAAATTTTCCGGTATCTGCAATATTATGATCGGCCGGCATCATGATCATTACGGGGTCATCCCCTTTTTGCAGAAGATAAATGGCTGATACTGTTAGCGCCGGCGCTGTATTTCTGCCCTCAGGTTCAAGTATGATGGCCTGGATTTTTATTCCTGTTTCAGCCGCCTGCTCTGCCACCAGGAACCTGTGCTCTTCATTACAGACCACCAGTGGATCAATCAATGTTACACCTTCATCCAGTCCGGCAAGACGTAACAACGTATCCTGTAACAGTGAATAGTTGCCCAACAATGACAGAAACTGTTTTGGATAATGCTCCCTGGACAATGGCCACAAGCGTGTACCACCACCGCCTGCTAGTATCACTGGACAAAGGCTCATGAATGGATGACTTACCTGAATTAAGGATTGATATTATTATTTGAATGATAAAGGAATATTCTGGTTAAGGTAAGAACCGTATTTGTTGCTATGATCATTATTATATGAAAACCGGATTCCATTACGACCCTGTTTACCTGCAACACGATACCGGCACGGGGCATCCTGAATGCAGTGAGCGGTTGACCGCCACTATGCATTACCTCAAGGACCAACCCTTCTTTAAGCATCTGCAACCGGTGGCAACACGGACGGCAGATCTGCAATGGATAGAAACAATCCACGACCACAACTATATTCATCGGGCCAAAACCACCTGTGATGCAGGCGTCCCCTTTCTGGATTCCATGGATGTCAGTATCTGTAAGAAATCATTCAATGTCGCCCTGCAAGCTGCCGGTAGCGCAATGGAACTTGCGGATCAGATCATCTCCGCGAAGCTCAATAACGGTTTTGCCTTGATCCGCCCACCCGGCCATCATGCCGAAAACACCCAGGCATTGGGTTTTTGCCTTTTCAATAACGTAGCGATCCTGGCGCGTTATCTGCAGCAGCAGCATGGCCTTGATAAGGTCCTGATACTGGATTGGGATGTGCATCATGGCAATGGAACACAACATACTTTTGAAGATGATCCTTCCGTGCTTTACATCAGTACGCATCAATATCCATATTATCCGGGCACCGGCGCATGGTTTGAAACCGGCTCCGGCCGGGGTGAGGGTGCAACACTGAATTGTCCGATGGCCGCGGGTTCAGGTGACCGGGAATATGAGGCCGCCTTCATGGAAAAAATACTGCCGAAGATCGATCAATTCCGTCCGGAGATAATCATTATCTCTGCCGGGTTTGATGCCCACGTGAATGATCCATTGGGCAATATCAACCTTAGCACGGAATTCTATGGCTGGATGACCCAGGTCCTGATGGAAAAGGCTGACAACTATTCGGCAGGCAGACTGATCTCACTGCTGGAAGGTGGATACAATCTCAAGATGTTGCCGCGTTGTATCGCTGAACACCTTAAAGTCTTGTCGGACAATCAGTAGCTTTCAAGACTTACTGCTGAAGCCGCTCTGACCGGTACCTGTCCTCGACTTCTCTCAGATTATTATTGATAAATTCAATCCGTGCCAGTTCAGCACTGATTTGTTCGACCCCGGTATAAGCCCCCATTAATTTCTGGTACTTCAACAGGGCATAACCGTTTTTCATCTGTTCGTTAATTGCGTCTCCCTCTTCCCTGGTAATTTTTATCCCCCACATGATGGCCTTCAAGCGGTTGAGCCGTGATTCAAGATTTCTCCTGGCCACCTTGAGTTTTTCAAACTCGGCTTCCATAACAGCCCGGCGTTCAGCGGCCATAGCGGCTTTGGGATCAATCTCGTCTTCCTCGATTTCCTCTACAGAATCGGCAACAATACTCACATTCCCAACTTCAAATTCAGGTTGCGGGCGGGTAACAAAATAAACCGTCGCCGCTATCAGCAACAGCATAATGCTTAATACATATTTCAATTTTCAGCCTCCAATGGTGTCCCGCCTTCCGGGCTTGGGTACAGGGTGTATTGTATAAATAAATATATTAAAATCAATTAGTTATAATTTACTATTTAGTTGATGTTTTTAACTTTATTAATTAACTAGACGTCCTAACATAAAGATTTATATAGAATTTTACTTGATTTTCTACTGATTAGGTTCTATACCTATTACCTTATCAAAGTCCAATAAACATATTAGGGGCAATCAATTATGACCATCCACAGCGACCAGATCAGAGACCGGTCATCCGCTACGGCCATTAAACCTGCTATGCATCCACATACAAAATATTATGCCGCCAGGACGGACAGTAACCTGCATGGCTTTATTCACCACCCGCCGGGTTTCCCTATCGAATGGCACCCTGTCCGGCGGAAGCAGAAAACCAGTCAGGACGGAATGACCGGACGAGGGAATATCGGGCTGTGTTTTGAGACAGACCAATACATCAAACCGGATACCAGGCTGGAAATTACTATCCAGATACGTGGAGAGATACAGAAGTTTACCGGGCGGGTAATACTGGTGAGGAATAAAGGCGAGTTATTTGAAATCGGAGTCTGGTTTACATCCAAATCCGATGCCAGCCGTATCCGCATGGTTGAACAAATTTGTCATATCGAGGCATATCTCACACACAAACGCCATCATGAAGGGCCTTTTGTCAGTCCCGAACGGGTGGCCCAGGAGTGGATATCCAGATTTGCTGCCAGATTCCCTTCATTTGGTTGAGCCATCAGCATGAGCACACAAAATAAAAATTGTTTTCGTTCCCAGGGCGGCGCTGTGATTGAAATGAATTTCAAGCAGTCTGATCCATCGCTTTCGCCGGTAGCAGGCGTATCCCATATCGTACTCAATGATGGGTCCAACCCGCCAAAACTTGAAATCCGCCCTGAAAGCCATGGCTTGAATAAGCGTTATCATTTTTACGACTGATATAGCGGGAAATTTCACAGATATTCGTTTTTATTTTACATTAAAAAATAATCACTACATCGGGCAACTGATACCTGTCCCACCAAGTCCGCAATATCCGCCGGGGTTCTTTGCCAGGTATTGCTGATGATAATCTTCGGCATAATAAAACTCAGATGCAGCAATGATTTCAGTGGTAATAGTTCCCATACCGGCATTATTTAATGCCTCATGATAACGGGCACGGGATGCTTCCGCGGTAGCCTGTTGTTCTCTGGTATAGGTATAAATACCGGACCGGTATTGTGCGCCGGTATCATTACCCTGACGCATGCCCTGGGTTGGATCATGCCCTTCCCAAAATATCGTCAATAACTGTTCGTAACTCACCACTGCTGGATCATAAATCACACGTATCACTTCATTATGTCCGGTCTTGCCGGTACAGACTTCCTGATAAGTCGGGTTGGCCGTATGACCTCCGGCATAACCCACAGCTGTCGTATACACACCCTCAACCTGCCAGAATTTACGTTCCACTCCCCAGAAACAACCCATGCCAAACATGGCTGTGGCCATATGTTCCGGGAAGGGTGGTTTGATCGGGCGCCCATTAACATAGTGCCGGTTCATAACGGGCATGGCCTCATTGCGGCCAGGAATTGCCTCTGTCTGTGACGGCATGCGGGTTTTCTGAGTGGACATGAACATACAAGCAAGTATAACGGATGTCCCTGGGGATATTTACTGGCTGGTAAAAATATCGCGGTAGGCAATATAAATACTGGCCACGATCATAGGCCCCAGAATCAACAACCCCAACCCCAACGGGATGATCGCAATCACTGACAGAACCAGTCCCACAATGCCATACAAGGTAAATGGCAGGACATTGGTCAGACAACCTTTGAAACTCATTATTAATGCATCTACCGGAGAGACATTATTCAGCACTACCAGGGCCGGCGCAAACCAGTAGGCCATCAACAATGGCAAATAGAGGGTCAAAGCGACCAGTAATACCAGCACTACGGCTTTGAAATTCTGCAATATCAAATCGGGATTACCTGCTTGCAGATTTTCCAGGAAGGCCAGTCCACCTAACATGAAAAAGATCAGTATCAACGCTACTACCGTTATCACAATTACACCCAGCATGTAAATCAGGCCCAGAACAACAAGCTGCGCGGTATTATTGGAAAATCCCGCGAACAGATGATTCACAGTAAACTCACCGCCCTGAGATTGTGCATGACAACCCAGGATCAATCCTGCCATGAATACCGGCATTAACAGATTAATAGCCAGGCCACCTATGAGCGGAATAAGCGCCATCACCAGGGTAATGACAAATAAAAGTACCATGACGCCAATCCAGGCCAGTGCGCTGTTCCTGAAATAACCAAATCCCTCCAACAACCATCCTGCCCCACGGTCTATGGGCATGGCCCTGGGTTTATTTACAGGTGCTGTTTCTGCATTCATAACATTCCCATACAATTTTTATTATTAGATAAGCATAGCTTATTAAAATCGGAGATAGAGTAAATTACTCCATTGCACCGGTCTCATTTTATGACGCCCCCTTCACCATTCAAGTTTCGCGCATCCACCTGACTTTCGTCCCTTAATATCGCAATAACCCGTGGACTTACCGCAGTTAGGGCAATTTCGTTTGCCCCCATGAACACGGGTACCACTCACAATAAATACCTTATCGCAATGTGGACATCGAAACGCAGCGTTGTTTCCCTCCCAGTCTTCATCGAATCCAAGATTGTTTGGGTCTAGTTGCTTTGATGGCATTGTGTGATCTCGATCTAACGATTTAGTTCATAGTTCAGATATACCTTAGACATCTGTTCATTTTTTCAACGATAGGAGACAGCATATCTAACAGCATAATCAAGCCCCATTGAAGTCGTATTTTTTCTGATCATAATCTTAAGAATCCGTTCAGGATCAACCTCGTAGATTCCGAGAAAAAAAGAGTAGAGCCATCAGGATTCGACACAGAGTCCAATGCCTTGCTTATCAAAGCTTCGATTTGTGTCTTAATTTCTTTACTCAGAAAATTTACTGAAAGATCCGCAATAGCCAAAGGTCCATCCGTACCATAATAAAAAATCGAGTAGCCGACGATAGAAGCAGCTAGATTATCACCAATGGAGTATCCGTCGAGTACCATTGGCCCCTGCTGCTGAGTAGCAACAAAGTGAAATCTCTTTTGTTCCTGAAGGTATTGCTTACTAGACAAGCGATCTGGCGAACCTTTGATTAGCTCAATGACAGTGAGCATTTCAAAACGCTCCTTAAGGATGTTTAGTATTTCCGGAGAGACTTTTTGCTGATCGATTGCTTCAGCAAAGGTATGGTGAGGTACGAATGCAGCGCACAACATAAAAAGGATCGCATAGACTTGCTCGGTTCGAAATCTCAAGATGATTCGTGCCATGTAATCTCCTTGTGATACCCAAATTTAATCAGACCACTTAAAAGCTGAGCTGTATCAGTTTTTGAGTGTCTGACATAAAAGATTAAACATCGTAGTTTATTTTTTCCTTCCGGATTCCGGCGTGCGTGGAAATTGCAACTATCATATAAGTAAATTAAACGCCTCAATTCCTGACAAGGCAAGGGGGATTAAGAGAAATCAGTAACTTATTTCCCTCACCCCAACCCTCTCCCATAGGGAGAGGGAGTATGGTTTAGCCCTCGCCCTCCGGGAGACGACTGCATGGATGCAGGAGGTAGAGAAACGTCTGGAGCAGTTTCCGAGGGCGGCGATAGCGGGTGAGGGCATTAAAAACTTTTCAAATTTATTTAACCCCTTTTTACATCCCTTCCGTTTACAGCAACATCACGATCATTATGGAAACAGAAACATGCTGCGGAAACCCTTACATTTACTGCTTACCGGCCTGCTGGTTTGCTCCACTGCTGTTGAAGCCAAGATTGACCTGGTGACATTACCGGCACGGGACAAGACCCAACTGACCATATACAACTCAGCCGATCTGACCCTGGTGCGTGAACAACGCACACTCACATTGAAGAAGGGCCTTAATCGTCTGGAATTCGGTTGGGAGAATACGCTGATCGATCCAACCTCTGTGCAACTCTATGCCCCGGTAATGAAGGCAGGGTACGTTTATTGGAAGTCAATTTCCCGGCCAATATCACTGGCAGTGCAATATGGAGTATTGAGTCGGATATTGACGGACCTGTTGCTGTCGAGATCACTTTCTTTACTTCCGGACTGAGTTGGCGGGCCTTCTACATGGACACATTGTCAAAAGACGAACAGCACATGCAACTGGATGCCTATGTCACTATCCAGAATCACAGCGGTGAAGATTACGAGAATGCATCAACACGTGTGATCGTAGGGAAAATACATTTACTGGATGAGATCATGGCACTGGCCGGAAGAGATTCACCGTATAACCGTCCGGGAACACCGCAATACCGGCCACTGACCAAAAGTGAATCTGATGTGAGACTGGATGCCTACCGTGCCCTGGGTGTTGCCGAAGATATGGCCATGGCTGCAGCCGGCATGGAAGCCAAGTCCATCATCAAGGAAGGATTATCAGAATACTTCCTGTACACGATAGAGGGCACAGAAAATATTCCCAATGACTGGGGCAAACGCCTGCCCTCATTCAGCGTGGACAAAATTCCTGTGCAGAACCTTTACCGATATGAAGAAGAACGCTACGAAAAATCCACGCAACGATTGATCATTTTCAAGAACGATAACGTGCATCAACTTGGCAAGGGGCCTCTGCCAGATGGTGATATCAAGGTATTCAAACACGTCAGCAAGGACCAGCAGCTCGCCTACATCGGCCATGTGCCCAGCAAATATATCCCGATCGATCAGGAGGTCGAACTGGATTTCGGTGCGGCCCGCGATGTGAAGATCGATCCGGTTTTGATGTCTGAAGTAACCGAAAACTATCGATTCAACCGCAACGGCGACATCTCCGGTTTTGACCGCATTCAGCAATGGGCAATCAAACTGGAAAATAATCGTGACATGCCGATCAGGATCGAGGTGTTCCGTAACTTCAACACGCCACACTGGAAGATCAATAATTCAGATGAGAACAAAGGCAAGTTTGAAAAGGTGGATATTGATACAGTGAAATACATACTTGAGATCCCTGCCTACAGCAACACTACCCTGACCTATGACATCACCTATTTTGAAGGCGAACGTCTGGATGCCAATCACTGATGAAAACACGGGGAACACGGAGAATGGAAGTGTGTTCAGTCACTATCATTTTTTACTTTATGTTCTCCGTGAACTTAATGGTTAATAGCAGTTATCAGATTGCTCGCTTTGCTCAAAATGACAGCCAAACCGGATATCCCCAAGGAGTATTCATATGAAAAACCTTTATATCGTTATTTTATTAATGTCGAGTTTATCGCTCACCACTCCGGCAACAGCACGCACCAAACTGGTGGCATTGCCTGATCGGGAGAATACCTTTATCCGTCTTGATCATCCGGACATTACCCTGATACAGGAAGAACGGACCTTGTCCCTGCACAAGGGGACCAACCAGATCGATTTTTCCTGGAAAGGTGTGCATATCGACCCGGATTCCATCCGTCTCACCATACTGCAACATCCTGACAGCACCCGGCTGATTAATGTCAGCTATCCACCCAATGAACAGGCATTGGTCTGGGAGATATTCAGTCCTGACAACCAACAGGAGAAGATCAGGATCAGTTATCTGTTGTCGAATATCGATCGTGTGATTACCTACGAAGCAAAAACCAACCACCAGGAAAACAAACTGGAACTGTCTTCCTATCTCGTGCTCAGAAATTTTTCTGGCGAGTCCTTTGCCTCTGCCTTGTTTCAACTTGATTACGGAAAGGATTTTGAAAAAAGCATTCTGGATGGTGAAACCCGGCGTATGCTGTTTTTTGAAGCCGGTGACCTCAACATCAGGAAGATATTTACCTTCAATGCCGGGATACATCCCTGGGAACCTGAAAAGGGAAACCATACCCCGGGCATCCCCGTCTCTTATGAACTTGAGAATATGAAAAATAACCAGCTTGGACAACATGCCTTGTGGGGTGGCAAGGCGCGCATTTACCAAAACGACGCCGGCATAAGCACCATATTCCTGGGGGAAGATATGGCCGGTTTCACACCTGTTGGGCAAAAAATGACCCTGCACATTGGTGACAGCCGGGATCTGTCAGTGACACAACACAAAATTACCGAAGAGCGCAGTAATATCAGGCGCAACCGGAATGACCATATCGTTCTCTATGACAGCAATGAGGAGATTCGGATTGAGATAGATAATTTCAAGGACGCGCCTGCCACCCTGAAGGTCATTGAACCCATGCAGGGTGAATGGGACATCAAAAAAAGCTCCCATGATTTCAACCACATCAATTCAAAAGAAATCGAGTTTGAATTGACCGTTCCGGCCAAAGGCAAGTCAACTGTGGCTTATCGCTATGTGAGAAAAAATATCCGTTCGTGAAATCTGCCGGGACTTCGCACAGGCGCCTGTTTTAGGCTATGCTTATGACTAGTTCAGAAACCTATATAACAGGTTATGCCCTATAAAATAATTGTTCTCATATCTCTGCTCTGCCTTTCCTTGAATATATTTGCGGATTTCCAGGCTGGCGGTGAAGCCTACAAGCGGGGCGATTACGAAACTGCTGCAAAGGAATTCCTGCCTCTGGCGAAAAATGGCGACCACAGGGCCATGTATGCCCTGGGCTCCATGTATTCCGCGGGTCATGGTGTACCGCAGGATTATACTGAAGCCTTCAAATGGTTTCAGCGGGCGGCAAAATACGGGCGGCCTGATGCAGAATATAAAATTGGCCTGTTGTATCTGAATGGGCTGGGGGCAGAAAAGGACGATCGCAAAGCCATCAACTGGTTTGGCCGGTCCGCCAAAAAAGGATTTGCCAATGCACAATACCGGTTAGGCGAAATGTATGCTGCAGGATTGGCTGTTCAGCAGGATTACATCAAAGCCTATGCCTGGTTAACGATAGCACTGGAACAAGGTATCACTGACGCCAAGATCACTCTCGATATGGCCAGTGCTAACTTAAGTCCGGAACAACTCAAGGAAGCGCAAGTTCTGACCCAGTCCTACCGGGATCAATATGTAAAAAGATAAGAATTCGAGCATATTTTATTGCCTGAAACTGTCCATTAACCTAATATCTTGATTAATAATTTAATCTTCCGGGTGACGATACCGTGACTGATGCAAAACCCAAAAAACCTGACCCCAAGAAACTGGGGGACTTTCTGGTGGTATCCAAAGGCGCCATCAGTAATGCCGTAGAAAAACAAATCTCAGCCTATGCCAGAAGTGGCCAGCTTAAACCTATCGGTGAAATTCTGCTCGAGCAAGGCATTATTACCAAAGACGAACTTGATAACAGCCTGCGTAACCAGCGTATTGCCCGGCTGGCGGGTTGTCCGGTATTCGCTTCGTTAACCAAAATTGAACTTTCCGCACTGAGTAAATATTTTACGGAGGTAAGTGTTGCTCCGGGCGAACAATTTATCATGCAGGGGGAAGAAGACCCGTCCATGTATGTTATTGGATCCGGTCTGGTGGAGGTTTACAGGGTAGATAATGCAGGCAATGAATTTTCCATAGCACAGGTCGGTGAAGGTGAACCTATCGGTGAAATGGGCTATTTTTCAGGGGACCGGAGAAATGCGTCTGTACGCGCAATTCAACCGACATTATTACTCAAGGCGAGTTATAAGGCTCTGACACACTATTTTGAGAATGTCCCCCGCGTCGCAATGGCGTTTACCCAGGTGATCGAATACCGGCGCAAGGAACTGGAAAATATTACTTCAAATAACAAATAAGTATTCTGTCTGTCCAGACACTGCCCGTGTTCCTGAAGTACAGCTTAAATATAATACTGATTTCAAAGTTACAGCAATTTTATGTCTGGAATGTCCAACCGTGTTTCTATTGACAGGTTACGTTTTATTACCATAATTTGCTTCCAAAATATTCAAGATCTTTTTGATTAGCATGATTTATGGCAAATAAATATATCCTGATCCGGCTAAAGGCTTTTTCGGTTCATCTTTCTATCAGCGCCATTGCATTTTTAATCATTCTTTATTTCATATTGCTGCACTGGTATCCCAAGCCCCATTTCACAGTTAATGGCGGCTGGCAGGGAATCAGGATCATGCTGTTTGTTGATATTGTCCTTGGGCCATTTCTGACACTGTTATTATTCAATCCCGAGAAATCACTGAAAGCGATCATATTTGATTTATGCATGATAGGGATTATACAAATCAGCGCATTTACCTGGGGCGCATTTGCTGTACATTCCCAGCGGCCGGTTGCTTTGTCATTATCGAATGGCGTGATTTACCCTGTACTTGAGGAAGAACTGACTCTGCAGGATAAATCTCCAATCGATATACAAGCAATGGATACTGGTAAACCACCTGTTGTATATGCACGAGAAGCAGTCACCGAAGCAGAACAGGCAGGCGCATTTGCTTATGAGTTTATGGAAGGAATTAATTCTGCAAAATTATTTTTTCTTCTAGGACCTATAAAACAACATATAGATGAACTGTTCATGGCATCTCTGGAAAATACGGAGACCCCACCCGAAAAATTCCTGCAAATTAAAGAAGATTATCTGAAAAGCAAAAATTATAACGATGGTGAACTGGCCTTTGTTCCATTTGAGGGCCGTTATGGATATTCACTTCTGATTTTTAAACGTGACGGTAATATCATAGATTCAATCTCTGATCCGCGATATTCCAATTAAAAATAATTCGCTTTAATTGATTTACACAGTCTTAACTTACTGATGATTCCTCTGCCTTTGGCGGTAACGGGGAAAAATAACCTATCATCAACATCAATATTCCCACCGTGATAAAGGAAACAATCTGTTCAACTGTACCTGAATCTTTCATATCAACAATAAAGAGCTTTAATACTACCAGTGCGAGTAGCAAGGCCCCGGCAAACCAGGGTTTTCTTGCGGCCTTCCATGTTGCAAATCCCATCACCCCCAGGGCCACCAGCGTCCAGGTAATTGAAATGCTCGTTTGAAAGACAGATGATTTGAATAATGCATACAGGTCATACCTGACATCAGCATAAAAATGTACAACATGGGCTACCAGTGAATTACCCCAGATAAAGACCAGAGCAGCCAGCAGGTACATCAAGGTATGAATATGATAATTATATTCATTGCGGACTTCACCAGCTTTAACTTTCCTTAACCATTCATAGATCATCAGCATGGAAAACAACTGTGTGATATCAAGCGGATTAAGGATCGGAATGTATCTTAGAGGTGTTGGATCGCCTTCCTGGAAACAGGCATAAATCACCCACATAACCAGATAAATACATATCGGGGCTGTTCCAACATATAAATAATTTTGCCGGTATAGCTGGAATGGCCACTTTAGTTTGTCTTTAAGCCACAGCAATTTGAATATTGCCATTGCAGGAATGATGCCCCAGGTCACATCTACCCAGAGATCCTGGGCGATAAATACATCACTGGCAAACCGTGCAATGGTCCAGGTGGCTAAAAAGATAAAAAACCACATCGTGCCTGCATGCCAGTGACCAAGTAACCTGGATGACCACACCCGCTCGTGGTGCCAGAGCAAGAAATATTGCACGGCAATGGCCGTGGTCCATGAAATGTAGCCCAGGTTATAAAACGGATTGTCCCTGGAATCTCCAATGAAAGAGATTAACATCAATAATGCGATGACGGGTAAATGCAGGACAGCCGTGAATTCCGCAGTACGCCAATTAAGTTGTCTTGCCAATACCGAAAAAACCAGCACACTGACAGAGATAAAGAATACCGATGCATTGAACTCATACTGATATGGCAGATACTTGTCAATCTCGTTTATGCCCGCGCCAAACCACCACAACAAACCCCAGGCCAGCAGGAGCACATTGAACGGCTGTTCCCAATCCTCAAGTTCATGTTTATGTTGGTCTAAAACATAACTGATAAACAATCCGGCAACCGCTATAAAAACTGAACCGATAAAGGCGCTGTTCAGGATGGCGGTTTCAATACCCGCATCTTGTGTGGCGATCAAAAATGCCAAGGCACCGCCAAATTGCAACAATAACCCGAACATGCGCGGTAATACCCTTTGCTGGCGTATGCCTATCCAGTAAATTCCGGCACCCTCAAGTGCCCAGACTGTCGCGGTCCAGTGACCATCCAGTACAAAGGGCACTGTCAGACTGGAAAAGATAACGCCTAATGCGAGAAATGCCTCGGCCAGCAGTTTCAACGACGCAGTACGTCTGAGTATGTATGTCAGCAGAAGATAGAATATCCCCATGATCAGTGCCGACCAGGCTTCGCCATAGCGGAAATCGCCCACGAGCGCACTTTGCAGGGTGAATCCTATTAATGGTGTGCCGAATACCAGGGAACCATCAACCAGCCCTTTCAGTTCAGGCGGCTGGCGTAATGAAAATAATATTGAGATTCCCACATAGAAAACAAAAAACAGAATCAGGAAAGGTTGGGTCGAATTGAAATATTCGGGCTGGTAATACTGATACCCCCACAGAGAGGCTATGACGAAAGTAAAGACAAACCCCAGCCAGTTCAGAAACCGCCAGGTCTTGAACCAGGCGAGTCCGAAAATCCCGGCATTCAACAAAACATAATATGAAAACAGGATCACATGACTGCCCTGTCCGGTTGAATTCAGCACCGGCGCCAGGACACCACCGGTGGCAGCAAAGATGGCAAGTGAATGTGCATTCTGCCACCAGGCCAACCAGCCAGACAACAAAACAAGTACGACCATGGCCAGAAATCCAGCCAGTGGTGACATTAATGTATAGATATTACCGGCGGCGTAGATGACCAGGAACAAGACGCCTATTCCACCACCCTGCAGGACCAGGGCATAGGCTGGTTTCTTCACACGCAAACGCCAACCCAGAACACCCATAATGATGCCTCCGGCGCCTATCGCAATCAGGCGCAAGCCGGGTGGAAAAGCATTACGCTCTACCGCATAGCTGATCAAAAAGGCGATCCCAAAGAACAATATGATCACACCGGTCTTCACGACTACATTGCCGGTAGTAAAAAACTCTTTCAAAAAACCGGACACTTTCCCCGTGTAATCAGGGACCACATATTCATTTTCCGTTTTTAACCCGGGTGCTTGTGGTATTTCATCCGCGACAGACGATTTACCATCGACGGCCTGCGTCTTATCAACAGTCTGTGTTTCCGGGATGGGTTCAGCTTCAGTGATTTGTTGCTGTTGATGACTTGTATCTTTGACATCGACATGGCTTTCCAGCAGATTTTCCCGTATTGTCCGGAGTTCCTGTTCAAGCATGCCCAGGCGGCTGCTCATCTGCAGGACTGTGCCCCCGATAAAACCGATGATGAAACCGGTGGCCGCGCCATCCCAATCCGCCAATATTGCACCCAGATACAATCCAAGCAACCCGAATATCCACTTCATAAGCAATCCTTTATGCCTTAAATCAGTGTTGTTATATGGTTAATTGTAAATTAGCATATAAAAATAACAACCTATTAAAAACAGATTACTTGATTCTTATAATCTTGTAACCTCAAGTAACCTCAATCTGATGAGAACAATAAATCAATGGAACATTTAATCGAGTACGGAATATTTTTCGCCAAATTCATGACGGTCATTCTCGTCCTGGTAATCATTGCAGGTGGAATATTTATCATGATATTCCGTTCCAGGACCGGTATGGATGGTCATCTGAATATTACAAACCTGAATAATAAATTCGAAACGATGGGCCTCATGCTAAATTCGCAAATACTGCCTAAGAAAGAATTTAAAAAGACCATCAAGGAACACAAGGCCCTGCTCAAGAAAAAAGATAAGGCTACTGATCCGGAGCAAAAACGGAAACGTGTATTTGTAATTGATTTCAAGGGTGATATCCGGGCGACAGAAGTGACTTCATTGCGTGAAGAGATCACGGCGATTCTCACTGTTGCAACTACGGATGACGAAGTTCTGGTCAAACTGGAGAGTGCCGGTGGTACAGTACACGGTTATGGCCTGGCTGCGTCACAATTGAAACGCATACGTGATAAAGGCATACACCTGACCATTGCTGTAGACAAGGTTGCAGCGAGCGGAGGCTATATGATGGCCTGTGTTGCACACAAAATTATTGCCGCACCGTTCGCCATTATCGGTTCAGTGGGTGTTCTTGCGCAGATCCCCAATTTCAATCGTCTGCTGAAAAAACATAATATTGATTTTGAAGAGATAACAGCAGGTGAATATAAACGCACCCTGACGCTGTTTGGTGAGAATACTGACAAGGATCGTGAAAAGATGCGGGCGGAACTGGCGGAGATACATCAGTTATTCAAGGAATTTATTCGTGAAAACAGAAGTCAGGTGGATGTGGAAAAAATCGCTACGGGTGAACACTGGCACGGTAAACGGGCAATGGGACTCAAACTGGTGGATGAATTACGGACCAGTGATGATTATCTGAGCTCATCTATCACTACTGCGGATATTTACGAGATTGACTATGTCCGTAAAAAGCCAATGTCTGAAAAAATAATTTCATTCGGCACAAAATTAATGGATCATCTTTCCTGAACTCAGGAAACCTTTCTGATCTCCTCTGCGATTATTTTTATTCCCTCTTCAACTACACGCGTGTCCATGGAATAGGTAACGCGGATACATTCATGCTTATGCTTCCAGTCTTCTTCAAAACCGGGGAAAAAGTGATGCCCGGAGATCACCAGTACACCTCTCTTCTTCAGGCGCTGATATAGTTCTTCTGAACTTATTGGCAGTCCCGGGAACCAGATCCAGAGGAAGATCGCGCCTTCCGGTTTATGGATATAATAATCCAGCCCCTTGAATTCCTTGTGCACCAGGCGTACGGCATGATCCGCCTTGTTCTGATAATAAGGTTTGATAATGGTCCGGCTGATACGTGTAATCTCACCGCTCTTTACCAGATCCAGGACCAGCGCCGGACCAAAACTTCCCATGGCAAGATTAAGTACCGCGTTCATATTGGTAATGACTTTGACAACCTCTTCAGACGCAATGATGATCCCGGTCCTGGCGCCCGGCAATCCAAGCTTGGACAAACTCAAACAATGAATCGTATTTTCTGCCCAGACAGTTCCGGCCCCGGTAAAGATAATATCTGGAAACGGGAGGCCGTAGGCATTATCAATGATAAGAGGAATATTCCTGTCGCTGGCAATCTCTAGCAGATGCCGTATCTCCTCATCCGTGAGTACATTGCCGGTAGGATTGGTTGGCCGTGAAACACATAATGCTCCAATATTTCCACCAACCTTTAATTCACGGAAATTCACATGATATTTAAACATATGATCGCCTATGATCTCGATCTCCGGACGGCAGGAAACAAAGAGATTATCCACCAATCCGACATCGGCATAACCAATATATTCAGGAATCATGGGCAACATGATCTGTTTGTTGACACCATCCCTGAACTCACCAGCAAACATATTAAATAAATAGAAAAAACCGGCCTGACTTCCGGCAGTGAGCACAATATTTTCCGGCCCGATATCCCATCCCGATTCCGAACGTAACAGCTTTGCCAGTGATTCTATAAATTTCCGTTCACCCTGTGGGGAATCATAGTCGCCTATCAAATGGGCAAATTCAGCCGGGTCTGCCAGTATTCTCTCCAGTCTTTCATGGAAAATTTGCTGTACCTGCGGAATGTGACTGGGATTTCCGCCACCCAGCATTAACACATTCTGATTACCGGACAGTGCCGCACCGAGATCTTCCATCAACTGGACGATCCCGGCATGTGAGTTAAAACGGTTAGTGAATTTTGAAAATTCCATCGGGTTGGATTTAACGGAGAGAATTTTTTACCGCGAATCGCGCGACATCAACGCTTTTTTACCAGGCCCTTGCCTATCAGCAACAGACGTATCACCCTCTCACCGGCAAATTCCAGATGTTTGCGTGAGTTTGCCAGGGCAGTGGCCAGATCCATATCACGTGCTGCTGCACTTTCCAGACCCGTTATACCATGTTCAAATACACCACGTGCATCATCGGCAAGACTGCCACCAATGGCTATACAGGGCACCTTGTAGGTGCGTGCGGCCTTGGCCACACCGGCCGGTGTTTTGCCAAATGCTGTCTGGAAATCAACCCGGCCTTCACCGGTAATGACCAGGTCTGCGCCCTTGAGATGCTTTTTCAAACCGGTGATCTCAACGACCAGATCAACACCGCTTTTCATACGGGCATGGGTAAATGCCAGTAACCCTGCTCCCAGTCCACCGGCCGCGCCGGCGCCTTTTTTATTAAGGACATCTTTTTTCAACTGCCGTTTGATCAGATCAGCGTAATGTTTAAGATTGCGATCCAGGGTTTTTACCATTGCCGGGGTCGCACCTTTCTGTGGTCCAAAGACATGTGCTGCCCCGGTCTTTCCACAGAGAGGATTGGTCACATCACTGGCAACAATAAATTTTGTCTTTCTGATCTTGCGATCAACAGCACTGATATCTATCTCCCTGATTTTATCCAGCATGCCACCGCCAGGATGCGCTTTAATCAATCTGCCCCCACTGGCTAAAAAGCGGACGCCAATCGCCTGCGCCATACCGGCACCACCATCCACGGTCGCAGAACCACCAAGACCGATAATGATGGTTGTTGCTCCCTTGTTAATGGCGTCCATGATCAGTTCGCCTGTACCATATGTGGTTGCCTGTAGAGGATTGCGTTTATGACGTGGCACCAGCGGCAAACCCGATGCCTCGGCCATTTCTATCACGGCAGTTGTACCATCACCCAGGATTCCGTAACTTGCTTTGGTTTTTTCACCCATCGGGCCAACGACCTGCTTTTTAATAATTCTTCCACCGGTTGCATCCACCAGAGACTGAACAGTGCCTTCCCCGCCATCCGCCATAGGCACTTTGATACAGCGTGCCTTTGGCAATACTTTTTTGATCCCCTTCTCAATACACGTGGCCACCTGCATGGAAGTCAGATTTTCTTTAAAGGAATCCGGTGCTATAACGATCTTCACTTTTATTTACTCTCTTTTTGTTGTCGTTTTTCCGTCAGCCTATATTACGTTAACTTGATATTAATGAGAATGATTAATCCTCATGAATCCCGGCAAGCTCAGCGAGCATCATGCTCAACCCCGCGACGACCCCGGCCATTTTCTTCAGATCCAGTGTCCGCATGACATCCCCGGCAGTATGGTAATGAATATTCCGGAATTCAGCCGTATCCGTCACCATCACTGCCGGGTAACCTGTATCCCAGAAGGAAGCATGATCGGATCGCCTGATGTCCGGCACCAGTCTCTCTGACATGATCAGTCCCTGTGCCGGAAAATCTGAATGACGTCTGAAAGCATTGAGTGATTGCCATAGTAAACGGCCGGACTGAATGTTCCCCACAAAGGCAATAAAATTTGCCTGGTCCGGGTAGAACCAGCTCAATGGGGCCGGATAACTCTGGCTGCCGGGTTTGTCTGAATAGTATCCGAGCATCTCCAGTGAATACATGGCAATGACACTCTCTCCCTGCTGATGTAATTGACGGGCATATATTATGCTGCCCATCTCATCTGATCCGGCAAATGGTTGTTCTTCATTGGTAAAGGCAACGAAACGGACAGTGCGTTCAGGTTTCAGGTTGACAAGATTGCGCGACAATTCCAGCATGGCCGCAACACCGGAGGCATTGTCGTTCGCACCGGGCGATAACCAGACCGTATCGTAATGGGCACCGGCTATGATGATTTCATCCGGTTGCTTACTGCCCCTGATCTCGGCGATGATATTATGGTAAGTGTTATCGGCATAAGATTGCCGGACAGGCTTCAAGCCCGCCGCAATCCATTCCTGCTCAATATAATCAGCCGTTCTCTCTAATGAGCCGGGATTTTCAAAATGGCGCTCGCCGATTTCCTCAGACAGGATCCGGATGTGTTGAGACAATCGCTTTTCAAGACATCCTGCATCGCAGACGAGGATAATTGTGGAAATAATATTATTTTTGTTGATGACATAAATGACTGTGAGTATCGACCCGAGCAATATACACAGAGCAAGAACATAACCAGGCCATGATATAACCATGACCAGATTAAGATGATATTGTCATTTCGAGCGTAGCGAGAAATCTCACAGTTATATCAAAAAAAGATTTCTCACATTCGTTCGAAATGACAGTCCCAAGCAATTTAAAAAGGATTCCAGGATTTCTCACGCTTATAATGCATATACCCGATATTCACCCCGGCCCTTAATCCAACACCAACACGTATAGGCGCGAGCACAATCTCATCCACTTGATGATAATTTGCCCCGACTCCGCCAATATAATAGAAACTGCCATCAATCGCAGGGAAACGCTGGAATATGGCATCAATGGATGGCAAATCGTAAATCAGGACAAAGACCTTGGACAGGTTACCACCGGCATCAAACCCGATTGATGGGCCCGACCAGAATACTTCAGCATTCCCCCCGGCCTTTCTGTATAGCGTGCCTTCACCGTAACGTGCGCCTACAACAAGCGCGCCACTGCCTTCCGTGCCCTTGATATAGGCATTGGGCCGGCCATGCTCCTTGAATATTTTGGATATGACATCCGCCAGCCCCTCTGCGCCCGCCCCGAAAAAATCACCGGCTTC
>JBCKWI010000019.1:0-27811 GCA_038922795.1 Gammaproteobacteria bacterium
CGTGGTGAAGTGCGGATGACTGTCCGCCGCTAACGCCATAAAGAGGATATTCTCCTCGGCAGGCCCGGGCCATCTCACGGCGACTGATGATGCCTCTCGAATAGGCGTATAACACCACCTTTAATAACAACGCCGGATCATAGGCCGGTGCACCGGTCTCATCGTTGTGATAACGGACCTGAAAGACGGACACCTCCATGACGTTATCGATGAGATAGTCCAGGGTATATTCAAGGGTGCCGGGCAGGATCTGTTTACTGAAGGCAACCGGAATGAGCTTGTCTTGCTCGTAACAGTAATCTTTAAATCGTGCCATCATCTGCTCCTGTTCATGAAGGGGTGTCGCGCTTCATTAACAAGATCAGATCAACGAAATAACAACAAGTTCCAGGCTTTTTCTACAGCTTCAACGATAAAACATAAAAAATCCCCGGCACAATGTGGCCGGGGATTGTATATTTAAAAGCCTGGCAGTGTCCTACTTTCGCATAGGGACAGCCCTATACTATCATCGGCGCTAAGCGGTTTCACTTCCGAGTTCGAGATGGGATCGGGTGGTTCACACTCGCTATGGCTGCCAGGCAAACTGTTTGTCCGTTGCTATTTGTTTATGATTATTTTGCAAAAACCGGCAACGAACGAATTCGGAAAGCTGTAAAAAATAATGGTATATCACACACTGTCAGTGACCATCATCAAACTCTTTGAGTGTTATATGGTCAAGCCTCACGGGCAATTAGTACTGGTTAGCTTCACACATTACTGCGCTTCCACACCCAGCCTATCAACGTCGTAGTCTTCGACGGCCCTTCAGGGGAATTAAATTCCCGGGGAGATCTCATCTTGAGGTGGGCTTCCCGCTTAGATGCTTTCAGCGGTTATCCTGTCCGTACATAGCTACCCGGCAGTGCCATTGGCATGACAACCGGAACACCAGAGGTACGTCCACTCCGGTCCTCTCGTACTAGGAGCAGCTCCTCTCAAATCTCCAACGCCCACGGCAGATAGGGACCGAACTGTCTCACGACGTTCTAAACCCAGCTCGCGTACCTCTTTAAATGGCGAACAGCCATACCCTTGGGACCTGCTTCAGCCCCAGGATGAGATGAGCCGACATCGAGGTGCCAAACACCACCGTCGATATGAACTCTTGGGTGGTATCAGCCTGTTATCCCCAGAGTACCTTTTATCCGTTGAGCGATGGCCCTTCCATACAGAACCACCGGATCACTAAGACCAACTTTCGTTCCTGCTCGACGTGTCAGTCTCGCAGTCAAGCACCCTTATACCTTTGCGCTCAATGCACGATTTCCGACCGTGCTGAGGGTACCTTCGCGCTCCTCCGTTACTCTTTGGGAGGAGACCGCCCCAGTCAAACTACCCACCATACACTGTCCCCGATCCGGATTACGGATCTGGGTTAGAACCTCAAACAGACCAGGCTGGTATTTCAAGTGTGGCTCCACGACGACTGGCGTCGCCGCTTCAAAGCCTCCCAGCTATCCTACACAGATATGTTCAAAGTCCAGTGTAAAGCTATAGTAAAGGTTCATGGGGTCTTTCCGTCTAGCCGCGGGTACACTGCATCGTCACAGCGAGTTCAATTTCGCTGAGTCTCGGGTGGAGACAGTGTGGCCATCGTTACGCCATTCGTGCAGGTCGGAACTTACCCGACAAGGAATTTCGCTACCTTAGGACCGTTATAGTTACGGCCGCCGTTTACCGGGGCTTCGATCAAGAGCTTCGTCCGAGGACTAACCCCATCAATTAACCTTCCGGCACCGGGCAGGCGTCACACCCTATACGTCCACTTTCGTGTTTGCAGAGTGCTGTGTTTTTAGTAAACAGTCGCAGCCACCTGGTCACTGCAACCCTCTTCTGCTCAGGCCGCAGGGCCTTCACATACAAAGGGCACACCTTCTCCCGAAGTTACGGTGTTATTTTGCCGAGTTCCTTCACCCGAGTTCTCTCAAGCGCCTTAGGATTCTCTCCTCACCCACCTGTGTTGGTTTGGGGTACGGTCTCGTACAATCTGAAGCTTAGAGGTTTTTCCAGGAAGCATGGCATCAATCACTTCGTCCCTCAAAGAGGGACTCGTCATCACGTCTCAGAATTGTATCCCCGGATTTTCCAAAGGATACTCCCTACACGCTTAAACCGGGACAACCAACACCCGGCTGACCTAGCCTTCTCCGTCACCCCATCGCAATCATACGAGGTACAGGAATATTAACCTGTTGTCCATCGACTACGCCTTTCGGCCTCGCCTTAGGTACCGACTCACCCTGCGCCGATTAGCGTCGCGCAGGAAACCTTGGGTTTTCGGCGTGCGGGTTTTTCACCCGCATTATCGCTACTCATGTCAGCATTCGCACTTCTGATACCTCCAGCAGACCTTACGATCCACCTTCAACGGCTTACAGAACGCTCCTCTACCGATCAACTATCCCGAAGGACAGTCAATCCCGTAGCTTCGGTACACAGCTTGAGCCCCGTTATATCTTCCGCGCAGGCCGACTCGACCAGTGAGCTGTTACGCTTTCTTTAAAGGATGGCTGCTTCTAAGCCAACCTCCTGGCTGTCTGGGCCTTCCCACATCGTTTTCCACTGAGCTGTGATTTTGGGACCTTAGCTGACGGTCTGGGTTGTTTCCCTTTTCACGACGGATTTTATCACCCGCCGTGTGTCTCCCGTGCTTGCACTTTCTGGTATTCGGAGTTTGCAATGGTTTGGTAAGTCGGGATGACCCCCTAGCCATAACAGTGCTCTACCCCCAGAAGTGATACACGAGGCGCTACCTAAATAGCTTTCGAGGAGAACCAGCTATCTCCGGGCTTGATTAGCCTTTCACTCCTATCCACAGCTCATCCGAGAACTTTTCAACGTTCCCCGGTTCGGGCCTCCAGTAGGTATTACCCCACCTTCACCCTGGCCATGGATAGATCGCACCGGTTTCGGGTCTACTCCCAGCGACTATGGCGCCCTATTCAGACTCGGTTTCCCTACGCCTACCCTATTGGTTAAGCTTGCCACTGAGAAGTAAGTCGCTGACCCATTATACAAAAGGTACGCAGTCACATGCCGAAGCATGCTCCTACAGCTTGTACGCATACGGTTTCAGGTTCTATTTCACTCCCCTCTCCGGGGTTCTTTTCGCCTTTCCCTCACGGTACTGGTTCACTATCGGTCGACAAGGAGTATTTAGCCTTGGAGGATGGTCCCCCCATGTTCAGTCAGGATGTCTCGTGTCCCGGCTTACTCGAATAATACTGGATAGGCTTTCGTGTACGGGGCTGTCACCCGCTATGGCCGCACTTTCCAGAGCGTTCCACTAGCCACACCAGCACTTTAGGGCTGGTCCCCGTTCGCTCGCCGCTACTAAGGGAATCTCGGTTGATTTCTTTTCCTCCAGGTACTTAGATGTTTCAGTTCCCTGGGTTAGCTTCCACAGCCTATGTATTCAGCTGAGGATACCGCTTGCGCGGTGGGTTTCCCCATTCGGACATCTCCGGGTCAAAGTCAGTTTGCCGACTCTCCGGAGCTTTTCGCAGGCTACCACGTCCTTCATCGCCTCTTGTCGCCTAGGCATTCACCGTATGCGCTTAATCACTTGACCATATAACCTCAAACAGTCTGTCTGACTCGATCTTTTGTCCGATTACTTCACCGCCTTTCTTCGCTCGGTGCTCATGTACTGATTGTACACTCCGCGCCTCACGCATTATGCGGCTCGTACTCAAACAAAATACCTTCGTTACAACCTACTCGCTGAACCCTTTTGTGCAATTCAGCTTTTATCGAGATCATTGGTTACTGACAATGCAATGCGATATACCCGGATCATGTTCAAAAGACCAAGAACATGACCACATGCAAGACAAAATGAGAGCTTTGTCTTGCGGCATTATCTTTACAACTTTCCTGATTGTTAAAGAACTTTGTCCACGGATGGACTTACGTCGAATAGAGCCATGGATGGCGAATTCGACGAGGCCGATTCCTAAGACATCGAGAAGAGTTTCTCGTGAAACGGATCTCTTCAATAACTAAAAATACGTTTCACGAGCTACACTTTATGCATGATTGGTGGAGCCAGTCGGGATCGAACCGACGACCCCCTGCTTGCAAAGCAGGTGCTCTCCCAGCTGAGCTATGGCCCCTGACGCTGCGCTTAGCCACAAAAATCAAGCCAAAAGTTCAAGTGATTCATGCTTCCTGTTGCTTGTGACTTATGGCTTATCACCTGTGACTTCGTTTGGTGGGTCTGGGAAGATTCGAACTTCCGACCTCACCCTTATCAGGGGTGCGCTCTAACCAACTGAGCTACAGACCCAAATCTAACTGCCAGTTGCGGCGTTATCTCTGTTTCCGGTCCAAAAAACTCAGTTGGACCTTTCACGCGTTCGTATATCTGATTAAGAAATTTGTTGTGAGCGCTTAAACATCTCAGAAGGAATCACGCTAAAGAAAGGAGGTGATCCAGCCGCAGGTTCCCCTACGGCTACCTTGTTACGACTTCACCCCAGTCATTGACCACACCGTGGTAGGCGCCCTCCTTACGGTTAAGCAACCTGCTTCTGGTGCAACCAACTCCCATGGTGTGACGGGCGGTGTGTACAAGGCCCGGGAACGTATTCACCGCGACGTTCTGATTCGCGATTACTAGCGATTCCGACTTCATGAGGTCGAGTTGCAGACCTCAATCCGGACTACGACCGGCTTTTCAGGATTAGCTCCGCATTACTGCTTGGCAACCCTTTGTACCGGCCATTGTAGCACGTGTGTAGCCCTACCCGTAAGGGCCATGATGACTTGACGTCATCCCCACCTTCCTCCGGTTTGTCACCGGCAGTCTCCCTAGAGTTCCCGACTTTACTCGCTGGCAACTAGGGACAAGGGTTGCGCTCGTTACGGGACTTAACCCAACATCTCACGACACGAGCTGACGACAGCCATGCAGCACCTGTCACTCAGTTCCCGAAGGCACCAAGTTATCTCTAACAAGTTCTGAGGATGTCAAGGGTAGGTAAGGTTCTTCGCGTTGCATCGAATTAAACCACATGCTCCACCGCTTGTGCGGGCCCCCGTCAATTCCTTTGAGTTTTAACCTTGCGGCCGTACTCCCCAGGCGGTCAACTTATCGCGTTAGCTGCGCCACTAAGTTCTTTTATGAACCCAACGGCTAGTTGACATCGTTTAGGGCGTGGACTACCAGGGTATCTAATCCTGTTTGCTCCCCACGCTTTCGCACCTCAGCGTCAGTATTGGTCCAGGTAGCCGCCTTCGCCACTGGTGTTCCTCCGGATATCTACGCATTTCACCGCTACACCCGGAATTCCACTACCCTCTACCATACTCTAGCCTAGCAGTATCGAATGCAATTCCCAGGTTAAGCCCGGGGATTTCACATCCGACTTACTAAACCGCCTACGTGCGCTTTACGCCCAGTAATTCCGATTAACGCTCGCACCCTCCGTATTACCGCGGCTGCTGGCACGGAGTTAGCCGGTGCTTCTTCTGTAAGTAATGTCAATCCTGAAGGTTATTAACCTTCAGGATTTCTTCCCTACTGAAAGTGCTTTACAACCCGCAGGCCTTCTTCACACACGCGGCATTGCTGGATCAGGGTTGCCCCCATTGTCCAATATTCCCCACTGCTGCCTCCCGTAGGAGTCTGGACCGTGTCTCAGTTCCAGTGTGGCTGATCGTCCTCTCAGACCAGCTACTGATCGTCGCCTTGATAGGCCGTTACCCTACCAACTAGCTAATCAGACATAGGCTCATCCAATAGTGCGAGGCCCGAAGGTCCCCCGCTTTCCCCCGTAGGGCGTATGCGGTATTAGCTCGAGTTTCCCCGAGTTGTCCCCCGCTACTGGGCAGATTCCTATGCATTACTCACCCGTCCGCCACTCGTCAGCATCTAGCAAGCTAGACCTGTTACCGTTCGACTTGCATGTGTTAGGCATGCCGCCAGCGTTCAATCTGAGCCAGGATCAAACTCTTCAGTTTAATCATGTTAGCTGCTATAGGCAGCAAATCTTGGCTCGATAGTCGCAAATTGACGTTAATCTATGTTTGCTTCCATCGATAGTTTCTGGTGAAACTCTTCATCGACGTAAGCGCCCACACAAATTTCTTAATCAGGAATTTTTAAAGAACAGGCTGGGAGGCTCCCAACCGAGAGGGCGGAATTATACACTTCGAAAACCTGTGGTCAATATTACTTTCAAATTATTTGAATTAAATATAACTTATTGAAATATAATAATATTATTACCTGCATAAGCTGAATTAAGACTTGTCGTAAATATATCCCATACTGCAACAACCAGAATATGATTAAAACAGACTTCGTTAATTGGTAATCACCCTGATCCGGGCAAATTTTCTCTTGCCTACCTGAAAAACATAATTGCCTGTCTGGTTGATCATGGTGTCCTTTTCAGTAACGCGTTCTCCATCGATCTTTACTGCCCCCTGCCCAATCATACGAAATGCCTCTGAGGTACTAGATGTCAGCCCGGATTGCTTAAGTATTTGCCCCACAGGTATTCCAGTATCAAACAGGGTAAATTCAACTTCTGGCATATTTTCAGGTAAGGCTCCATGCCTGAAACGGTTAATAAATTCTGCATGAGCCTGTTGGGCTGCAGTGTGACCATGAAAACGCGCCACTATCTCATCAGCAAGCTGCATTTTAATATCTCTGGGGTTTGTTCCTGCTTGGGCCTGCCTTTGTAATTCTTTGATTTCCTTCATCGGTCGGAAACTTAATAACTCAAAATACCGCCACATCAAGTCATCCGATATGGACATCAATTTACCGAACATTTCTCCAGGCGCTTCATTGATGCCTACATAGTTATTGAGTGATTTGGACATTTTCTGTACCCCGTCCAGACCCTCCAGAAGAGGCATGGTGAGCACTACCTGGGGAGGTTGTCCATAAGCTTCCTGCAGTTGCCGTCCTACCAGCAGGTTAAACTTCTGATCCGTACCACCAAGCTCCACATCTGCTTTTAATGCCACAGAATCATAGCCTTGTACCAGCGGATAGAGAAACTCATGAATCGCTATTGACTGGTTATTGGTATAGCGCTGGTGGAAATCATCCCGTTCCAGCATCCTTGCAACCGTATGTTTGGCGGCAAGTTTAATCAACCCCGCTGCGTCTATCTTGTTCATCCATGAGGAATTAAATTCAATTCGGGTCCTGGCGGGGTCTAGTATTTTGAATATCTGCTCCTTGTACGTCTCGGCATTGACCTTGACTTCATCCTGTGTCAGGGCAGGCCGGGTAGCACTTTTACCCGATGGATCACCAATCATGCCGGTGAAATCCCCGATTAGAAATATCACCTCATGCCCAAGATCCTGAAACTGGCGTAGTTTATTAATCAGGACAGTATGTCCAAGATGCAGATCCGGTGCAGTAGGGTCAAAACCTGCTTTCACCCGCAAGGACCTGTGATCCTGCAAACGTTGTTTTAACTCCGCTTCGAGCAGGATTTCTTCACTACCCCGGCTTATGATGGCCAGTGCTTCAGTTGTATTAATCATGCAGAATTTATGCCTTGATCCAGTCAATTCTTATTCAATCCAGCTTATCACAGGATCCCCTATGAACGCAGTCAAGAGAATATTTGACGATATCAAATTCAGCAGCTATTGTATTACAAATTTCCGAGTGCATACCGTGACTTACAAAGTCTACATCAAGAAAGACTATAGGCCAGTAATCCGAGAAATACGTGGCGATTCCATGTTCAGGAATCGGAATATCAATCGGGTAATGGTAGTTGCGCTCTGTATTACCACCGGCCTGATCCTGGGCATGCGATCTCATGATATCTCAGAATCAACATTCATCAGTAACTCCGCTCTGGCACATACCTCAACCCTACCGTTAGACCATCAGATCGATACTATCAAACCATTGATAGAATCTTTTGGAACCATCGATGATGTTTACACATCTTTTGTTGATGATGAGATTCTGATCGAAGAAGAAAATATCCTGACAAATCAGGACACGATCAACGCAGTAATCCCTGATAACTGGGAATCATTGAAAGTACGATCAGGCGATAATCTCTCATTAATATTTGATCGTATGCATATCAACCCGACGGTGCTGCACGAAATCATGTCTCTGGGTCAGGATGTCGCAATCCTGAAGAGGTTGATGCCGAATCACGAGCTACGCTTCCAGTTTGAGGACGGTAAGCTTGAAGCAATGCAGTATGATGTCAGCCTCACCGATACATTGCATATAACAAAACTGGATACGGGATATGCAGTTGAAACTATCAAAACAGAACTGGATACTCATATCACCAGCACCACGGGAGTAATTACACATTCATTGTTCCTCACCGCACAACGTGCGGGCCTCTCGGATAACCTCACTATGCAACTTGTGGAATTATATGGCTGGGACATTGATTTCGCTCTGGATATACGTGAAGGCGATCGTTTTTATGTGATCTATGAAGAAAAATTCAAGGACGGTGTCAAGGTACAGGACGGCGCTATCCTTGCAGCAGAATTCGTCAACCAGGGTAAATCATTCCGCACCGTACGCTATACCCACGCCGATGGTTATAACGATTATTACAATGAAGAGGGATACAGTATGCGCAAGGCTTTTTTGCGTACACCAGTCAATTTTACCCGTATCAGTTCAGGATTTTCTTTAGGACGTAAACACCCTGTACTTAATACCATCAGGGCCCACAGGGGGGTTGATTATGCGGCGCCCACCGGTACACCTATCAAGGCCACTGGCGATGGTATCGTCGTCTTTGCCGGATATAAGGGCGGGTATGGTAATATTGTTATTCTCAGGCACGGTGAAAAATACAGTACGCTGTACGGTCACATGTCCAGATTTGCAAAAGATATCAGTAACGGGAAAAGAGTCAAACAGGGACAGGCCATCGGCCATGTCGGCATGACCGGTCTGGCAACCGGACCACACCTGCATTATGAATTCCGTATTAATGATGTACACCATAATCCTCTCACAGTTGAACTTCCCAAGGCCCTGGGAATTCCGGGCGGAGTCATGGCTGATTTCAAAGCGAAGACAAATCCACTATTGTCCCAACTGGACAATGTAATTACAGGTAAGGCCATACAGACTGCATATCAAGGTAACCGCTTATTACGTTGAGCGGTTACCCAGATAATGACAGTTTCACAGAATAGAAATTATCTCTTGCGATCCCGGTGCTATATATAGGCCTGATGTCTGGAACCAGCATGGACGCCATTGATGTGGCGCTGGTTCAAATAGATGACAAATCATTTTCCCTTGTTGAATACGAACAATTACCGATTGACGATGATATCCGTAAGGCTGTCAGGCAACTTTCAATCACTTCAAACATCGAAGAAATTTCCAGGCTGGATAATATCCTTGGCCATCAGTTTGCTGATTCCGTATTAAAGATCCTGAAAAAAGCAAACCTGAAGTCGCAGGACATTACTGCCATAGGCAGTCATGGACAGACGATCCTGCATCTGCCTGATGCAGAGCCGCCTCGTACATTACAAATTGGTGATGCCAACATCATCGCGTTTAAGACCGGGATTACTACGGTTGCTGATTTCAGGCGTATGGATATTGCGGCGGGGGGACAGGGCGCACCTCTGACCCCTGCATTTCATGTGGAAAAATTCAGCAGCGATGCTAAACATCGCGTTATTCTTAACCTTGGCGGAATGGCTAACATCACAGTCTTGCCTAAAAATAACAGAGATAAGATTATCGGCTTCGATACGGGGCCTGGCAATGCATTACTTGACGATTTGGCACAACAGCATCTCGGTCAACCTTTCGACAAAAATAGTCTGTGGGCTGAAAGCGGACAAATTAACGAAGCATTATTAATAGACTGTTTGAACGATCCATATTTCGATACCCCACCACCCAAAAGTACCGGGCGCGATTATTTCAACATGGAATGGTTAAACAATATTCTCGCCGGTCAACAGGCGAGTATTTCTCCTGTAGATATTCAGGCAACCTTGCTTAAATTAACTGTTACAACAATTAGCAGGGCGATAATGAAGTATGCTGAAAAAACCAACGAACTTCTAGTTTGTGGTGGTGGGATTCATAACCCATTGTTAATCAAATCACTACAAAATGAATTAACCGGTATTGAAATAAACTCGACGGATAAATATGGTCTCGACCCGGATTGTGTCGAAGCAGTTGCTTTCGCCTGGCTGGCAAAATGCCGCATGAACGGGATTGCAGCCAGCTTGCCATCGGTTACCGGAGCAACATCACCGCAAATACTGGGCGCAATTTACAGTACTAAGAAATAATTTTTCAACTCAGTGCTGTACACGTTCCCGGGCATAACGGAATTCTTCGATGGTATAGCGGCTCAACAGCGGGATCATATTGGCAGACTGACATTGCGTCTGTAGCTCTTCAGGTAAAGTATAATAATTACCGATTATGTCACGGCATTTTGAACTGCCACATTCACACTTGAATTCAGTGGGTTCGCTGAACATGATGGTGCCGTAATCAAACGATAGCTCCTGCCCGGGCGCTATGTCTTTTATTGCACGCAATACCAACCCGTCATTTTCAAAATAGAGCGCACAGTTGGGGTCACAACTGTGATTCACAAAATCATCTGCATTGCCACTCGGACTGATGAACAATTCCGGTGTTATCTGCAAATAATGGGTGAAATCATCAATATCATTGATATGTGTTTTCTCCCCGGTAAAGTTCATCACGAACTCGCCCCGGGTATAATGACGATTGGTAATCACGCCACGGCCATGACCAAGGCTGTCTATAATCGTGTAATCATCTGCCATCAGGTTGGCCCTGCTACAATCCGGCCTTGAAATTTAACCTAGACTGAGAAAGAAGAACCGCAACCACAGGTAGTTGAAGCACTCGGATTGCGTATGACAAATTGTGCACCTTCAAGCCCTTCCGTGTAACCGATCTCCGCACCGAGCAAATACTGGTAACTCATCGGGTCAATCAGTAATTTTACACCATTATTCTCAACCACGGTGTCACCATCGGTGATATTTTCATCAAAGGTAAAACCATACTGGAAACCGGAGCAACCGCCGCCGGTAATAAACACCCGCAGCATGAGGGCATCATTGCCTTCCTCGGTGATCAATTCCCTGACCTTGGTTGCGGCAGAACTGGTAAAAACCAGGGGTGCTTCTGTCAGATTCTCTGCTGTATTCATCTCATTACTCACTATATTAACATTAGTTTAACAATTAAAATCGGCTTTTAATCAACTTCGACAGGTTCACCGTGACTTAGTGCCAATGGGATATCATCACTGACCGGGAAATGCACCAGTTTGCCATTTACCTCGGCACCGATGGCCATTTCTATCAGATTATAATAGACATTTCCAGTAACTCTCGCCTTGGCCTGCAGTTCCACATGCTCGCTGCCATGTACATCTCCTATGACAACGCCATTGACTTTTATGTAAGGAACATTAACCTCCCCTTCAATCGTGCCCTGTTCACTTAATGACAAGACGGAATGGCCGTCATTTTCTGCGTACACATTGCCCTTGATGGTGCCGTCCACGTGTAAACCTCCTGCAAACTTTACATCACCAGTCACTTCACTGTGCTGGCCTATCAGGGTATCAATCCTGTTGGTCATTTGCTTACGTTTCTTGCCCCACATTTTTTTATGCCTCCGTTACTAACCGAGCATCTCTGACCAGTCAAAAACTCGCTTGATTTTAGACAATTTTGTATCCTTTGGCTGCAATTTGACAATTACCCGGTGAGGGGCAAAGCCTTCAGGTATCATCATATTACCCTCAAATCGCTTAAAATTCTTGAAGTTAAAGGATAAATCTATCGCCCGGTTTAATACCACATCGGTGATATTCAGTACCTTGGCGACCCCATCCTGCAACCCTTCCAGGCTAATTTCTACTGTGCCCTCGACCACCTTATCACTTTTTGCCACATGGGTTAATATCAGTTTGAAGTGATAATTATTTTCAGCCTGAAGACTGTCAATCTGCATTCCCTGGATACTCAGGCCCTGTGTAGAGCTGGTGGAAGTCATTATCGCCTGATAAAACTCCAATTCGCCTTTCAGTGTGTATATATCATCCTGAAGTTTTTTCATTTCTTCATGAAATTCCGCAGCAGCCTGACTGTCGATTTGCGTGGTCCGTTCCAGCATGATGACCCGTTCACGCAGGCGTTTGTTTTCTTCTTCAAGATTACGATTCTCTGTCCACAGGCGTTTGCTTTCCTGACCGATGGCAACACGTGATTTAATATATGACCAATGACTCTCATCCAGCAGAAACCAGAACGTAGTGAAGATCACCAGGCTGATAGCAATTGCTAATGCCACGATTTGATAAGGTCTGTGATGTTTGATGATGAGATGTGTCATGAAATGCTATTCATAAAAACCAGGATTGCATACCTGTCAGCTTGCTAAAATACATACCCTCAAGGGGATAACGCCGGGAGATCAAGGCCTGTTACTTCATCCAGACCACACATCAGATTCATATTCTGTATGGCCTGTCCTGCAGCACCTTTGACCAGATTATCAATAACTGACAATAATACCAGTGTATTACCCTGTTGTGGCATATGCAGCGCCAGCCGGCAAACATTAGAACCCCTGACAGAACGTGTTTCCGGATGAGAACCAGCAGGCATGACATCCACAAATGGCTCATCCCGGTAACGGTCTTCATACAGTTCCTGCGGGTCGATAGATGCCTGCAATTTTGCATATACAGTTGCATGAATCCCGCGCACCATCGGCACAAGATGAGGCACAAAAGTTAATCCTACAGGCCCAGCAGCCAGTGTGTTCAAAACCTGACATATCTCCGGCAAATGGCGGTGACCGGGCACGCCATAAGCTTTGAAGGACTCACTGGCTTCACAGTAAAGATGCCCGATACTGGCTTTACGTCCCGCACCACTGATCCCGGATTTTGCATCTGCAATGATAGATTGTGTGTCAATACTTCCTGCTTCCAGCAAAGGAATAAGCGACAGGATCACGGCGGTTGGATAACAGCCGGGGTTTGCAACCAGACTGGCAGCAGCAATGGCCTTCCTGTTTAACTCGGGCAGGCCATAAACTGCTTGTTCCAGTAATTCACCGGCTGCATGTGGTTGTCCATACCATTTGGCCCAAAGTGCCGCATCCTTTAACCTGAAATCTGCCGACAAATCTATGACCTTAATACCCTTTTTTAATAAGGGGGCGACCTGATTCATGGCTGTGCCATTGGGCGTAGCAAAGAACACCATGTTACATTCCCTGATCGCAGGAGCATCCGGAGCACTGAAATTATGATCGATATAACCACGCAGGTTGGGGAACAGGGACGTGACAGGCTTCCCCTGCTCACTGCGGGAGGTGACAACATGAACCTGTACCTGCGGATGCCTGACCAACAAGCGTAATAATTCCGAACCGGTATAACCAGTCGCGCCGATAATACCAACCTTAATCATGGGTAATTAATCCGGATACTCAAAAAATGTATGATGTAAGCGTATGATACAAGATAACGAGCTAACATGAGAGCACTGCTTCTGTGTAACCCTGTGTACTTTCCCCGTATGTGTGTTCCTGATACAGGCGGCGTATAGTATGTCTCTGTACATAATACATCGCTCCTGCGCATCCTGCGCCCGCGATGTACATTACATCCATGTAAATAAAAAAGCGGCCGAAGCCGCTTTATAGTTAAAACTTTTTATAGTTATTATTATTGGATGAAATGTCGGCCGACGGCAGACACTTCATGAATGAGAGTACTGACAGTATTCTGGCATGTCAAGGAAATTATCCTGATTATTTACTTGTGCGCTGCACATTAATATTCAATAGAATTAAAAGCTTGCCAATTATTGCTATTAATATTTCTTGAAACTTTTTATCCATTACAGCAAATAAAATGATACACATCTATACTCAGAAATATCATCATCCCGTCACCAGCCCTGATAAAATACACAACTATTAATCAAGGACACCGCTATGGATACCGTACAAATCATTGCCCTGACCATGGGCGTCGCCTGGGCCAGTGGTATCAATCTCTATGCCGCAATATTCATGCTGGGCTATCTGGGATCAACCGGCCATATCGTACTGCCGCCGGATCTGGAGGTATTGACTGATCCGCTGGTCATGTTGGCGGCAGGAGTGATGTATTGCATAGAATTCTTTGCTGATAAAACCCCTGGCGTGGATAGTTTGTGGGATTCGGTACATACGTTTATACGCATCCCGGCCGGTGCAATCCTGGCCATGGGCGCGGTAGGCGATACCAGTCCCGCGATCGAACTCGTCGCCTTTCTCGTAGGTGGAGTTCTGGCTGCCAGTACCCATGCCACCAAAACCGGCAGCCGGATATTGATCAATACCTCACCGGAACCGGTCAGCAACTGGGCTGCCTCGGTAACCGAGGATATTGGCGTTATTGCAGGCCTGTGGGCAGCTCTTTATCATCCGTGGCTATTCCTGCTGGCACTGCTCATATTCATTATTCTGATGATCTGGTTGTTGCCCAGGTTATGGCTGGGGATTAAACGTGTCTTTGGATATGTCCGTGATGTATTCCGTGGAAAATATAAATCAGAACCGCCGGTGACAAACACACCTGCTGTCCTGGGAAATGATCTGAAACAAAATGATTAAAAAAGAAATCCTGGCCGGAAGTTTTATTCTGATGCTGATAATAGGTGCCGGCTGGTTATGGCTGACTCCCGGCGGTCTCAGCGCAGCACCGGCTGTCAGTTTGAAAACCACAGATGGCCGCGTGATCCACCTTCAGGATCTGCAGGGTAAACCAGTGCTCATTACTTTCTGGGCTACCACCTGCCCTGGTTGCGTCAAGGAAATGCCGCATCTGATCTCACTATATAATGAACTATCCGGCAAAGGACTTGAGATTATTGGCGTTGCTATGTCCTATGATCCACCAAACCAGGTTATTGAACTCATTACCCGGCGTCAGGTGTCCTATCCTATTGCACTGGATGTTGACGGATCTATTGCAAAGGCATTCGATAACGTGATGCTGACACCCACATCCTTTTTAATCTCGCCGGATGGAAAGATTATCAAACACAAGCTTGGTGAAATGGACATGGAAAAATTGCGGCAACAAATCCTGAATTTACTTTCTGAACGGCAATTAGCTACAGATAATAAGTGGCTCGTGGCTGGTGACTCGTAACTGGCGGTCGGGATGTTGTGGGCCAAGGCGCTGCATATCATTTTTATGGTCACCTGGTTCGCAGGACTCTTTTACCTGCCTAGACTATTCGTCTATCACGCCATGACGGAAGACGAAACGGGTAATAACCGTTTCAAGATCATGGAGCGCAAACTCTATTTCGGCATCATGACACCGGGCATGATCCTCACACTACTATTCGGGTACTTGACCCTGGTTGCTTTTGGCTGGTCTGCTTATGCAGGTACAATCTGGTTACACATAAAGTTGGCTTGTGTATTGCTCCTGATTGCTTATCACATTTACTGCGGGAAGCTGCTATTTGATTTCAAACATGACCGGAATAAACATTCACATATCTGGTATCGCTGGTTTAATGAAATTCCGGTTATATTTCTAATCGTTATTGTCATCCTTGCTGTAATACGACCAATATAGAAGTCAAAAGTATAAAGTTGAAAGTGAAAAGATCTTTAATGCCACCCTGAAGCAAAAAGTGATTTATTTCCTTCTTTATACTTTCCACATTTCACTTTTCACTGCGCGTAGCGCCTATATTTCAATCATCTCAAAATCCTCTTTCCTGGCCCCACACTCCGGACAAACCCAGTTAGGCGGCACATCTTCCCACTTCGTGCCGGGAGCAATCCCGTCTTCCGGCCAGCCCTGTTCTTCATCATAAACAAACCCGCAAATCACACACATGTATTGCTTCATTCTTTCAGTTCCGTTTTTTCTTTATTTTCGCACGATATGCAGCCATGTAGAATAACCGGCATGAACGCAATGAAAGTCAAAAAACCGGTAGTCCTCGTGCTTGCGGGTCATGATCCTAGTGGTGGCGCCGGCATCCAGGCTGATATTGAAACCATTGCCTGCAACGGTTGTCATGCCGCTACAGTCATTACCTGCCTGACCGCACAAAATACTTCTGAATTCAGGCAGGTCATACCGGTCAGTCCGGACGATTTTAAGCAACAGATAGAGATGATACTTGCAGACATGCCTGTAAGCGCCTGCAAAATCGGTTTGATCGCTGATCCGGGTATTTTATCAGTGATAGAAAAAACCCTGATCGCTCTCATGGATATTCCGGTCGTGCTTGACCCGGTAATCAACGCGGGAACAGGAACAAAGATAATAACAGATGCTGTGCGCACAACATTACATGATAAGTTGCTGCCATTCATTACGGTGATTACACCAAACAGTATTGAAGTACGCGCACTCACCGGGATTGATAACCTTGATGGTGCTGCAAACGACCTCCTGACCAGGGGTTGCCGTGCGGTATTGATTACCGGCACACATGAGCAGAGCAGCAAGGTCATCAATACCTTGTATATGCAAAATGAAACACCGGTAAAAAATGAATGGGAAAGACTGTCTGGCAGCTATCATGGCTCCGGTTGCACATTATCTTCAAGCATTGCTGCCCAGCTCGCACAGGGTAATACTATCAGGGAAGCCGTGGCCATAGCACAGAAATATACCTGGCATACCTTGAAAAATGGAATGTTGCTGGGGAGAGGACAACATCATCCTGACAGGTTTTACAGAAAATAACTGGTCCTTACTCACAATGAAATTATTACCTGCAAAGGGACTTTATGCCATAACTGATTGTGAAAACCTGACTACGGAACAATTGGTCCACAAGACAGAACAAATCCTGCGAACTGGCGCTGCCATGCTGCAGTATCGGAACAAATATGATGATTTCACCGTCAGGGAATCACAGGCAGGACAACTACAAATGCTTTGTGGCAAATACAATGTGCCATTCATTATTAATGATGATATTGAACTGGCATCAGCCATTAACGCGGATGGTGTTCATCTGGGCAAAGATGATCACAATTGTGAACAGGCAAGGGCTTTATTCGGTCAACAAAAGATCATTGGCATCTCCTGTTATAATGATCTCAACCGGGCGATGGCAGCAGAAAGTATGGGGGCAAGCTATATCGCCTTCGGTGCGTTTTTCCCCACGCAAACAAAGAATAATACTGTGAAAGCCGGACCAGAATTGATCCGGGAAGCAAAGCAAAGATTAAAATTACCTGTTGTTGCTATCGGCGGGATTACCCCGGAAAATGGCAAATCACTGATAGATGCCGGGGCAGATTTTCTGGCGGTCATCAGCGGAATTTATGGGCCTGCTGATCCGGCGCAGGTGATGCAGTCATATATAACATTATTTAATAACAAAATCTGAAACCATATGACGGAAAAACTCTTTATTGCTGCAAAAAAACATATCCCCGGCGGAGTCAATTCACCGGTGCGCGCGTTCAGGTCAGTGACTGGCACACCGGTTTTTTTTAAAAAGGCCAGTGGTGCTTATCTCTATGATACGGAAGGGAAACAATATATCGATTATGTCGGTTCCTGGGGACCGATGATTCTTGGTCATGCCCATCCTGAAGTAATCAAAAAGGTACAACAGGCCGCTGCAAACGGCCTGAGTTTTGGCGCACCTACCGAGATCGAAACACAAATGGCTGACAAGATCTGCGAACTGATGCCGAATATTGAAAAAGTACGCATGGTCAATTCCGGGACGGAAGCTGCCATGAGCGCCATCCGGCTGGCCCGTGGTTATAGCGGCCGTGACAAGATTGTAAAATTCGAAGGCTGTTATCATGGCCATGCCGATTCATTACTGGTGAAGGCCGGTTCCGGCGCATTGACTTTGGGTATACCTACTTCGCCGGGTGTACCTGCTGATCTCGCACAACATACGATCACTCTCAGCTTTAATAATCCGGAACAGGTCGAAAAGATATTTACTGAAATCGGCGGGCAGATCGCCGCTATTATCGTGGAACCGGTAGCCGGTAACATGAACTGTGTTCCGGGAACACAGGATTTTCTGGACACGCTGCGGACTGTTTGTGACAAATTTCAAAGCGTGCTGATCTTTGATGAAGTCATGTCCGGTTTCCGTGTGGCATTAGGGGGCGCACAATCCATTTACAACATCAAACCGGATCTTACAGTACTGGGCAAGGTGATAGGCGGCGGTATGCCGGTAGGTGCTTTTGGCGGCCGCGCACAAATCATGGATCACATTGCGCCGGATGGCCCGGTTTATCAGGCAGGCACATTATCCGGTAATCCGGTTGCCATGGCCGCAGGACTCACCACACTCAATCTGATCTCACAACATGGTTTTTTTGAAGAACTCTCCCTAAAAACCAAAGCTCTGGTTGATGGTTTAAAAAAATCGGCTGCTGCAGCAAGTATACCCTTCACCACCAATGCTGTGGGCGGGATGTTTGGTTTGTTTTTCAGCAAGGAAAAACAGATATCAACATTTGATCAGGTCATGGCCTGTAATAAAGAACGCTTCAACAAATTTTTTCATGGCATGTTGGATAAGGGAATATACTTTGCCCCCTCCGCATTTGAGGCTGGATTTGTTTCAAGCGCGCATACGGAACAGGATATTGAAACAACGATTAATATTGCCGTTAAGGTAATGAACACACTATAGTCAGAAGAATTTCCTGAAAATTTCCGGATTCTGTTTTATCCATAATCCGGTATATATACATGGTTGAGGTTTTCCCCGGCCATATTGCCGGCTGGTGGATTATGACGAGCCGGCATGTTCAAGGATCTGCAGTGCGCATCTGTTACTTGTAAACAGAACGCCACCATACCAATCCCCCCATAAAATTACGGTACGAACTGCGCTATACCGTCACGGAATGACCAGTCGATATCGCGGTTCTCGACAATACTGATCAACACATTGGCGGGATCAATACCCGGATCGCGAGAAAGATTTTCAACAACTTTCTGGTAAAACGCCCGTTTCGCCTCCGGTGCACGGCCGCTGCGCATGATCAGATACATCATCACCCGATCTCCGCTGCGTGACTGATACTCAAGACAGTGAGGTTCGTGCTCAGTGATGATCTGATAGCGGTCATCATCCGGAAATCCCATCGTCTCAATCACTGCCGAATTCACACCATCAGCAATCGCCTTGATATATTCAGGTGATTTGCCTTTCAAAATTGAAATGTTGACTAATGGCATACGCTATTCCCCATTTATTTGATTATTGACCTACAGATTGCCGCCCTGATGACAAGCCAAACCAGCATTACAGGATTACCCCCCGATAACCCTGTTGCGGAGACTTATTTTAACTGAAATTCCGGATGAAATTACTTATCAATCAGTACTTCTGTTGATTTGACTATGGCCCTGACCTCGTCCCCCGACTTCAATCCTAATGATTCCGCGGAGGCGCGCGTGATTGCTGATACGAATTCTAGGGGGCCTACAGTAATAACTACTTCGGCCATGACACCGCCCAGAGTAACGGATTTGACTATACCTTTGAATTGATTACGTGCTGACAGCATATTTTCTCCTCCTGTTTTCCAAATACTTTATAAACAGCTTAGACAAAGTATTACTGAAAAACCAGATTTTTATTATTTAAAAAGATTCGACCCTGAGGAAACAATGTCAGTAGAATAATAATGGACGCGACACGATAATACACATTTAACGAGACTATCTGAAACAAGAGGATTGTTCTATGCGCTATGAACTCTACTACTGGCCCGGCATACAGGGCCGTGGTGAATTTGTCCGGCTTGCACTCGAAGAAGCTGGTGCCGATTACGTGGATGTGGCCCGTCTATCGGTTCGCGGCCAGGGCATACCGGCAATGATGCGCTTGCTTGAAAACACCAGAATCAGTTGTCCGCCGTTTGCACCGCCATTTCTCAAGGCCGGTAATCTGGTGATCGCCCAGACCGCCAATATCCTGCTTTATCTGGGGCCACGTCTGGGCCTGGTACCGAAGAGCGGAACAAAACGTTTATGGGCGCACCAGCTACAATTGACAATTGCTGACTTTGTAGGAGAAATCCACGATGTGCACCATCCAATCGCTGGCAGTCTCTATTATCACCAGCAGAAACGCGAAGCCAAACACCGGGCAAGATTTTTCACCCGCGAGAGGATACCGAAGTTTCTGGATTATTTCGAACGCGTGCTCCAAAACAATCAAAAAGGCAGCAACTACATGCTTGGACGCAGTTTGTCCTATGTTGATCTGTCCATCTTTCAGCTCATCGCCGGCCTTCGTTACGCCTTTCCGAAAAGGATGAAGCAACTGGAACCCGAATATCCACGATTAGTAACATTGCACGACAAGGTTACAACCCGTCCGAACATTACCATCTATCTGGCTTCTGATCGCCGCCAGCCGTTCAATAACAACGGCATTTTCAGATACTATCCGGAACTGGATACCTAGAGCGGAAGAAACCAGAGTACTTTTAGTAGTTCCAGTTTAGCGACCTATTGATTTCAACTCATTAGAAGAAATCATCAGGGTAAAATCGACTACTTCCGTCCATATCACCGGTATCACGATAATTCATTGGCAATGCATCTGGATCAAGCACGGCACCATCCACGACGTGTCCGACAACAAGCACATGATCCCCTGCAGGACATCCATGACTGAATTCACAATCAAAATAAGCCATCGCATCATCAAGGATCGGTGCGCCCGTTTTACCACGATGCCACTTGACGTCAGCTAATTTATCTATCGTTGCCGGCTGGCCAAAACGCTGCGCCAGGTCTTCCCTGTTTGCCGGTAAGACATTCACAGAGAATGCACGGCCTTCAGTCAGCATTTCATAAGACGAATGGCCTGGATGAATACTGAGGGCAAGCAACAACGGGTTAAATGAGACCTGCATAACCCACGCTGCTGTAAAGGCATTGTCTTTTTTCTTATGAGTGACACCGACAACATAAACTCCATGAGTCAATTGCCGGAAAAGTAATGCCAAATCCTTTTTCATGATTATTTCAAAAAATCTGTCCCCATTTTATTCGCAGATATCGTCGCACAAAAAATGAATGCAACTGGCGCTGTGTTAGTAACTATTCTCAGTTGTCACCAACCCCATTTATTCAATATGTCAATGCAAGACCTGACCCCGGACCTCGGTACAAAAATTTACAGGGAATACTCAATATCAAATATATTAATGCAAATTCTTACTGCCCAGTTCAACCATTGAGGCCTCACTGGGCAGTGCTCTCCCAGTTCCATCCTTTGATTCGTAAACGGTGCATCCCATTTGGGCTTTTCCTGTTTGCCGATGATGTGGGTTGAAACAAATGGTGTTCCCTAACCCTCACGTCCTATCCTCAGCGGATAGGTGATGACCTCAGTCTGATTTAAATCGGCATGTTCCGGATAGTAATAGAGACGCATTTCGGGGATATTAAGCACAATGCCTGTATGCGGTGTATGCGGCAAAATAAATTGTGTAGATAAAGTGACCGATGTGTCTTTCCCAGGCAACCAGACATCAACACCGGGATTAGCCAGGGTAATGTCTTGGTATCCCAGACCATGACGGCGGCCTATATCCAGCAGGGTTTCATTATCGTTTGCGGTCACCGTATTTGGCTGCCCGATAACATCATCGCCATTTTCAGGGAGGATGAATTTTGTTGCTGTTGACACTGATGGATAGATACAAAGCAGCGCAACGATGATGAATTTTAACCGGGCCATGTCTATCACCTTGCCGTGACAGGCACGGACAATTCCGCAGGTAGCAGGCAACGCCCGCTGTCATTGCAAGCCTGGATCCTGATCTTGACGCGGAGCCTGCCTGCTTTATCGAGATCCGCTCCGTGACGGGCGGCGATGTCCACCTCATCGCTGTATACCGCAATGGGTTCTTCCAGTCCCATATCCAGCAATTTGCCCGCGGGATAGTCAATCTCCAGCTCTAGTGGGGAACCATTCTCTTCCACCTGGATGGTGGTGGGGATCAGAAATTCCAGTGACGCCGGGTTGGCATTGATATGCCAGCCGTCCGCGATATTGAAGCTGACAATGAGTTCAGAAGCTGCATCTTCCAATGGGTGCAAACCGGCTTGTAGAGACACATAGCCGGCGCTGGTCAGGTCGGATTTCGCCGGTAGTACCAGGGGTTTGCCGGTTGTACCACCAGTGACTGCGACGGGAACCTGCTTCACCTCGGGCAAGGCGATATCTACCGGATATGCCGCTGCGTGGTAACGTCCGAGCACTTCCACCATCCCCACCAGCGCCGCCGGATTCCGTTCAAGATGGGCGGCATAGGCCTTCATTATCCCGGCGAGATAGGGCATATACTCCTGTTGCCCGGCTTCAACCAACTGCATGAGGGCGATAGTAGCCAGACTGTTGCCGGATGGGATGGCGCCATCGAATCCGCCCCGGGTGCGGACCAGCAGGTCATCGGTTGCATCGTGCGTATAGTAAAATCCGCCTGCATCGTCCCAGAGTCTGGCGATCATTTCATCCGCCAGGTCATGCGCCTGTTCCAGCCAGCGTGGCTCTTTCGTGGCGCCGTGGAGTTCTAGCAGACCGCTAATCAGCGTGGCGTAATCGTCCAGATACGCATCCAGTTTGACCACACCATCACGGTACACATGCACCAGTTTGCCTTGTGCGCGCAACGTGGACCAGACGGCATCGGCTGCCCGCGCGGCGCGTTGTATCAATTCAGGCCGGCCCAGGTGAATGCCGGCATAGGCCAGCGCTTCGATCATCAAGCCGTTCCACCCAGTGATGACTTTATCGTCCAGCAACGGACGTTTGCGTTGCTGGCGTGCCGCCAGCAGTTTGGCTCGGACGGGAACCAGTTGATCGAACAACTCCGCTTCAGTCATGCCCAGTTCTTTGGAGGTTGTTGTATAGTCATCTGGCCAGAGCAGCACATACCTGCCATCGAAAAAGGGATCGCCCGTTAACCCATAGACGGTTTCCGCCAGCTTGTATTCTTGTTCCGGCAACACCTCGCGCACCTGATCGCGCGTCCACACATAGTAGGCGCCTTCTTCATGGTCCGTCTCCGAATCCAGGGCGGAATAAAACATGCCGTGTTCGCCAGTCATGACCCGGTCAATGAATTCCGCTATTTCCAGGGCCGTCCGTTTATGCTTCTCATTACCCGTCACGGTAAAGGCACGGGCATAGATGTGCAACAATTGGGCATTGTCATACAGCATTTTCTCGAAATGCGGCACTGCCCACAGGTCATCGGTGGAGTAGCGATGGAAGCCGAACCCGGCCTGATCGTACATCCCGCCCTGGGCCATGGCGTCCAGCGTTCTGGCCACCATGTTCAGATCGTCCGCATTGCCTTTCTGCTGGTAGCGGGTCAGCAGGAATTCCAGTTTCGAAGGTTGCGGGAATTTTGGCGCCTGCCCGAAACCGCCATACAGGGGATCGAAGCTGTTACGCAGCCCTTCCGCGACCCGGTCCACGGATTGCGCATCAGGCACCCGGCTTGCCACCGGCATGACATCGATCTGTCTTAATACTGCGGTGAGTTGTGCGGCGAGCTCCTTTATTTTTTCAGGTTCCGATTTCCAGGCCTCTCCGATCCGCGCCAGAATTTCCAGCAAATGATCCCGAGGGAAATAGGTGCCGCCAGTGAACGGCTTCAGATCGGGCGTGAGAAACATCGACAGCGGCCAACCACCCCGCTGCTGCATGATCTGTAATGCCGTCATGTAGATTTCGTCCACGGCCGTGTGTTCCTCACGATCCACCTTGATGCTGACGAAATGTTCATTTAATACACGGGCCACTTCCGGATCGGAGAAGGACTCGCGTTCCATCACATGGCACCAGTAGCAGGTTGAATAACCGATGGAAAGGAATACGAGTTTGTTTTGGCTGCGCGCCTTGGCAAAGGCCGCCTCGCCCCAGGGATACCAGTACACCGGGTTGTCCTTGTGCAGCAACAGATAGGGACTGGTAGTATCGCCGAGATGATTCTTGTCCTGCGTTAACGGATCCGGAATTTCTGAAATGCCGGGATTCGCCGTTTGCCGCTGTGGCAGGATCCCCTCCGTGACGGCTATTTCCGCGGACTCCGCTTCCGGCACTTGTTTTTCTGCACCGAACCAGTAGCCCAGCACGGCGGCAACCACTACCAGCACCAACGTGCTCACTGCAAAAACTGTTCTATTTGCCATACGCCAGTCCTCCTGTCTCAGCGGTTGCCGACGCCGGACCGGCACGCTCGATGGCATCGATCAAGGCCTCTGTCCCGAATATGTCGGGGAAGGTCTGCACGACTTCATGGGCTGCATTGAGCACCACCGCATAGGGTAGTCCCGCACCACCATAACCAAGTAATAATGATTGTTTATCGGCTGCGGGCTGCGACAGATCAACCTGCAGGGCTGCAAGATCATATCGATGGCCGGTTTCGATCACGTGCGGATCGGCGTACACCGTGCGCTCCAGCACCTTGCAGTTGATGCACCAGTCCGCCGTGAATTCAAGCAGCACCGGCCGTTGCGCCGCTTGGGCACACGCCAACTCCCTGACCGAATAGGGCGTCCAGAGCAAGGCGGCACTAGCATCATGACCACTGATTAACCTATAGGTTAAAACAACGGCGGCGAGCGCCACTACGGGGACGGCCCTTGCCCCGCTGGCCTCCCGGGAGATCAGCGTGTGGTAAACGATCCAGCTGAGAAACAGGGCCGCGACCGCGAAGATCGCCGCCCACACGAGGGGACCCGATATCAACACACTGAGGAAAAAGACGCCGCCCCCGACCAAGATAAAGCCCAGCAATTCCTCGATCCGCGCCGTCCACGCTCCGCCTTTGGGAAATCGTTCCAGCAGTCCGGGGATCAGTAGCAAGGCAATATAGGGAGCCACCAGGCCCGCGCCGATGGCAATAAATATCACCAGCACGGTGCTCGGCGGTTGGGTCAGGGAAAAGACCAGCACGGAACCCAGGAACGGCCCCGTGCACGGGGTGGAAAGGACACCGGCCAGCGCCCCGGTCATAAACGGCCCCGCCCGCTTGCCTTCCAGATTATAAACAGCGCCAGGCAATCTGACTGACAGGCCCAGTATCATCGCCGCACCGCCGAGCAACAGCAATAGCGTCAGGACCACCAGAAATGTCTGCGAATGAAACAGGAAACCCCATTGCAGATTGAGCCAGGCGGTCACCAGACCCAGCGGCACGAAAACGGACAGCGATCCGGCCAACAGACTGGCGGCTGTCACACTGCGCCGGGCGTGTTCGCGGCGGGCCTCGGCCATCAACGTCCGTACCTTGAGCGGGATCACCGGTAACACACAAGGCGTCAGATTGAGCAGAATTCCACCGAAGAAGGCAAAAGCGAGTTGCCAGAACAGTTCAGGCATTTATTATCCCCATCCACTTTTCTACATCAAAATTAGGCCGGGTTTCTCCTGAAAAGTTCGGCGATAAACACGGAATAATTTCTTCGTTATATTCCACGGTAATTCCTAGTTTTGCAGTTTTTTCACTTCTTGTTGCAATGTAGACGAATGGCACGGCACTGGAAATAACACTGAAATTTTTGGTGTGATTATTAAACAGGACGCTGCCTGGTGTTCCTGAGAATCCGGCGGCCTGCGCATCTGCTATGCCTCTATGCACCCGTTCCCTGTGTCGTTCGCAGTCAAAGCAACTATGAAACTGATTTTCGTCCAGACCCGTTTTCTTAGTATAGTGGATCCCGTTTTCAAGACAGTGGTTTAAGCTGTTCACTGTCATAAGGAACGAGAAGAGATGGGCGAAGCAAAGAAGCGGAAGTTTCACACCCCTGAGTTCAAGGCCAAGGTCGGTCTGGAAGCCTTGCGCGGGGTGAAGACGATCAACGAGATTGGTCAGGAGTACGGCGTTCATCCGGTTCAGGTGGGGCAATGGAAGAAGGAAATCCAGGCGCAAGCCAGCACGTTGTTTGAAGGCAAACGCGGCCCCAAGCCGCTGGCCGCGCACCGGGAGCCGGAGTTGCTGTATAGCGAGATCGGCAAATTGAAGATGGGACTCGACTGGCTCAAAAAAAGTCCGGGATCAACCTCCCATGACGAGGCAAGCCTGGATCAGCCCAGAGGCGCCAGTCAGCGTCGTCCAGCAATGCGTTCTGGCCGGGGTCTCCCGCGCCACGGTCTATGCACAGCACAAACCGAAACTGGTCGATGAAAGCGATCTGCTGCTCAGCCGTCTGATCGACGAAGAGTACACGCGGCGCCCGTTTTACGGCAGCCGCAAGATGGTTGTGTTTCTCAAGGTGTCGGGCCACATCGTCAATCGCAAGCGGGTACAACACCTGATGCGGCAGATGGGCTTGGCCGGCATGGCGCCGGGTCCGAACACCAGCCGCCCACACCCTGAACACAAGATTTACCCCTACCTGCTGCGCGGCGTCCCAATCGTCAGACCCAACCAGGTTTGGAGCACGGACATCACGTACATCCGGCTGCCGCGAGGTTTCGCCTACTGGGTGGCGATCATCGACTGGTACTCGCGTCGGGTTCTCTGTTGGCGGATCAGCAACAGCATGGAAGCGGTGTTCTGCGTCGATTGCCTGGAAGAAGCCTTGCGCAACCATGGCAAGCCGGAAATCTTCAATAGCGATCAGGGCTCACAGTTCACCAGCAGCGCCTTCACCGACGTGCTGAAAAGGGAAAACGTCGTCATCAGTATGGATGGCCGCGGGCGAGCGTTCGACAATATCTTTGTCGAACGGCTCTGGCGTAGCGTCAAGCATGAGGACGTGTATCTGAAGGGCTATGCGTCGATGGGCGAATTGATGGTCGGCCTGACCGAATACTTCGTCTTCTTCAACGGCGAGCGTCCGCACCAGTCGCTGGGCAACAAAACGCCCGATGCCATGTATAGAACCGCCGCCGGTGGCGGCGCGATGATCGTGGATAAGTTTCCGCGCGCGGTGGAGGGCACGGTTTCGTAAGAATTAAGTCAACTCCTATAGCTTAAGTTTCCGCGCGCGGTGGAGGGCACCCCTGTTCCGCTACGCTCCGCAGGGGATTCCTCCACCGCGGAAGCAAGAGCAGAAGCAACAGCAAGAACCAAAACAAAGGCAAACCCGGGGCAGCGCCTACCAGCTGCTTGTGAAGTCGAATGTGCAGCTTAAACCAGGGCAATTACTGTCTTGACTCAGGGATCCACTTCATCCCACCGCTTTAATACATCGCTTTGAATGAGCTTAATTGCTTGTTGACATTCTGGTTGAGTAAAATTTGTTTGCCCTCGAATAATCAGCAGACAGCCAAGGGGAAATCTAGGGTCAGGGTAGCTCACTCGCTCCTGCGACCGCTACATTAATACAATCGCTCTTTGACTCCATGTCACCGCGATATTAATGTGTCCGTACATGTCATCCTTGTATGTCATCTTGAATCTTGAATTATCGGCGGGGTGAATTAAACTGCATGCATAGCCAGGCCCTTACGGATAGAATTCCCCGGCGCCCTCTATCCTGTGACTGGCTCTGAGGGAACCCCGCAGGGGCAAGTCATCAGGGGCGACTTTCTTTTGGGTACTTTTGGCCAATACCATCCATGGTACTGGCCTATCGGCGTGCTAAAGCACGTCCTATTTTGTTCCAGACAAAATGGTCTTTCGTTCGTACATAGAAAAGTACCTCGCCGCTAAAAGGCGAAACCCGCCCTCAAAAATAACCAAGAAAACCCCACATAAGCGCTT
>JBCKWI010000020.1:0-27350 GCA_038922795.1 Gammaproteobacteria bacterium
GATACACAGAGAAATGACAGAGAAACTGAATCACAAGCACGACGAGGGTCTGGCCTTACAGGAAGCCAAACCCAGACTCAAACGTCCGCCTTTGTATAAAGTCATCCTGAATAATGATGACTATACTCCGATGGATTTTGTTGTACATATTCTGGAAATATTTTTTTCCATAGACAGGGAAAATGCAACGCGTATTATGCTGGAAGTACATACACGCGGTAGAGGAATTTGTGGTATCTTTACCCATGAGATTGCAGAAACAAAAGTTTCCCAGGTAAACAGTTATTCCAGAGAACACCAGCATCCATTGCTGTGTACGATGGAAAAAGCATAAAGGTGAAAAATTATTATGCTGGATAAAGAACTGGAACTGACTCTAAACAGTGCATTCAGGGAAGCACGCGAGAAACGTCATGAATTCATGACGGTTGAACATTTATTACTGGCCCTGCTGGATAATCCATCTGCTGTCCGGGTATTACGTGCCTGTGGCGCCAATCTCAATACCTTGCATAATGATCTCGCGAGATTTATCGGTGAGAACTCTCCCTTGCTAAACAAGAATGATGAGCGTGACACACAACCGACTCTCGGTTTTCAACGTGTGTTGCAGCGGGCCGTGTTTCATGTGCAGTCTTCCGGCAGAAAGGAAGTGAATGGCGCCAATGTGCTGGTTGCGATCTTTGCTGAACGCGAATCACATGCCGCCTATTTTCTCGCACAGCAGGATATTACCCGGCTGGATGTCGTTAATTATATTTCGCACGGTATCGCCAAGATACCGGAAGAAGATCAGAATGGAATGTCTGAATCTCCTGCAGATGACGATGTACGTGTGGATGAGGGTGGTGCTAATCCGCTGGAAGCCTATGCCATTAATCTCAATGCACAAGCCATGCAGGGCAAGATTGATCCGCTCATCGGCAGGCAACTGGAGATTGAACGCACCATACAAATACTTTGCCGGCGCCGGAAAAACAATCCGCTTTATGTCGGTGAGGCCGGTGTAGGCAAAACTGCCATTGCCGAAGGTCTGGCCAAGATGATTGTGGACGGTGAAGTACCTGAGATCCTGGCTGACAGTACGATCTATGCACTGGATATGGGAGCGTTGCTGGCCGGTACAAAATACCGGGGTGATTTTGAAAAACGCCTGAAAGGTATTATTTCGCAACTCAAAAAAAACCATGGGTCGATTCTGTTTATTGATGAGATCCACACCATCATCGGTGCTGGTGCAGCATCAGGTGGTGTCATGGATGCTTCGAACATTATTAAACCGGTGTTGGCCTCCGGTGATCTGAAATGTATCGGCTCAACAACCTATCAGGAATACCGTGGCATCTTTGAAAAAGACCGGGCACTGGCACGACGTTTCCAGAAAATTGATGTGGCCGAACCATCCATTGATGAGACCGTGAAGATCCTTGAAGGACTGAAGTCACGTTTTGAGGAACATCATCAGGTCAAATACACACACCAGTCACTGCGTTCCGCCGCCGAACTCACTGATCGTTATATCAACGACCGGCATCTGCCGGACAAGGCGATCGATATTATTGATGAGGCGGGTGCATCACAACACCTGGTGGCGCCATCCAGACGCAAGAAAACGATTACCGTGACGGATATTGAAAACATCGTCGCCAAGGTAGCACGTATTCCTGCCAAAAATGTTTCCACCTCCGATAAGGATGTGATGTTGAATATGGAGCGCAATCTGAAGATGGTCGTGTTCGGGCAGGACGAGGCCATCGATACATTATCCAGTGCCATCAAGATGGCACGCTCCGGATTAGGAAACCCCCAGCAACCCATCGGCGCATTCCTGTTTGCCGGGCCGACCGGTGTTGGCAAAACGGAAGTGACCCGTCAGCTGGCCCAGGTCATGGGCATCGAATTGATACGCTTCGATATGTCTGAATACATGGAACGTCACACCGTTTCACGCCTGATAGGCGCACCACCGGGATATATCGGTTTTGATCAGGGCGGTCTGCTTACGGATGCCATCAACAAACATCCGCATTCGGTATTGCTGCTGGATGAAATGGAAAAGGCCCATCCGGATGTATTTAACCTGATGTTGCAAGTGATGGATTACGGCACACTGACTGACACCAATGGCCGCAAGACTGATTTCCGTAATGTGATACTGGTGATGACCACCAATGCCGGTGCTGATCGCATGAGCAGGTCGTCCATGGGTTTTGCCCAACAGGATCACAGCCATGATTCCATGGAAGTGATCAAACAGATGTTCAGCCCTGAATTCCGCAACCGCCTGAATGCTATCATCCAATTCAACCCGCTGGACAATTCCACTATCAAGAATGTGGTCGACAAATTCCTGGTGGAATTGCAGGCGCAGCTCGATGGCAAGAAAGTATTCGTGGATGTTGATGAGTCAGCACGCAACTGGCTGGCTGAAAATGGTTATGACAAGATTATGGGCGCGCGGCCTATGGAAAGATTAATTAGGGACAAAATCAAGAAACCACTGGCCGAGGAATTACTGTTCGGCAAACTTGAGCATGGTGGTCACGTTATCGTGACAGAAGAAGCTGGCGACATCAAGATTGAAATCCTCGAAGAGGAGAAAGAAGGGGCTGTATAGCAACCCTGGAATTAAGAAGTCAGAATACAGAATCCGATATTTTGACTCCTGTATTCCATCCTTACAATTCTTTTATCAGGACTTTTGAATTCCGCTGGTAGTTATAAAGCTGCTTTTTCGCGACCGGCAGATCATCAATCGTTGCTTCAATAAATCCCTGTTCCAGAAACCAGTGTGTGGCATGCGTCGTCAGTACAAATAGTTTCTTTGCTCCTTTTTTACGCGCCTCTTTTTCCGCATTGAGATACAACTCTTCTCCTTTTAATAATTGCCGGTAGTCCTCATGCACGGCCAGGCAGGCCAGTTCAGCGGCCGCTTCGTCCTTGTATATATGCAGGGCTGCACACGCAATCACGGTACCATCCCTGATCAGCACGTTATAATCCGATATTTCCATTTCCATCTTTTCCCGTGAACGGCGTACGAGGACACCCTCTTCTTCCAATGGTTGTATCAATTCAAGAATACCGCCAATGTCTTCAATCGTCGCCGAACGTAAATCGTCAAAAGGCATGGCACTCAACATCGTACCAACACCGTCGCGGCTGAATAATTCCTGCATCAAACTGCCATCAACACTCTGGTTAATAAAATGTATCCTGGCCACACCTTTCTTTGAAGCCTGTAATCCATAACTTAACTGCAGATAGGAAGAACCATCAGACAGGTCCTTTCCTTGTAATAATAGTTGCGCCTGGTCTTGTGATAAATGCTGGATCATATTACCTTCATCATCCTTGCGCCCATCTTCAGCCATCAAAAACAGCAGTTTGTCCGCTTGCAGGCTAATCGCTACTTGAGTGGCCAACTCAACGGAACTCAGATTAAAGACTTCGCCCGTCGGTGAGTAACCTAATGGCGGAATCAACACAATTTCCTGGTTCTGCAGATTATGTTTGATCAAATCAGTATCAACCCGGCGTACGGTGCCAGTAAACTTAAGATCGGTGCCATTGATGATGCCAATAGGTTTGGCCGTGATAAAATTTCCCGAAGACACCTTGACCCTGGCCTGCGCCATAGGTGAATTGGGCAGTCCCATGGAAAACAGGGCTTCAATCTGTATCCTTAAAGTACCGGCCACCTGTTTGACGACATCCAGGGCTGCACTATCTGTCAATCGTAACCCGTTGACCAGCCGCGGTTTGATATTCTGTTTCTCCAATAAATCTTCAATTTGCGGCCTGGCACCATAAACAACGACCAGCCTGATACCCAGACTGTTCAACAAGGCAATATCATGGATGAGATTTGGAAAGACCGGGCCCCCGATCAGTTCTCCACCAAAATGCAATACAACAGTTTTGCCCCGGTGTGAATGTATATAGGGAGCAGCAGAACGAAACCACTGTACAAATTCAGTTGCGTTAGTTGGCATAACTGGTTTCCTCAACACAAAAATGTCCGATCATTTTCTGCAATATGTCCAGCATGGGCTGAATACGGTCCATGGCAATATATTCATTCGCCTGATGCGCTTGATCAATATCCCCGGGGGCCAATACGACTGTTTGCATACCCATGGAGTTCAAATACGGTGCCTCCGTACTAAAAGCTACCGTGCCGGATGGATGCCCGGATAATTTTTCCGCCAGCTTCACAATCCCGCTTTTCGGATCAGTATGCATGGATTGGGCGCCATTAAAAATAGAATGGGCATCAACCTCAAGTCCTGAACCATGCACAGCGCTGGTAACAACATTCCGCATATCCGCCCTGACAGATTCAAGCATCATATCGGGCATCAGGCGTACATCAACTGTTAATGTACATTCCGCACAGATCCTGTTCGGGTTATCCCCACCATGTATGCTCCCGAAATTCAGTGTTGGTACCGGCACAGCAAACTGATCGTTAATGTATTGTTGCTGCAATTCCTTACGCCATTCCATCAAGGCACTGATCACTGCATACATGCCTTCAAGCGCACTGTTACCCAGTGCCGGATTACTCGAATGCCCAGCGCGTCCTGTTAATTTGATCGATTCGATCAAAATGCCTTTATGCATATGTACAGGTGCCAGGCCGGTAGGTTCGCCGATCAAGGCATGACGGCCCAGTTTCCGGCCGGAATCGGCCAGGGCTTGCGCACCCGACATGGTACTTTCTTCATCCGCAGTGGCAAGTATGTAAAGTGGCTGGCACAATTTTTTCAGATTCATATTCCGGACAACATCGATGACCACCGGGAAAAAACATTTCATATCCGAACTGCCCAGACCATAAAGCCGGTTGTCCCGTTCAGTGAGCACAAATGGATCCTGCTGCCATTTGCCTTCATCGAAAGGGACAGTATCGGTATGACCGGATAATACCAGACCACCCTCACCACTTCCCAGACATGCAATCAGATTCTGTTTTTTTGGATATTCCGGTATCGTCATCAACTCTATCCTGAATCCCAGGTCCTCCAGCCAGTCCGCCAGCAATTCGATAATTTCCTTGTTACCCAGATCAAGCAGCGGATCGATACTGCTGACTGATGGCGCAGCAATCAGCTTGGAGAAACTCTCCATAAAGGCGGGCGCATGCTGGCTCATAGGATGCTGGTCTGGTTATGGCAAATCTGCTTACATTCCACTGACAATCTGTATATTCTCTATGGTATTCTATCGTACCTTTTCAATACTTGAATAAATTCTTTGGTGTCTCTGATGGCCAACCGATTAAACCGTTACAGTTCACGTATCACGCAACCAAAATCACAGGGTGCTTCGCAGGCCATGCTTTATGGGACCGGCCTTAAACCCGAGGACATGGACAAACCCGAAATCGGTATTTCCAGCGTCTGGTTTGAAGGCAATACCTGCAATATGCATCTCCTGCATCTTGCTGAAAAAGTAAAAGAAGGTGTAGAGGCCGCCGGCATGGTCGGTATGCGTTTCAATACTATTGGTGTGAGTGACGGTATTTCCATGGGTACGGACGGCATGAGTTATTCCCTGCAATCGCGTGATCTTATTGCTGATTCAATTGAAACCGTGATGTGCGCCCAATGGTATGATGCGAATATCTCCATACCGGGCTGCGACAAGAACATGCCCGGTTGCCTGATGGCCATGGGACGCCTGAACCGTCCTGCACTCATGGTCTACGGCGGCACTATCAAACCCGGACATCACAAAAACAAGAAGATCGACATCATCTCTGCTTTTCAAAGTTATGGTGAATTCATTTCAGGCGGGATCGACGATACTGAACGGCTGGAGATCGTGAAAAAGGCCTGTCCCGGCGCGGGTGCCTGCGGCGGGATGTATACAGCGAATACCATGGCCTCAGCGATTGAAGCGATGGGTATGTCCCTGCCCTACAGTTCTTCCACTCCAGCCGTTGATCCGGGCAAGATTGAGGAATGCTTGAACGCAGGCAAGGCGATTAAATATCTGCTTGAGAACGATATCAAACCACGTGACATCATGACACGTGATGCATTTGAAAATGCCATGGTCCTGATAACAGTACTGGGGGGTTCCACCAATGCTGTGCTGCATCTCATTGCCATGGCCCGATCCGTTGATGTTGATCTCACAATTGATGATTTTGCATCAGTCACCGATCGCACACCATATCTCGCCGATCTGAAACCCAGCGGCCACTATGTGATGGAAGATCTGCATAACGTGGGCGGTACCCCGGCGGTGATGAAATACCTGATGGAAAATGGTTTCATCAATGGTGACTATTTGACCGTCACGGGCAAAACGATCGCGGAAAATCTCGCCGATCTTCCGGGTTTAAGTGCCGGGCAGAAGATCATCTATCCACTGGATAAACCCCTCAAGGAAACCGGTCATTTGCGTATCTTGAAAGGTAATCTCGCGCCCGGAGGTTCAGTAGCGAAGATCACCGGCAAGGAAGGGGAACTGTTCAGCGGGCCGGCCAAGGTTTATGACTCTGAAGAAGACATGTTGAAGGCCCTGGAAGACAAACAGATTTCCAAAGGCGATGTGATTGTGATTCGTTATGAAGGCCCCAAGGGCGGACCCGGCATGCCGGAAATGCTGACACCTACCTCTGCCATCATGGGTACAGGTCTCGGCGCTGATGTGGCCATGATCACTGATGGCCGTTTCTCCGGAGGTTCACATGGTTTCATCGTTGGGCATGTTGTGCCTGAAGCGCAGGAAGGCGGCCCGATTGCACTGATCAAAAATGGTGATGTGATCACACTGGATGCAAAAAACAACGTAATTAACGTTGCTATAAGTGATGCGGAAATGGAACAGCGCCGAGCAGCATGGAAGATGCCGCCTTATAAATCAACTCGCGGCACGCTTTATAAATACATCAAGAATGTGAAGTCAGCATCAGAGGGTTGCGTGACGGATGAGTAATTAAATATCGTTGGGAAATATTATTCCGATTCACCCTGAAGTCCGACTGTACTGTGCGTAGTAGGCCTTGACCTTTTTGACGTAATTCCGGGTTTCGGCATAAGGCGGGACCTTGTTGCCGTATTTTTTTACCGCGCCCTCACCGGCATTATAAGCAGCCAGCGCGAGCGTCAGATCATTGTTGAACATGGTCAGGAGATCCCTCAGGTAGCGTGAACCTCCATGTATATTCTCATACGGATTCTTGCGGTCTTTCACACCATAACGCCTGGCCGTTTCCGGCATGAGTTGCATCAGGCCAACAGCACCAGCACGCGATACGGCAGTCGGATTATAGGATGATTCGGCAGTGATCACCGCATGCAACAGTGAATTGGGTAGATTGTACTTCTGCGCCGCATAATCCACGGTCGGTATGAATTTTTTCATGTTTTTGTGAAATTCCGCGGAGTTGTACGTGTTCCTGGGTTGCTCGACCCAACCCTTCCAGGTCTTCACCAGCCGGACGCTGTTCGTATTTGAGGGTCTGTCTGTCAGGGTAACCCGTCCATGCTTGTCGACATATTTGTATATGTCAGCCTGGACCACAGGCGAGATCAGCAAGGCGCTGGTGATTGCGGCCATTAGCAATGAAGGGTATAGCTGATATTTCATGCCCCAGAGTCCCCTGATTCTTGATTCTAATTCTTAAAAGCTATACTAACTTTATAACATATATGCAGTTAATTGAAGTATTAACAACGCATAAATGGCGGCTATCAGGTCATCCAGCATGATTCCCAGCCCCCCCGCTACCCGCCTGTCGGCCCATGATACCGGCCAGGGTTTGCAGATATCAAATAGACGAAACAGGATAAAGCCCAGGATCATCCATGCCCACCCGGCGGGTGCCATAATCATGGTGACCAGATAGCCCACGATCTCATCCCAGACGATTGATGAATGATCATGCACACCCAGATCACTGGCTGTCTTGCCGCATATCCAGATACCGACTAATAACAGGGAAAAAGTAACCACCAGGTAAATAATCACATTCAGCGGTTGCATGATAAAATACAACAATGCGCCCACCAGAGTACCTGCTGTGCCGGGCAATTTTGGCACACAGCCCGATCCGAAACCCAGCGCGAGGAAATGCACAGGATGTTTAATGAAACCATCTGGCAAAGCTGATGTTTTATTGGTGATTGATGATTCGGAATGATTCATTGATAGTGAAAATATCAGAATTTATGGGTAGTGATCACTGTTTATATTGCCAGAAAGCCATAAAATATAATATTAAAATTAAGAATGATGCTTACCGGTCATGATAATTTTCCCCCGGATGAACATAACATCATGAACAGCACAATACAGACAATCTCATTTATTAATTTATCACTCAGCTTTCTGCCTGTGTTGATTGTAATATTACTCTGGCACTATCAATATGAGCGCTGATAAATCACCAATGGTTGCCGTGCTGGGTCTCGGAATTATGGGCGAGGCCATGGCCCGTAATCTTGATCAAGACGGATTACTCGCGGCTACCTGGAACCGTTCTCCCAAAAAAGACTCCCCGAAATACCATGCATCTGTACATGATGCAGTTCATACCGCTGACATGATCCTGATCCTGGTCACGGATGATCAGGCCGTCTCCGATCTGTTGGACAGGATAGAACCTGACCTCGGTAAACAACACCTCATCGTTCAATGCAGTACGGTAAAACCAGCCAGCAATATTGAATTCCAGAAACGTGTTGAAAAAACCGGCGCCCGATTCATTGAGGCATTGATTGGCGGCAGTAAGGGTGCTGCAATCAACAGGCAGATCATCTTTTATACAGGCGGCGATAAAAAAGACGTGCAGCGTGCAGAACCTGTCCTTGAAAAAATATCGGCCAAATGTATTTATGCCGGAAAGACTGGCAAAGCCAGTCATATCAAGCTCGCCATGAATCTCAATATTGCCTTGCAGGTTGAGGCATTATGCGAGAGTTTTGCCTATGCTGAACGTGCCGGTATCGATACAGAAACTTTTTTCAACGTGCTGAAAAACAATACGGCCTGGAACAGGTTGAGTGAATACAAGGAACCCTTGCTGAGAGAGATGGATTTCTCTCCGCAATTTTCAGTTAAAAACATGCACAAGGATGTCAGGCTGGCACTGGAAACTGACGGTAAAGATAACCGCCTTGCTCTTTTATCTGCGCTGGAAACGATTTTTGCCCAGGCAGAAGCAGCGGGGTTTGGTGAGGATGATATGATCGCGTTATATAAATTATTAAAAGATTAAGAAACCATGGACAATACTAGAGAGCACGGCGCCCCCTGTGTTATCCATAGTTAATCATTAAATACTATTTATGAATATAGCAAAATTCTTTCTCGCTCTCGGTAGTCTGAATGCCATGCTGGCTGTAATACTCGGGGCTTTCGGGGCACATGGCTTGAAAACAAGACTGACTGAAAACATGCTGGCTGTTTATCAGACCGGTGTGCAATATCATTTTTACCACTCACTGGGATTGATTTTCATTGGTCTCATGATCATGCAGATGCTGCCTTCAATCTGGTTTAAATCAGCAGGCTGGCTCATGCTGGCCGGGATACTGTTGTTTTCGGGCAGTCTATATCTTCTCAGTATTACCCAGTTGCGCTGGTTGGGTGCCATTGCCCCACTGGGTGGCACAGCGTTTATCTTTGCCTGGCTGGCATTGTTTATTGGTATAATCAGAATACAACTACCCTGATTGACGGAACCAGATCATGAAAAATCCTGCTACTGCTCTCGTTCATTGTATTTAATGTGCATGCCGAGTCTGTTGATGAAACGATCAGCAAGGCCTGTCTGAAACAGGCTGTTTCGCTTACACAACAATTAAAAACAGATATCTATACAGACATGGACAAGGAGCAGGCAAATAAAATAATCCGGCCCTCCACGGAAAACTGCAAGCAACAGTTTGCGGCAAAAGAAAACACGGGAGTAGTATCACAGGTCGCGGAAGAAAAGAATGAATCCCGATCAACGGACTGGTTTACGGAGAAAGTACTGAGCGGTGAATCAGCCGATAAAGCCGGTAATGAACGCCTTAAACGTCTGCAACATAAATAAGATTGATTTACTGATTCTTCATCTATAACCGGTAACACGGCAGGATCAACAGCTACCAGCTAGTTACAACAATAATGATTCCGGCAAGTTCCAGACCAATGCTTTTGATTTCCTGTCGCTGTGACTGATATTCCTCATTACCTCTTTGGGTATCGGTTTCATGATCAGAGAATGCACGATTTACCGCAAATTTTATACATGTCCCGTTTGATATCATTGCCCGGGTTATATAATACGTTTATGAATAGTTGAATTATGTCTATTATATAGGGACAACCAGATTCAGTAATGATGAGAAAAATAATGGCCAGAAAAAATATTTCATTTGCGGAAAGATTGCGTAAAGGTGAATTGCTAATCGGTACACTCATCAGCCTGCCATCTCCAGAGATCGCGGAAATACTGGCCAATACCGGTTATGACTGGTTGTTTATCGATGCCGAACACGGCGCATTTAATCCACAACAGACGCAGTCCATGTTGCAGGCCGCGGGTGATTGTCCCTGTGTGATACGGGTGCCGTCCGGTGATGAAGTCTGGATTAAAAAGGCACTGGATATCGGTGCTGCCGGTATTATTGTCCCGCAGGTGCATACTGCTGAACAGGCAAATCAGATTGTGAAATCATGTAAATATTCACCTCTGGGATCACGTGGTGTCGGCATTGGCCGTGCGCATAACTATGGCATGGGTTTTGAGGATTATATTAAAAAAGCCAATCAACACACCGCTGTAATCCTGCAAGCGGAAAGCCGGCAGGCAATAGACAATATAGAGGCCATCGCTGCTATCAAGGGTGTCGATGCGATCCTGATTGGGCCTTATGATCTGTCCGCAAGTCTTGGCAAGATCGGACAGGTAACAAATCCGGTTGTAGTCAAGGCCATTGATAAAGTTGCCAGAACATGTAAAAAATCAGGAGTCCGGCTTGGATTTTTTGGTGTCAATGCTGATGCGGTCAGACCTTATATGAAAAAAGGTTTTACATTAATCACCACCGGCGTAGACTCCCTGTTCCTCATTAAATCCGCTAAAGAGACCCTGGCAGCAGTACGTGGTTAAGAAACCAGCAATGAGCTTCGGCACACTAAACACAATACTCAATACTGCGCCCCTGATCATCCAGGGTGCAACCCGGCTCATCAAGTTGATCAAAGACAGGGACAAACCAGAGCCTGAAGATATTCCGGCCACCGTTGATGGAATAAAAGGAGAGATGCTTCGCATCAAAAAAAGGCTGGATGAAAATTATGATTCTGATATTCAGCAGATCAAACTCATTGAAGAACTGGCCAGACAGAACGAACTTCTCGCCGCCTCTCTCAAAAAAACCAACAAACAACTTAATGTGATTACCTTTATTGCGCTGATATCCCTGCTTGTTGGTATCGTCGTGTTCCTGAGGATGTTAAACATCTGAGCCGCACGTGTTTCTGATCATCTCTATAGCATTTACCTTGCTGCAATGGATATGTGCGTTTTTTCTTGTTATTGTAAGTATCCACGGCCCGTCATCCCTTCCCGCCCTGACTCTCTTCTGGTTAATCCTGATACAGGTTATCCTGTGGTCAAGCTTTATAATTTTCAGGAGATGTGAATATAAACATGCAACTGTTTACCTGATTTTTCTGGGGATAGTAACAACGGCAAGCGCACCTTTAATCTATTTTATCGCTGAAAAATACGATGCCTACCGGTGGAACAATATCCTCTCAAATACAAAAATATATAATGTGCGCGATGACTTGCTATTGACCAGTGACGGTCTGCCATTCGGTATCAGGTTTTCATTCAAGGCAGAATTTCCATATACGGATTATAACTACATCACTCCAATAATAAGGCCACAGTCTGACCGCGATAGTACAAGTATCGGGCCGAACGACATGTGGAAATTGGGCTACTCAACCAATCCCCCGTTAAAACGTGAATACTATTTCAGAAAAGGTGTGACCTATGACATCGTGTTCGAAATGGTGCCCGGTTACCTGATTCCACGTCATGGTGAAAATGCAGCATCAGGAGATGATGAGAAGATGAAATACTGTCTGCAATATCCAATCGAAAATGTCCATTTCCTGACACGTGATAAGTTTGAACAAATAATCACAACGGATATTGCGGATAATTACCTGGTAATGCTGCACGGTACGGCTTATGGTGATATTTCCTCGGGGCAAAATCCTGAATTTACCCGCAATAAATATAATCCGGTTGATTTTTATAACACTTACAAAATAAAAAACATTGAAGAATGCCGGCCTTATCAACAGCAATAAATAATAATTAATATGAAAAAGGTCTACAGCGCCGATAATCTCATTGCCTCTGGATATATCAAAAACCTGCTTGAGTCCTGCAATATTGACTGCATTATCAAAAATATGAACCTGGCCGGGGCCATAGGCGAGATCCCGCCTATTGAATGCTGGCCCGAGGTTTGGATAATCAATGATGCTGATTTTGCAGAGGCAACAAATATCATTAATTCGACGATGCAAGATAATCTACAGACAAATACCTGGTGGAAATGTCAATGCGGCGAAACCCTGGAAGGTCAGTTCAGTGCCTGCTGGCATTGCGGTGCGGAGCGCACTTCATAACAGGCGTAAAATTCAATTTATGTACGAAACTTGTCCCAAATGCGCCTATCAGAGGAAACCCACGGATACTGTTGATCCGGGCATCTGCCCCGGTTGTGGCATCATCTTTGCCAAATGGATGAAACAGAAATTTGCACCTCCACCGGTTGTTTCTGATAGCAGACCAACGGATGAACATCCCGGACTTATCGCATCCCTGATTGAAACGGTGTTGTATGTTGAACCAAAAACCGAACCTGCGTTCTTTTATGGCCGGTTAATCCTCTATACCGGTATTGTCTACTGGGGCTGGCAGTTCATGTGGATGGATTTTACTCTCAACCCACCGGAGATAGGAAATTCATTCATGCACAGGATCAATCTCGTTTTTCATGAAGCTGGCCACGTTCTGTTTATCCCATTTGGCTGGTTTATGACGATCCTCGGCGGCTCACTCGGTCAATTGCTGGTGCCGGTTATAGTCGTGCTGACATTTATCTTTAAAAGTCATAATAACTTTGGCGCGTCGATCGGATTATGGTGGCTGGGACAGAGTTTCATGGATGTGGCGCCCTACATTAATGATGCTCTGGTGCAACAACTGGTATTGTTGGGCGGACAGACCGGTGCTGATGCGCCGGGCAATCACGACTGGAATAATATTCTTGGTGAACTGAACCATCTGGAGAAATGTCACGAATATGCGACTATCGCCCAAAATACCGGAATCATTATCCTGATCGTTGCATTCATCTGGGGTGGCTATATCCTTTATCAACAATTTCTCAATTTGAAAAAATAATCCCGTGCAGTCCTGGTGGATAACTGTATTTTCAATTTACTGTATACACCTGTAAAATCCCCACCTTAAATTAATCCAGTAAAACAGGTATTAACCTTGAAGACCAAAACTGAAGTATGAAGATAAAAATAATAATACCGGCATTCATTTTCTGGTTAATGTTATTCACCCTGCCCGCCCATACCTATACCCCGGAGACTGTTTCCAAACTGCCACAGGGTGTCACGAACATCATGCAGAGGCACAAGATCCCGGTAAGTACCCTCAGTGTATATGTGGTTGATCTGGATACCGGCCAGCCTGTCATCATGTTGAATGAGAACACCCCGCGTAATCCGGCCTCCACAATAAAAATGCTGACCACCTATGCCGGCCTGGAACTGCTGGGCCCGGCTTATTTGTGGGAAACCCGCTTCTATCTTGATGGTGTATTGAGTAACGGTACCCTGAAAGGGAATCTGATCTTTCAGGGAGGTGGCGATCCGTTTCTTTCCCGAGAAAGTTTCTGGCATATGTTACATACCCTGCAAGCAAGAGGATTGAAACATATTGAAGGTGATTTCATTATCGATAATAGCCTGTTTGAAACTGAAAATGGTTCAACCGGTGATTTTGATGGCAGACCCTATCACACCTATAACGCTTTTCCGCATGCAGCACTGGTAAATTTCACTGCACAGGATTTTTTCATGATTCCGCAAAAAAATGGTGTTCTGGTTTATGCCGATCCGCCAGCCGATAATGTCGTAATCCGTAATAATCTGAAACTGGTCACCGGCAAATGCTGGGCACCCGATACCGGGGCCAATATGAACGTCAGCCCTCAAATCAGCCAGGTTATTGTAGAATTCACCGGCAATTATCCCGCCGCTTGTGGTGAACAGGTGATACAACGATCAGTCATCCCTCCCGATCAATTTGTCTTTGGGGTATTCAAGTCATTATGGGAAGAGATGGGCGGTACTATCAAAGGGAATTACAGAAGTGGATTTGTCCCTGCAACCGGCAAACCATTTAATACGGAAACTTCCAGGCCATTGACCGACGTGATCTATAGTATCAACAAGTACAGTAATAATGTGATGGCCAGGCAATTATTATTGACCATAGGCCAGATCAAAATGGGCGCACCCGGCAGCAAGGCTTCAGGCGCCCAGGCCATAAAACAGTGGCTGCATGATATCGGTATCCAGGCACCGGAGCTCATACTGGATAATGGTTCAGGCCTGTCACGCCAGGAAAGAATCTCGGCAAGTACCATGGGTAAATTACTGGAGCATGCATGGCACGGCCCATTGCAACCGGAATTTCTGTCATCACTGCCCATCGCCGGCAGAGATGGCACCATGCGTAAACGCCTGAATGGAAAAATTCCATTGGGCAACATACGCATCAAGACCGGATTATTGAATGATGTGCGCACGATGGCGGGTTATGTCAAAAGCCGCAATAACCGGCACTTTGTAATCGTCACATTACATAATCACACCGGCATACAAAATACGACCGGTACGTTAATCCAGGATGAGTTACTCAAGTGGCTTTATGAACAGTGAAGATTTAATTAACACTTAATCCCGGTTTCCTTTGCCTTTCCCGTTACCGCCGTATTTCTTGGCCAATCCTGGCGGTAATTTCCTGCCATCGTACCTGTCCCAGTCCCGGTCCACATAGCGGCTATAATACCAGCCTTCATGAGAATGACGGTAATAATGATCATCTGAAAAATAGATATCGTTCAGGCCAACCACGATATAAATACCAAGTTGAGCATCATAGACAAGATCATGATTACGATATTTTGCCCGGTAACCATGCGCAGGCGCATGTGGCGGCGGGCCATAGCCAGGATCATGTTGGTGCGCAGGATATACCGCACAACCTGATGACAACAGAACTGAGCCTGTCAGCAGGATACTGAGTATATGACGGTTTATCTTGTTCATAGTTATAACCTCACAGCAATATTGAATGGTCATAACATTAGACACGAAGCGGGGAATAAGTTTTATGCTCCCCTGTGCAGATAAGTGACGGGGTTCACAGATTATAATTTTTTATTGATCCGGGTTATTTTCCTCCGGAAGTCTGATGGTGATTTCTGCTCCGCCAAAACCATCTCTGATACAATGCGCGCGAATTACAACTTTATTGATATCTTCAGGAACAGGAACATTGGGCAGGTTGGGGGTAAACGGCTGTTCTTTGGTCTTCTCTCCAACTGCTATACTTAGACTGACGATAATTACTTTAAAACACAGAAAAGGAGAGAGGAAATGCCAGATAGTATCTACAGAGTCACCGAACTGGTAGGAACCAGCAGTATATCATGGGAAGACGCGGCCAAACAGGCTGTAGAAGCTGCCGCTAAATCGCTGAAAAATCTCCGGGTTGCGGAAGTCACCAAACTTGATATGAAAGTTGAAGATGGAAAGGTCATTGCATACCGCGCCCGGGTATCGCTGTCCTTCAAATATGAAGGCCATTGATTAGTTACTGATACAGTGGCTGGCACCTCGTATCTGGTTGCCAGCCACTTTCAGTTATATCGCTGCATGCAGCAGATAGTGGTTGAATAGATATTTCGCATCCTGCCATTGACGCTCTATCTTCCACGCGGCACGTATGGCCAGTTCTGAAAATTCAGCGGGTGAATATTTATAGGAATTTTCCGTGTGTATGGATTCGCCCCGTTGAAATGAAAACTTGACGCCATTCACCGATACCTGCTGATCCACCAATGAAACCAGATGCATTTCTATACGTCCCTCCTGAATATTATAGAAAGCATAATGTTCAAAATTATCAACATCGAATGTCCCGCCAAGCTCCCGGTTGATGCGCAACAAGAGATTTTTATTGAACCTGGCTGTCACCCCTGCTCCATCGTTATAGGCACGGTGTAAAACCGCTGGTGATTTTTTCATATCCACACCGATCAGCAACCATGAATCTTTCCCAAGAGACTTGCGGAATTTATCCAGCAACGAAACCGCCTGTACTGGTGAAAAATTACCGATGGTAGAGCCGGGGAAAAATCCCATCCGGGTGATGCCGTTATCGTTGTCCGGCAGTTCAATCAAATTGGTGAAATCAGCCTCAATCGGCGTGACTACAATATCACTAAAATCATTGTGTTCATTGTGTAATTCCAAAGCTGCCTTGCGTAGATAATCACCTGCAATATCAACAGGCACGTAATGCCTGACCCCATTCAGATACTCAAGCAACAACCTGATCTTGACCAGGGAACCGGCGCCGAATTCGATAACATCTATCTTGCCATTGAACACCTCTGCCAGTTCCCGGCTGATTTCCGGCAACATGCGCAGCTCCGTGTGATAGGGATAATATTCCTCCAGCCCGCAAATCTCGTCGAATAACTTTGAACCGACATCATCATAAAAATATTTCGACGGCAGGCCCTTTTGTTTCCGGCCCAATCCCTGCAGTACGTCATTGAGAAAGGGATCTTCCGCGGATTCGACTATTCTGATCTTTTTAAGAATGGGCGTCCGCATCTCAATCAGACGCCAGGCGGATACCGGAGAACTGCCAGAAACTGTATGGATAGAAAAAATTGCGGTAAGTCGCCCGAATATGCCCCGGCGCTGTGACACAGGAACCGCCGCGTAACACATATTGACCACACATGAACTTGCCGTTGTATTCTCCCGGCGCCCCGTGCGCCGGTTTAAAACCGGGATAGGCGCCATAGGCGCTGCTGGTCCATTCCCACACATCACCAAAGAGTTGTGTCAGCCCGGCATGTTGGACTGCACGCGGATGTAATCCATTCATATCCAGCATATTCCCTTCAATTGGCTGTCCCTTTGCAGCCACTTCCCATTCAAATTCCGTGGGCAAGCGTTTGCCCGCCCAGGTTGCATACGCACATGCCTCGAAATAATTGACATGGCAGACCGGCGCATTGGGTTGCAGGGGTTGCAGCCCCGCCAGTGTGAATTCAAACCATTGCCCCTCCTGCTTCTGCCAATAGGCGGGACAGGTGTGCCCTCCTTCATTGGTCCATGTCCAACCATCAGACAGCCACAACAGGGGGTCCGCGTAGCCACCATCCGCAATGAACTCTGCATACTCGCTGTTGGTCACTGGCCGCGAGGCCAGTTTGAAGGGAACCACATGGACCGGATGGCGGGGTGTTTCATTATCAAAACAGAATTCGCTGGTGGCAGCGTCAGCCCCACATTCATAAAGCCCACCCGCAAAGGATATGAATTTTAACGGTTGCGCCGGACCATCAGTATATTGTTGCCGGATCAGGGCGGGGAACATGGGATTCAGAGAGAAGGCATGTTTGATATCCGTGAATATCAATTCCTGGTGCTGCTGTTCATGATTGATCCCCAGCGTAATGATCGCCCGATCATCATCACTGATGTCATCAGCAAGATATTTATGCATGGCATCATCGACGTAATGGCGATATGCCAGGATTTCTTCGACAGCCGGGCGTGACAAGACGCCTCGGAACGGACGCTTGAACTGTTCGCCGACACTGTTGTAATAGGAATTAAACAGGACATTAAAATGTTCGTGAAACGGCTGATAACCTTTCACGTTATTCAGGATAAAGGTCTCAAAAAACCAGGTAGTATGCGCCAGATGCCACTTTGCCGGGCTCGCATCCGGCATCGATTGCAACTGCATATCCTCCGCCGTCATCCCCGCCACAATCTGTTCCGACAGTTTCCGGGTTGAGAGGTATTTTTCGATCAGCATATCCGGCGAAACTTGTTGTTTATTCCCAGTATAGACGCCGGATATGGCAGCGGGGTTACTTTTACTCAACTGATTTTCCTTATTATTTATATTCATGGAACCGGATACAAATGATAACACTTCTTACATGGCTCCGATCCCTCTAGTTTTTAGTTTTGTCATCTACATTTCAGCCGTTCGCTTGTTATACTAGGCACTGGTTTGAATCACTATACTGAGAATACTGTGAACTATCGCCAAACACTCCTGATTATCGCCGTTATCTGTCCACTGGTGCTACTGACCAGTCCCGGTCACGCCCAGGAACCGATACTAGAACCGGTGTCCGAAGTCGATTCCCAACTGCTCCAGACCCGGCAGCAGTTGGAGGAGATCCAGAAATCGCTACAGGACAAGCGCAGCCAGATCGATCAACTACGCAAGCAACTGGGGAAGGAAAAAGACGAAAGCGAACGCCGGGATCTGCAATGGCAGATTGAACGGGAGGAAACGGATATCAGCAACCTGCGACGGTCTTTCGAGAACATCGCATTGGGGGGTGTTGATCTCAGCGTGTTCGATCCGGAACGTCAGGACGAGCAATTCAACTGGCAGCAGGAACTGCAACAGATCCTTAAACCGCTATTCCGGGAACTCAAGGAACTGACCGAGAAACCGCGCCAGATAGAGCGGCTGAACAGTCAGTTGGCGATCCTGGACAATCAACAGCGTATCGTCCAGCGGGCCCTGAATAATGTGGAACGGCTGCTGGATGATAGTCTGGATAAAGCCACTCATCAGCGGCTTGAGAGTGTCCGCCAGACCTGGATACAGCGGCTGAACGACATCCAGCGTGAACGCGAGATCAGCCAGTTACAACTCAACGTCCTGCAGGAAGAAGGCGACACGTTGTTTGTACAGATTCGCCAGTCTATAAATGAATTTGTTACCGGACGCGGACTTAACCTTGCGCTCTCTATCGCGGCATTTTTCCTGACGTTGTTCCTGATGAAGGGGTTGTACGTGCTCTACAACCGCATGTATTTGCGGGGCGGAACGCGTGCCATCACTACCACCACCGGCAGACGAATGATGGCATATGGCTACCAGGCGCTGTCCATATTCATGTCAATCCTGGCAGCACTGATGGTGTTGTACGTGCTCGGCGATACCCTGCTGCTGGTTCTGGCGGTGATCCTGCTGCTCGTCATACTGCTGGGGTTGCGCAATTACCTGCCGCAATTTATCGACGAGACCAAACTGCTGCTGAACATCGGCGCAGTGCGTGAGCGCGAACGGGTGATCTACAAAGGTCTACCCTGGATGGTGCGTTCGCTCGGGGTGTATTCACGGTTATACAACCAGGCACTGGAAGGACTGTTACGGTTGCCATTGTCGGAGATGCTTGGCTTGGTATCACGCCCCTACCGTGAAGACGAACCCTGGTTCCCGACCAAAACCGGTGACTGGGTGATGATGTCCGACGGCACCATTGGCCAGGTGTTGCGCCAGACCCCGGAGATTGTTCAACTCAGGACCAAAGGCACCATACGGACCTATGCCACCACCAACTTCCTGGTCGGTGAACCCCGCAACCTGTCAGAAGGCTTCGGAGTGTCAATCACCTTCGGCATTGACTACCAGCACCAGCCGATCAGCACCACTGAAGTACCGAAAATCCTGCATCAGTCCATAGAAAAGGCGTTACAACAGTCCGAACTGGGCCAACATGTGGAAAATATCCTGGTTGAATTCCAGGAAGCTGGCGCTTCATCGCTCAACTATCTGATTTACGTCACCATGAAAGGCGACGGTGCGGAATTCTATTTTGTCCTGAACCGGATAATTCAGCGTATTTGTGTTGACACCTGCAACGAACGCGGCTGGGTGATCCCGTTCAACCAACTCACCGTGCATGCCGGCACCGGCTTCGACACCGTAATTGCACCGGATAAATCGAAAGCGTAACCGGTAATTTATATGTGAGTGGAGATCGTGGCGTAAGCTGGCAAAGCATGAATACTCATTTGCCTATGGTTTATTCAGTGGAGTGGGGTTTGCGTGAAGCTATCGCCTTAAGTCCCATATTATGGTTATGATCTCTTAAATTGAAAATTGCTGGATAAATTTTTTATAGTCTGGCGTATTTTTCAAATGCGAATGAAGTCCTTCTTCAGCGTGACAGCGAATACATAAAACAATTAAATTTGCATCCCTAATATCCCATTTTTGACCATTTTTATGATGTACATGCAAGTAATGTCTATATTGTGTCTTACTTAAAATTATCGTGCACTTACTACAGGTCCAATTATTTCTTGCTTTGGCCTGGCGACTGATTGAGTCCCAATTGGACGGATAAGCATTAAGAGGTGCTATATCATCACGAAATTCTGGTTTGTTATAGATAAGTGACTTAGGAAAAATCTCAAAAAATCTTTTAATAGAAAATTGATTTACTATATTTATCCTTTTGTCCTTTGATAGATCACTTGCAAACCCGTCAAATGTCAGATAATCAAGGCAATTTTGACATACTTTTAACCCCAACAAATCACTTTTAATGATTCTATTATTATTCATACGATTAATTGAGAATAAACCATCTTCTCTAGTGGCAACTACATAACGGGCGAATCTGTTATTTTGTTTCATCTGCTCTAACGTTCTACAGTGTGCCACATGGAATTTGGGTAACTCTTGGTGTCTTCTCTGACGGTGATAGTCATATACATCTCTTATATATAGCAATATACGGCTATCTTTATATGCGAGAGTGCCATCAGGCAGAATTGTAATCTTTTCAAGATCGACATCTATACCTTGTCCGGCCAATTGCTCAATCTCGGCCATAGTTAACTGCCTGTACTCAAGAAGTGGGTTAAATTCACCCAGTGAATGTGCTCCCATCTTTTCCCTTAATGCATTCAGTCCACTATGATTTGTGAAATCAGGAAGTTTCATAACTCTGTGGATTCAATTATTTTTGCGATACGTGACTCTGAATCTGTTCTTACCCTGAATTCAACACGTTGTGATCGATCGAAATCTTCCGTTCCATCTGATTTTAATATTAGTTGAGATGATGACAGACCATTAGCAGTAACATAGTTTCTTAGCCAAGGTAATTCTTCAGATATTGATGCTATGCTCATAATATATTGCAGCGTGCTTCTTGTTCTTGCTTGTGATAGTTCCATATTTCTGAAATATGCCTCCTGATCAGATGCGCTTTTTGCCCAAAAACTTGAAGTGTGACCTTCAATCCTTACTTCTTGTATAACATCCCGATATTTTTCTGAAGTGAGAATTCTTATGTATCTAGGGAAAAAATCGTCTAAAATTTCTATAAACCTAGGCTTTAGTTCATCTTTCCCTGTTGCGAATAGAACTTCGGGTTCTCTGAAACGAATTGTAGTATCGGGATCCATTTCAGCTCCCCATTTTTGAAGATCCTTTTCAAATTCCTTATACATATCCTGGTATAGCTCCGTTTTCATTTTCTCATAGAGAATTGCTATCTCTCTAATTTGATTAGACTTAATCTCAATTTTGGTTGCATTATCCTGAATTTGTTTTGCGCTTGTTTCTACTTGAATCATGTAAATTAATGATATGAGTAAAAAAATCATCATTAAACCTGTCATCAAATCACTCAATGGAATCCAATGACCCTCATCAGGCATTGAAAATGAATTTTTATGAAGACCATCCATAATTAAACCCCCTGCGCAATCTGAACAACCTGGCGCAACCTATCAGTAAGAGGCGTATAGTCATCAACAAACCTTTGTGATAAAGCAGTTAATTGACGCCCCAGTGTTTCCAATGATTTTGTCAGTTCGTTGCCCAATGCTATATCGAGCGCAATTACTTGCTCCTTTGTCTTCTCTGATATTTGTTTGATATGAGCCCCCATTTCTTCGTTTGCTTTCTGGATAGATTCCGTTAATAACTTTCTCATTTCAGTATTATTGGATTGAATTGATTGAGTTACTGTTTTTATTATTGAAGTCATTTGTTCATTGTTCGCTCGGACACCATCTCCAACTTGCCTGGTCATTTCTACGATTTTTTGTTCTATTTCTGGCAAGCTTCCAGAAGCTTTTGTGAGTAATTCACCTAATGATCGAAGAGAGCTTTCCAGCTGATCTTTTTGTATTTCACTGACTTTGAGTAGTGTTTCCAACTGAGTGGCCACATTAACAAACACACCAGCCTTATTTACGAGATCACTATAACTAGTTGCAGCCTCAGTCATGTTTTGTGCGCATATTTTTTGTTGCTCGATCATTTCAGAAACCTGATTTCTGTACGCCTTCTGCCACTCCAGTATTTTTTCTACAGCTGAATTTAATTGCTTAAAGTTATCTCCAAATTGCTCATTTATTTTTGTATTAAAATCATGAATTACTCGCTCAAGAGCTTCTATAAGTACTTTAGAGTTATTATCAGCCATTTTTTCAAGACATGTTTCGAAACTCTTATGCAATCTATCCAATCTGTCATTAGAGTCCTGCCTCATCAATTTAATTTGGCTTAGTAAAGTTGAATCCTCTTTACCTGCCAAGGACTGTTGCAATGCCTGTAATAAATTGGCCAAGTCATCAATAGTAGCAGCCTGAATCTTTTCGGACGGTTTTCGACTGGGCCCTCCAAATACAAGTAAGCGGATTTTTATAACTAATGCACCTCCAATCCCAAATACAGAGGCCCAGAATGATGTTTTTATTCCATCGACCATGTCCGGCACACTTCCCTGTATATTATTTGTATCAAAATGCAGTAGTCCTAATGCAATACCCAGAAAGCATCCAAAAATTCCTACCGTAGTTAAGATGGTAGATCCAAAAGCGACCGAAATGTGATCAAATTTGATTAACGACAGGTATATAGTCAGTATGGATATAATTGTTATGAACCATAATGTCAGTTCCGGCAGGTTAAATAGTAATTCAAACATGTCCAAGCCCCCCTTGAATGTCTGTTAATATTTATTTAAGAAATCAGAAGGAATCAAAAGGGTAAGTGTCGATTGATTTCTTGATGAATTTTTACCGGCTCAACCCAAGTTGTGATGCTTGAGAAGGTGGCGGTTCTCTGTTACTCCTGGCATGCTCGTCTATATTTGGCATCAACTCCTGCGCTGATTCCTTTTTTAGTTTAATTTCCTTGATTGACTCTTCAAGAGAAACAAACCTCTCAGGCGTAGATGGATGTGAAGCAAGATAATTATCTTCTATGGATCTCGGGTTGCGCGTTCCCATGCGTCTCCAGAATTCAGGGGCATTATCCAGTTCCATACCTGCCCTTGCCATAATATACATACCAACATAATCCGCTTCTGATTCAAATTCCTTTGAATAGGCCCCGGCTGCTGCATTTCTGATCCCAATATCCACGCCGGTTAACCCTGTAACCAGCACGTCGAACAATAAGCCGATAAAGAAGTTGGTTTTCCTGGCTTCAATATGCCGCATGTTGTTATGCGCCAACTCATGCGCAACGACCATGGCAAGCTCTTCATCAGTCTTGGCAAAATCCATCATGCCCTGAAAAATGACAATGTTGTTGCCATCCGCATAGGCATTGACATCATCCTGATTAACGACAACCAGGGGGTAATCACATATTTTTACAGGTGAAATATTCAGTGTTTCCTGAATACCATCTCGTTTGATTATGAACGTAGTATCTTTTCCTTCCTTGAGTTCTTCATTCAGGATTTCCGTCAATTTCTTGCTCGCACCTTCACCCACTGGTGCTTGCTTATCATTAACCCTGATGAGGATGTCGCCTTCTTTTAAACCTGCTCTTGCTACAGGGGTATTATCGACGACTGTGTGTACTTTCAGAACATCACTCATACCCAGATAGGAGATCGCGGTATCCTGCATTTCTTTCTGAAAATCATATTTGTTGGCATAAAATGCCCCTGCAGCCCAGCGATTCCTGTCTACACACAATGGCATCCCTGAAACCAGAATTGGCCATCCGACTTTATATAATCTTTGCTGGTTTCTTAAGGCTGCTTTTACTGCAAACTCACGTTGTTTCTGGGCTTCGAGTGCAACTGCTGCATCGTCTGTAACCGGCCTTGTAGTTGTCGGGCCAGCACAACCGGACGTTAATGCAATAACAAACACAGTAGTTGTTATCAGGTGTGATTTTTGAAATTTCATAGCTCCCCCTTCCCATCCAAACGGACCATTTAAACGGTCTTTTTATTTAACACTTAAATTAAAGCACAAATTTTCCGGATCGCTACCCTTTCCTGGGCCTGAATTGCTGATACACCGCCAAGGCCAGGGATAATAACGTGACCGGGATGACGATGAACAGGACGACGGAGTTCAACAGGGGAAGACTGTCATGGTGTGTGGCGGAGAGGATCAAATAGCTGACGTAGATCACATAATAGGCCATCAACATGAAACCTTCGGTACGGGTGATCAGGAACCCGCTGAAGAATACCGGCAGGCAGATGAACGCAACGGCGAGCATGACCGGGATATCAAAACCAAGTGCGATTGGTGAAACACCAATACCCGTCGGGCTGACGGTTGCGCTGAGCCCGAGCACGGCGAGGATATTGAATATATTGCTGCCAATGATATTGCCGACGGCGATATCGCGTTCACCACGCAAGCTGGCAATGACGGATGTGGCCACTTCAGGTAGTGATGTCCCCGCAGCCACAATCGTGAGACTGATGATTAACTCACTCATGCCCAGAAATTGCGCTATCTCAATAGCGCCTTTCACCAGCCAGTTGGAACCGAGGACCAGTAACGCCAGTCCCGCGAAGATGAAAACCAGATCCAGGGTAATCTGGGACTTGCTCTTTGCCGCCTCCCCGAATTCCTGATCAAATTCCGCAACGTTCTTTTTCTGTTCCTTGCGCCCTTCTATCACCACAAACACGGTATAAATAATGATCCCGGTAAACAGTAACAAACCATCCAGCCTGCTGATACTGCCATCCAGTGCCAACAGCAACATGAGCACAGAGACACCGATCATCACCGGGACATCCAGCCGCAGCAGTTGCACGGAAACAACCAGCGGGGTAATCATGGCCGAGATGCCGAGGATAAATAACACATTGAAGATATTACTGCCGACAACATTGCCTAGCGCTATATCAGCACCTGCCGGGCCGGATAAAGCAGCCATGACACTGACGGCCATTTCCGGTGAACTGGTGCCGAAGGCGACAACGGTCAAACCGACAACCAGCGGGGTAATACCGGCGGTGACCGCTATTCTGGATGCGCCACGCACGAGGATTTCCGCACCACCGGTTAATAATATAAGGCCGATGATGAATAAAATGATTGAGGTTGTGTTAATGGTGGCTCTCCGAAAAATTATTTTTCAATATAATCTGTTACTCATGCTCAACTTGCTTTACCTTTCATCCCCTTCCACGCCTTCCCCTTTCAAGGGGGAAGGTGAGTTAAATCAAAGGATTTTCTTGTCTAGCAATAAATTGAGAGTGTATCTGATTCCAAAGCCGGTCGTGTTCGTCGGGATGTGGGCAAGGCCGCCCTTGCGTGTGCTGCTGGATAGATCGATATGTATCCACTTCACGTTGTTCTTGACGAAGCGCATCAGGAAACGTGATGCGAGGATGTGATCCACCCCGCTTTCACGGGAACATTGCTTGATATCGGCGATGTCGCTCTCCAGCATCTTGTCGTAATCTTCATCCAGCGGGAAGGACCAGACACGTTCACCACTGTCACGTCCTGCTTCAATCAGTGTGGGCAACAGTTCTTCCTTGTTGGTAAAGATTCCGCTGTAGGCCGTGCCGAGACAATACACACAGGCGCCGGTCAGTGTTGCATAATCAATCATAAGTTTCGGTTTTTCTTTCGAGGCGAGCGCCAGCGTGTCACACAACACCATGCGGCCTTCGGCATCAGTGTGTACAACCTCAATGGTGGTGCCATCACATGCGGTGACTACATCATTGGGTTTGTAAGACTTCGGCCCGATATGATTCATCGCCAACGCCATCCAGCATTCCACCGGGAAATTGACCTTTAACTTTGTCAGTGTGAGCAATGTTCCCAGGGCAACTGCACTGCCCTGCATGTCTTCATGCATGCCGAACATGGAATTGGCCGGTTTCAGGTTGGTGCCGCCGGTGTCATAACAGATGCCTTTGCCAACCAGTGTGAGTTTGTCCTTGCGGATGATCTTGGCAGTTGGGGTATAACTGAGGCGGACAATGCCTGCATCATCAGTCGGACTGCCCTGCGCCACTGCCAGAAATGCACCGGCCTTTTTCTTTTTCAACGCCTTGATGTCATAGAATTCGAGTTTCCATTTATTTTCTTTTGCCAGTTGTTTCACCCGCTCAAGATAACTCGCCGGAGTTAAAATGTTGGGCGGTAATATACTCAGGCTGCGCGCCAGTGCATTGCCCTCCGCTTCCGCAAAGGTACGCTTGTATCCATGCGCTGCATTAATACCATACAGATATATCTTTTGTAATTTAGCCCTGGCCTTCTCTTTCTCCTTGAATTTTGGCATGTCGGCAGCTGCTGCCAGAGCCGCTGCGAGTAATGCTTCTGCCATACGCTCTGCAGTTTTTGTATCAAACCCGTGGACGATGATGCCCAGTTCTTTGACATGGTGATCGTGATGCGCAGCCACCAGTTTTCTGGCGAGGGTCAAAAGATTAAATGTGCTGATATCAGACTTGATACAGATTGATGATACGTGGCTACCTGCCTTGTTTGGCAAATCGAATTTAACGGGTGATTTGTCCGCCGTATTTTTATCCAGCCGATTGCGTCGTGCTTGCAAAATGTCTGCGTAAGGAACCTGCTTGATTACAGGTGCTTTAAGCGGAAACGGCAGGAGCATGATCCAGTTGGTAATTTTATCGATCTGCTGTTTGCCCGGTAACCTGGCTTGTTGCTGCAATTTGATGTTCATTGGCGGTGATTCCCGGAGTTTGATTTTCTATTGGATATTATTGTAAATGATCCAGCCTTAAAACATCGAATTAACCGCATTACATTTTGGTGGAAAATTGTGGATTTAAGGAGAATTCTGATTTAGTAGATTGTATGTATGTCGTCATTCCGGCCAAGCGTAGCGCGAGCCGGAGGACGCCTGCATGGACGTAGGTGGTAGAACAATGTCTGGAACCAATTGTCGAGTGGCACATGGA